>CADEGN010000497.1 GCA_902826865.1 uncultured Myxococcales bacterium
GCCGCGAACCCGGCTATCCCGCGGTCGCGCGGCAAGGAAACCTCGTCGTGACGTCGCGGCGCAGCCTCACCCGCGCCGAACTCCGGCAGGCATTGCTCGAAGAGGTCGAGCGGCAGAACAAGCCCTATGGGTTGCTGTTCACCGATATCGCGGGCGGCTACACCATCACCGATCGCAGCGGGCCGCAGGCGTTCAAGGTCGAGCCCCTGATGGTCTATCGCGTCTATCCCGACGGTCGCCCAGACGAACTCGTGCGTGGGGCCGACATCGTCGGTACGCCACTACAGGCGTTTGAGACCATCCTCGCGACCGACGACACGCCAAAGATCTTCAATGGCATGTGTGGTGCGGAGTCGGGCTGGGTGCCGGTGTCTGCGGTGAGCCCGTCGTTGCTATTGCGCAACCTCGAGATCGAACGCAAAACCCACGACCGCGACAAGCCGCCGCTTCTGTCACCGCCCGGGGGCGCGTCGCGACCCGCGGCTGCCACACCCGCGCGCGCCGTACACCGACGAGGACGGCAATGATCCGTGGGCTCGGCTTCCTTGTTTTGACGCTGACGATGGCGTCCGCCCCGCTCCCCGGCACTGCGGCAGCGCCTGCGCCCGGCGCAACAGGTGCTACGAGGCCGCCGACGCCGACGAGCGCGCTCGACTCGGAGGCCGCAGAGGCCGAGATCGCGGCGCTCGCGGCCGAGCTCGGGCGCAGCATCAAAGGACTCAAGCTGCCCGGCACGCCGCCGCTCTACCGGGCCGAGGCTCGCATCGTCCGCGCGGAGCTGCTTAGCGTGCACGGATCCTACGGAGGGGTGATCGCCAATGTGCGCGACCGTCAGTCGGCGGGAGCGGTCGAGGTTCGCGTTGGATCTCCGGCGCGCGACAACACCAATTTCTATGGCGCGGAGAGTGGCATCGAGCCGCTCGAAGTCTCGCTTGATCCAGCGCCGTCGTTCGCCGCCAAGAAACTGTGGCTATCGCTGGACACGGCGTTCCGTGGGGCGTCGAAGTCGTTTTCGCAGAAGCAGGTGGTCTTGCAGCGCCTCGCCAGCGCTGAGCAGCCGCCCGATTACACCGCGCCGCCGCCGCCCGTCCGCCGTAGCGCCGAGACGACACGGATCGAAATCGATCGCGACGGACTTGCGGCGATGGTCGGCTCGCTCAGCGCGCGTTTCTCAGAGCACCCAGCGATCGACAATGGCGACGTCCACCTCCAGATCCTTCAAACCCAAGAAAGCGTCGTAAACAACGAGGGCATCGCCCTACGCTGGGTGCGCGATCGGGCGATCCTCGCGGTGGTTGCGGACACCAAGTGTGCCGATGGCATGCATCTCGACCACGGCGCGGTGATGCACTTTCAGCACATTCCTCGGGCCGACGACGAGCTGCTCGCTGCCGGAGAGGCGATGGTCGACCGCGTGCTCCGCGAGCTCGAGCAGGGGGTCGTCGCGCCGATGATCGACGAGGACTACGACGGGCCGATTCTGTTCGTCGGCGAGTCGGCGCCGCAGCTCTTGGCATCCACCGTCGCGACCGAAGCGGTGGGTACGCCGGCGCCGCTGGGTGAGACGGGTCGGATGGTCGATCTCGAGCCCGTGTGGGCGGCTCGACTCGGCAAGCAGGTGCTGCCCTCTTACCTTGAGCTCGTCGACGATCCGGGATTGGTCGGGTTTGGCAGCTTCGATCGCGATGCCGAGGGCGTCAAACCCAGCCGCCTCGTGTTGGTGCGCGATGGCAAGCTCGAGAACCTGCTCATGACGCGAGTTCCGAGCTCCAAGGTTCCGGGGAGCAATGGGCGCGCGCGCATGAGCCCGGCGCTGGAGGTGGGCGCTACGATCAGCAACCTCGCGCTCCTGTCGAAGCGACGCGGCATGTCCCGCGCAGCGCTCGAGCGAGAGCTGCTCGCACGCGCCCAAGAAGACGGCTACGAGTTCGCATACGTGATCGAGACCCTGCGGGATGGAACCGTGCTTGGGCCGGTCCCTCGCGAGAGCGCGGCGGCCTACGCCGGCACTGGTGGCGTCAACCTGCCTTTGCCGGGTCGCGTGTTCAGACTCGAGCCCAGCGGCAAACGCACCCTCGTGCGCGGCGCCGTGCTCGCACCGACGTCGATGCGGGCACTCCGACGAATTCGCGCGGTCGGTACCGAGACGACGATCGCACCCATGCGCGTTCCTGTCGGCGCCTACGGTGGGTTTGCTGCCGAAGTTGGGATCGACGGCGTGCTTAGCCAGACGGTAGACGTGCAAGTGGCGTCCCCGGATCTGCTCATCGACGGCCTCGAGCTGCTCGTCGAGCGCGGCGAGCACGAACGCACGGCGACGCTCCACCACCCGCTTCGGCGCAAGGCAAAGCCGGCGAAGACCCGCGAGTAGGCGCGCTCCTGATCGCGCGTCCCAGATCGGGCCGAGCTGCTTCTCGACGATCTCGCTGGCCGTTTGGGCGAGCGACGCTACGAATCGATGGCTTGCGTTGCACGCTGCACCTTGTGGCACGTACGGAATCGGATCAACCGAGCGCACTCGCGCGTGAGCTGGTCGCGACGACCTACGCAGGGCCGGGCACGGACGTCGTGCGTGTGCTCGAGCTGTTTCAGCCGGCGGCGGCGGCCGTCGTTGTGGACCTCTCGCTGTCCGAGCGCGACGTTCCCGAGATCGCTGCTCTCCTCCACGAGACCGACGCGATCCACGTTCATGGCGTATCGCCTGCGACCGCACTGCGCTGCCTCCCTCCCGTGCGAGCTGACGTGCTGGTGGGCAAGCGGCTGGTCCTTCATGGAGCGGCCGCGGACGGCGAGGCGCTCAAATGGGATGGCCCCGTCGAACGTATCGCCAGCGAATTCGATGAACCGGGTCCGACGGCGGCCAACACCTTGCCGCGGGCTTGTGGGTCGATTCCGCTCGAGCTCGATGATGGCTCCCGCCTCGCCGTTGTTGCGTTGGTCGGGGAGATTCCGGCGTCGGCCCGCACCCAACTCCGCCTCGCGATCGAGGCGCTCAGCCTGCCGAACCTGCGGGTCGAGACCTATGACGAGGCCGAGGTACCACCCCACGAGCGCGCTGCTCGACGTCGCGCGACGCAGGCAGCGGTGCTCGGTGCCGGGGGACCACGCTTCGACCGCGACCTTGCCGAATGCTTGGCAATGAACCTGCCGCTCGTGGTGTTCGGCGAGGGGAACCGGACACCCGGACGCCGTGGCGTGGTGTTTGCCGGCGGCGATGTCGAACGCGTTGGCGCGTGTCTTCGCTCGTGGACGTCGGCCTGGGCGCACGGTGGAACGCCCGGGCTCGACGGTGATGGCCAGGAGCGCCGCTAGGAGCGTGACCCCGTAAGGGGTCTCGCTCCTCCGTGCCCGTGCCCG
>CADEGN010000498.1 GCA_902826865.1 uncultured Myxococcales bacterium
CGGGGAATGCCAGCCCGCGATCTCACCCTCAACCGCCCCGGTGAACAGTTACTCGTGAACGACATCATCGACCGCCGACTCGGGCACGCCGCGACCGAGCGCGGTCGCACGCACGAGCGCTTGGTAGTCTTGATACAGATGCTTCAGCGCGAGAAGGCTCGGCGAACTTGCTTGTTGGTGCACTGCCCGCGCCCCTGGCACCACTGGGGTCATCGACGCGTCACTTCATTTTGAGCCCGGACCAGGGCCGCCGCTGAAGCCAGGAACCGCACAGAAGCGGCGCTATAGCACCCCCTCGGGCACTCGTCCCCTGCGGCCATGGCGTGAAAGGGTGACGGCCGCCAGTTCGCGCGCTGGAGCGTGAGCGTAAATTCGCCATTTACACGGGCCTGCGCCCGCCGGCCTGCCTCCGCGCGACGTCGCCCGCCGCAGGCGTTGCGAGCGACGCGCCTAGCCGCGTGCACGATGGACTCGATAGCGGCGCAACAACGATGAGCGCGGGGTGACACGCGGTTGCGTACCCCGATCCGCCGAATGCGCATGAATCACCAACGAACGTCGGCGTCGCCTCGACCGCGAGCTCGGGTCAACACGGTCAGCGCGTCCGGATCGATCGCATCGCCGAGCCTCTGATGGTGGCCGTCGCGGCCGGTGACTCGATCGTCCCTCCTCTTGGTGCAGCCACAACGGAACGAATGCCTGGCACACAGGAGGAACGCCGCCGCGTTCATCCCGCGCAGCGCGAGCACCGTTGGCAACCGTGCGGCGAAGCCACCATCGCCCGGCGATGGTCGGGTCTCCAGCGCCGCTCACTGCCAATATCGTGTCCCTTCGCCCACAAACAACAGCACCGATCGCCCGCGCCGTTTCCCAGCGAGTGAAAGCTTGTCAGGGCACCCACCTTCGTCCAACGTCGATGCATGTGGGGCAAACATCCGCTCGGGGGGGCGGTGTTGACGACTGCGTTGTGGTGCTCGACATCCTGTCGCGACCAAGTTCCGCCGGCTACCGAGGGTGAAGCCTCGCTGGGCGAAGGCATTGGCGTCGATGGGAGTTCGGTCGCGGCAGACAGCAATGCAGACGAAGACACCGCGGAGGTGAGGCTTGATGCAGGTTCCGGCATAACCAGCGGCGGTGCCGGCGATTGCATGGGAGGAGGGGAGGCGGAGAACACGTTCAGCATCATCTGGATCGCAAACTCACCGGAGGGAACGGTGTCGAAGATCGACACCAAGACGCGTACCGAGCTCGCGCGGTACTATACCGGACCCACGAACGGGAGTGACGACCCGTCACGCACAGCGGTCAATCTGGGAGGGGACGCTGCCGTGTCCAACCGCGCCGGGGGCATCGTCAAGTTCGCCTCAGAAGACATTCGTTGCATCGACCGCAACGCCAACGGCGTGATCGATACGTCGACCGGCGCCGCGGATGTGCGACCGTTTGGTGCAGACGAGTGCATGCTCTGGCACATCGACACGCCGGTGGATGGCGACCCAGACCACGGCCCGCGGCCGACCGCGTGGGACGCCGGCACGCAGCAAACCCCGTGCGAAGTCGCCGAGCATCGCTTGTGGGTCGGGTGGTGGGACTATGCAGACAACATCGGGCACTTCGAGCGGCTCAGTGGAGCCGACGGCTCCACGCTCGACACGGTGGAAGTGCCCGACTGGAACACGCTTGGGACCAACAACTATGGTCCGTATGGAGGGGCGGTCAACGCCGAAGGCGACCTGTGGGCGACCGGTCTGAGCCCAGGTCCGTTGGTCCACATCGACGCGCAGACCCTCGTATATGATCGCTGGGACGTCCCCGCCGGGGAGATGCCCTACGGGATCGCCGTCGACGCCGAGGGCGACGTGTGGATGGCCGATTTCAACGGCGGTGTGTTGCACTTCGACCCGGACACAGAGACCTTCAACATCATCGATACGCCCAACAGCGGGCGGGGCCGTGGGATCATGATCGACCGCGAGGGTTTCGCATGGATCGCTGGCAATAGCCCGTGCAGTGCCATTCAAGTCGATACGGCCACGCGAACGCTGGTGACCGACACGATCCCGCTGCCCGGGTGCTCCACGCCCGTGGGCGTGAGCATCGATGTGGATGGATTCGTGTGGTTGCCCGATCGAGGGGCCAACCTCGCCTACAAGCTCGACCCGCTGAGCTACACCGCGACCACCGTCGCGGGGCTCGTCGGGCCCTACACGTATTCCGATATGACGGGCGCTGGGCTTGCGCTGGTGGTGAATCCGCCGACCGGTTGAGCGCTTATCCCCGGCCCTCGAGGGCGTGCACCGCGAGGAGTCGGGGAGGCCCAGGACCTCCTTGTGCGCCCTGCCGCCGTAGCTGCGCGGGCCGGGAGCGGCGGGTCAGCCCAAGCCCGTCAGCGGACCCGTGCCGTACTCCGTTGTCCCGAACGTATCGGTCTCGATGCCCATGGCCTGAAGAAACGTCACCATCAGCAAGTTGTGCGCGGGGTCGCCCTCTAGCTTGAGATGCTGACCGGTCTTCAACGCGCCTTGGCCGTTCCCCGCGATCACGCACCTCATGTTCTTGTAACTGTGGTTTCCTCCGAGGGCGACCTCGGAGCACCAATATACGATCGTGTTGTCGAGCAAGCGCCCTTCTCCCATTGGGTCGGGAACCTTGAGCGACGCGATGAGCTCAGCCAGTTGCTCTGCGTAGAACGTGTTGACTTTGCGACAGCCCTCCCTCGCGCTCTCACTATCCGGGTTATGCGACAGACCATGAACGCTGGCGGAAACACCGACCCGCGGAGCGCTCGCAAGCGACCGGGCGTACGACCATGGCAGGCTCGCCACCCGGGTCATGTCGCACAGCAGAGCGATCTTGAGCATCGCCATCTGTTGGCGGCCCACGAGTGGGAAATTCTCTAGCCGCTCGTAGTAGTCGGCGGACTCACCCGTTGGCTCGTCCGGCGCCTCGCAAGTGCTCGCCTGCAACTCGCTTTCGTAGGCGCGGAGCGCCTCGAGGTGCTCGTCGAGCTTGAGGCGATCGCTTGGGTTCAAGCTCTTCTGCAGGTCTACATAGTCGGCCTTGACGAAGTCCAGCACGCTCCGGGTCCCTGAAGCCCAAACAACCGCTGGTACATTGCGACCGGGTTGTCTTCGGGAGAGGCCGTATAAGTCCTTGTTGCGGACGATGGGTCACGGAGTTTTTTCTGTGAGGGCACGTAGCTCGCCCGCCACACCCGCGCCGCTCCCTAACCGCCGTCAGCGCGGCATGGAGCGAGCCTGCTCGATCGCGGCGGCGAACCCATCCATCGCGGCGCGGTCGACGAACGCCGCCCGCGGGATGACGTGCGCGGTGACGGCGCTGAC
>CADEGN010000499.1 GCA_902826865.1 uncultured Myxococcales bacterium
GGGGCCGGGCGGCCCGAAGACTCGGGCCGGGGAGGCCGGCGCAGAGCCCACGGGTGAGCCTGGCACCGAGCCGCCGGCGCAACCCGTCGAGGAGACGCCGGCCGAGGAACCGCCCAAGGAGGAGGTGAAGGCGGAGGTGAAGCCCGAGGAACCTCCACCGGATCCCTTTGCCGGCCGGCCGGACGAGCCGCGCATCTCCGGCAAGCCGCGCAAGGGCAAAGGGATGATGATCGCGGGCGGCGCGGTGCTCGGAGCCGGCTTAGTCGCGACGATCACGTTCGGCCTTATGACGCAGCATTGCAGCTACGACGGTCCTTTGCAGTGTCGCCTGCAGGATCAGGACAAGTTCCTCCTGCCGCTTGGCGGTGCCGGCGTTCTCCTCGGCGCGATGCTACTCGGCGTCGGCGTCGGCTATCACGTGGGGTACAAGCGCTGGGAGCAATGGACGCCGGAGAAAGAAGCCGCGCGTCAGGCCAAGCGCAAGAACAAGCGCAAGGGCGGCACCAAGACAGCCGTGGCACCTGCGATGTACCGTGGCGGCGGGGGCGTGGCCGTCGTCGGGCGCTTCTAGTCCCCTGGAAACCTGACTCGCGACAAAAAGAACGCCGCCATCGTCGGCCCCGGGCAAGGCGCCGAGGCGAAGGCGTACCGGGCGTACGACGAGGATCGGCAACGAAGCCAGGGTCGACAAGAAGTTCCCCAGCAACCCGACAAGGTCCTTCCGAACGCGGGCTCAGCTCCGGGTCATCGGCGAGATCAGCGACTGGAAGGGCCACGCGCCCGAGCAACTCTAGGCGATGAAGAACGGGCTCGCGCGGCTTGCCGCTCAGGGCGTCGAGGCGATCGAGGACTGAGGACAGAACGCCTTCACATGCATCGTGAGTGAAGGTGTTTTGTCCCCGAGTGTCAGCCGTCCTTCCAGGGATCGCCGGCAAGGCGCACGACGAGCTCTGTCCACACCCGCTCGAACGCGTCGTCGAAGTCCCAGGCCCGGCCGTGCGCGAGCAGCGGCGACATGTCCGCCGTGAAGATCGGGTCCTTCTTCTTGGCGGCGAGGTTCTGCTCGAACATCGCGCGCGTGACCTTCGCGCCGTCCGCCTCCATGTACTTCGCGAACACCGCGACGACGCGCTCGGGGGAGACGTCGTTGCGCTGGAGCGCGAGGCCGAGATCGAACAGGTCGCGTCCCTTCTTGCGTTGGTAGAGCGCGCGGAGCTTCGTGCCGAGCAGCTCGTCGAGGTCGTACGTGAGCAGGTTGGCCGCGCCAGTGAACCAGCGCGAACTGACCTCGAAGCGATGCTGCTTGAGGCCGTAGGCTGTGAAGTGTTCACGCGAGTTGATCTCGAGCTTCAGCTTCAACCCGACGGACGGAACGTCCTCGGACTCGAAGCGGTAACTCAGCGTCACGCGGCCCTCGGTCTGCTTCCACTTCGGCTTCCCCAGCCACGGATCGAGTGCGTCGTGGATCGCGTCGAGCGCGTCACCGATGCCGCCGGGGCTCGTCTGAACCAGGTCGATGTCCTCGGAGTAGCGGGCGGCGGGCGTGATGTGGAGCTTGTAGAGCGCGGTGCCGCCTCGGAACGCGATGCCGTTAGCGATCGGCGTTCGCGAGAACAGCTCGACGAGCGCGCGCGAGATGACGAGATCTTGCTCGACCTGCCTATCGAGCACCCATGGGGCGCGGTCGCGCCACTCGGTGATGAAGTCCTTGGGGATCACAGGTCCGGCTCTACGGTCGCGTTCACAGCGAGTCTCCAGCGTTCGTCGCGCGGCGCGCCGCGTCGGCTCGTTGCGCGCACTAGCGGGGCGACATCCTTGGCGCGCGCGACCACGGACGGCGCGAGCTTGTCCGCGAGGTCGCGGTGCTCAGTCAGGTCGAGGAGGTAGCCGAGGCGTTGCACCCAGGCGATGGCGCTCCTTCCGCATTCCGACACCAGTCGATCGGGATCGATGAACTCGACCAACTCGGCGAGGACGGAGGCGACGTTGTCGAGCCCTCCGCTCTGGTCGGCGTAGCCTACCAACTCAAGCGCGGTCGCCTCTGGCGAAGCGACGCGGAGGAGCCCTCGCGGGGTCTTCCTCTCGACGACCGCGGTGCCCTCCATGTCCCTTCGGGCGATGAACTGGACTCGCACCTCGCCGCACTCGATCGCGCGGCGGTTGGTCTTCACCATCACCTGCAACGCCTGCGGGTGCTGATGGGCGGCGCCATGTAGCTCGGCCGCGCTGAGCAGCGCCACGTAGTAGGGCTCGCCCAGGTGCTGCATGAGCTGCGGCACGAACTGGTCAGCGGGGAGGCTGCCGAGCCGCCGATACTCGGGAGGGACGATGACGTAGAACCCCCGGTAGGGGTCGGCGATCTCGCCCTTGGCCTTGAGCCGACGCAGCGCCGCGCGCACCGTCGGGACCGAGCTGCCGAGCGCAGCGGCGGCTTCCCTGGTGGTGAAGTGGTGTCTGCCGCGTGCGGCGAGATCCACGATGTAGCTGGCGGCGGCGCCCATGGTCGTTGCCTGCACAAAGTAGCGAAAACCGTCCTTTTTTGCAAGTAACGGACGTAGATTTACGGTCAATACGTGCGAAAAATGACTGGTTTCGTCGCCTTTTGCAGGCGTCCGCCTCACCCTAGAAGCCGCACGCAGAATCTCGCCGATGCACGGCCCGCTCGGCGACCGCTCCTTCTGGTACGCGAGCGCCACCGCCCAGAACTTGTCGGCATGGCCGCGGGCGTTCTGCTCGGCGTCGAAGCTGACTTTGCCGGAGGGAAGCACGCGGCGCTTGCCGCGCAAGAGGAGAGCGGTGTCTCGATGACCGGCACACGCGCCGCCGCTGACGGTGACGGCGGCAACGCCTGCGCCTGCACAACATCGCCGAAGGGCGGGGGCGGCCTGATCGTGCTGCTGCTGGGTTTGCTCGGCCTTCGTCGCCGCGACCAGCGATAGCGCAGCGCAGATCTAGCATCCGCGGGAGCTCTTGCGGTTCCGCTTCCCAAGTGCGACTGGGCGGGGAGTCGCGGGACGGCCGCTAGCTTGCGGAGCGGATGGCCAGCAGGATCAGCGATCAGCTGCACCGCCAGCGCGCCGGCGATGACCACGAGGCTGACATCGACGAATCGCTGCGACTGCGAGGCCTGCGGCATCGAACATCGGCAACTGCCGGGGTGGGTTCGCGAGCTCGGGCAATTTCGCGGGCAAGATTCTCGGACGCAGCGCGTGATGATTGGCGAACACGCCATAATACCGAGTCTGGTGCTGGCCCGGCGGAGGGACGAGACCGACGAGACGCGCGACAAAGCGATGGGGCTCGAGCACGACATGGGTCGCGCCGGTGCGGCTCGGGCGTTTG
>CADEGN010000500.1 GCA_902826865.1 uncultured Myxococcales bacterium
CCCCCGGGCTTCGCCGGCGGTGACGCGACGCTCACCGCGTGGTCGGCTGCCGCAGCCACGGCGGGCGCGCCAAGGCGCCCGGTCGGCCCGCCCGAACGCGTGCTGTCACCGTCGACGCACGTGGGGACGACGGTGACGCTCGCCTCTGGATCGGCAACCACCTTTGCTAGCACGAGAGAGCCAATCGGCAGCGTTGTCGACGTGTCCAACGCAGGCGCTCCGGAGACGGCCGCGCTCGGTGCCCCTACCGGCAGGCTGTCACCGCTGCGCGTTGGGATGAACGTGTCCCCCGTGCGTACAGGCGCAGCGTCGGCGCGCGTGGTCGGCACGAACGTGTCGCCTCGGGTCGGCGGGGCCGCTTCATCCGCAGGCGGTTGCTCGGGCGCGAAGATCGGGTTGCTCCCGCTATCTTCGCCGTCCAGTTTGCGCGCGCGCCCACCGGCGGTGGGACGCCAGCTAACGCCCTGCCGACGCGATCGACGGGTGCGCGGGTCCGTGTCGTCGCTCGACGGGTGGCCGTCGACGATGGCAAAGGGTCCCGACGTGTGCATGTCGACGACCGGCAGGGGTCCCGACGTGTGCATGTCGACGACCGGCAGGGGTCCCGAGGCACGCATGTCGACCACCGGCCCGGAGGCGTGAATGTCGACCATGGTGACCGAGCCCGACGACCGCATGTTGATCGGCGGATCGGCGGATCCGTCCGTGGCCCGCGCCGGTGCGCCCGTGTCGATCAGCGTTCGATCATCCTCGCCCGTCACTTGGCCTGCGGTCGCGATGAGCTCCGCTGTGCTCAGCTTGATCACCCGCCGGCGGTTGATCGGCTTGAACTCGACTTCGAACGTCCCGCTGTCGAGGGCCATCAGGCGCTGGACAGCGGACTCCATATGGTGACGCCCCATGTCGGCATCGAGCAGCACACCATCGCGGAACCACAGGGTGGCGGTACCGACCGGCGTCTCGAACCGCGCAACGCCAGTCAACTGACCCGACAGAATGGTCTGCAGCAGCTCGATCACCGGGACGTCGGCGACCTGGCCAGCAAACGCCGCCCGGGCCTGGGTCACGGCACCCCCAGCGTCGTCGAACGCACGCGTCGGTCGCCGCCGGGCCGGTTCATGTCCCGTCCACCCCGTGGGTGTTCGCGCACAACCGACTATATGAACAGGTTGCCCATAAGAGTCAAACGAGCGCTAGGCCGGGCTGGACGCTGTTCAGCGGGTGCTTGAGGGGCGCTGCGTCCCGGGCGCATCCGCCGGTATCGGAACCGCCGGCGTCACCTCGCGCGCGGGGCGGAGGATCCACCAGTGGGTCGCCACGGACGACGGGAGGGTGAAAACCTGATGGTCCCCCTCACGTGTCGGTCGTGTTGGAACACGGTTGTCGAGATCGACCCCGGTGGAACCCGCGGTGGCAGAAAGCGGCACGAGCTCGAGCGCGTGGGTCGATCGAATCGCAAAGCGCCCGTTGGTCGGTTCGGACAAGAAGGGTCCTCCCGGTTGGGGTTCGGCCTGGCCGGCCGCCGACACGAGGATCCGTTCGCTTTCGTCAAGCGGGGCGCCATCGAGCGAAGTCAGGGCGAATGCGGCGGTGGGCGCCGCGAGTTCCACCCATCCATCCCCGAGCTCGCATCGGTCCGTGCCGATCCATCCCATCACCGCGTCGGAGCGCGGCGTGTCGATCGAGAAGCGACCGAGCGCCCAGTCGCGCGTAAGCTCACCCGTGTCCGAGTGCACGCTCGTACCGGTGTCCGGCAGGAGATCCCGATCGAGGTCGGCGACGACGGTGGCGCCGCGCGGCAACTCGCTCGGGCGATCCCAGGCCAAGCGCGCATCGTCGGGGATCGCGACGACGACGCGCGAGCGCTCGACGCCCGTCCGCAGCGCGGCGGCATTGGCCGGCGTACGGGCCTGGCCCCAGAGCACCTCGCTGCTTGGGCGGAGCACGATCGTCTCGCGCGCACCGGCCACGTCGCCGCGGCGAGCGATCATCGCGGCCGCGGGCAGCATCGCGGCGATCGCCGGGTCGAGCCCGCTCGAGAACTGCGAGATCCATCCCGGGGGCTGGAGCGGATCCTGCGAATGCGCATACAGCATGGGCGCATCCCACCCTTGGAGGGCGCCGATCGCCGCGACGTACAGGGGCGCGCTCGCGCGATCGCGGGCGGGAATGGGGACGTTCCATTCCGAGAGCGTGTGTGGGCGTCCGAGGACGTTGCCCATGTTCGCCCAGGCGACGAAATTCGCGGAAAGATGGGGGTTCTGGCCCAGAAAATCCGGCCCGCCGTAGCTGTGGACGTCGACCATGTCGCCGACCAGCAGCGACGGGACGCAATACAAAGGATCGTCGCCCCAAACGCTGGTCAGTGCGATCGGAACGCGTACGCCCAGCGCCCGCAGAGCGTCGATCTGACGCTGGCCCCACGCGTGTTCGAGATCGGCGAGCGCGAGCTTGGCCGGCCCGGGTTCCCACGTCCGCAGCAAGCGCTCGATCGGAATCGAGTTCGTGCGCGAAAACGGCAGAAGGGCCTCGCGTAGCAACGCCTCGTGCACCGGCCGTCCGCTGCCGGGCAACATGTTCTGGCCAAAGTGGTGGGTGACATCGTTCTCATTCGTCACCAAGACCGCGGCGATTGCCGGATCGTCGAGGAGCTTGCGCCCGGTGTAGCGATTGCGGCGCCCGAGGTACTGCTCGGCGAATCGGCCCATGAGCCGCTCGATTCGCGCGTTGACATACGAGAACCCGCGACCATCGCCGCCCTCGATCTCCGCAAACCCGCCGATCGCGTCGCCGGGTCCGAACGTTCGCCCGACGTGAAGATCGATCCAGACGTACACGCCTTGTTCCTTGAGACAGTGGATCCACCAGTCGAGGGCGTCGAGCGAAGCATCTTGCAGGTTGCTGCTCCCGCGTTCGAACACATTGGGATCGACCCACGCGGAGTCGTGGTGATGGAGGCGTACCAGGTTGTAGCCAAACGCGGCGATGCGGCGGGCCTCGCGGGCGATGGCGTCCTTGTCGGTGCCAAATAGGGTGGACGCAGCGATTGTCGTGCCCCACAGCCGCGCGGGAGTGCCGTCGTCGAATACGAGCGCGTCGGCGTCGACCCGCAGTCGCCCGTGGGTGCCGGCCGGGCGCTCGAACATCGCACCGATATCGATTGGCCAGCCATCCCACGCGACGGTGTTGGCCCGCCAGTTTCGCTTGTCCGTAGCGGTGCCCCGGCGGTATCGGGTGATCGTCGGCCGGCGGATCTCACCACCTTTGGGCAGGCGAACGTGGATCTCGGCCGTTCGTGTACCGGCCGGCATATCGTCGTTCAGGAGGATCGCCCGGATCCG
>CADEGN010000501.1 GCA_902826865.1 uncultured Myxococcales bacterium
TGTTGACGCCGGTCGGCATGCGCGTGAATTCGCCGGCGGGATCTGACGGTCAGGGTACGCGGATGTCATCGAGACTTCGGCGTGCGACGTTGCTCGCGGCGTAGTTTGGCGCGGAGCTGGGCTTCCTTGGCGCGGTAGGACTCGCCGTCGAGCTCGACGATCTCGGAGCGATGGGTGAGGCGGTCGACGAGTGTGACGATGCAGGCGGCGCTGTCGAAGACCTGGTTCCAGTCCCCGAAAGCCTTGTTGGTGGTGAGGACGATCGAGCGTCCGGCGTCGTAGCGCTGACGGACGACCTCGTAGAGCAGATCGGCGTGGCGGGAGTCGTAGCTGAGGTAGCCGACTTCGTCGATGGCGAGCAGCTTCGGATTGACGTAGCGCTTGATGCGATGCTTGCGAGCCGAGCCGTCGACAGCGGCGAGCTCGTTGAGCATGTCGCTGGTGGAGACGTAGCGGACGGAGATGCCGCGGAGCACGGCTTGGTGGGCGAGGTTCTGGGCGATCATCGACTTGCCGAGGCCGTTGGGACCGACGATGACGATGTTCTCGTGTTCGGCGAGGAAGCCGAGGTCGAAGAGCATCTCGATCTGTTTGCGGTCGACCTTGGTCGGGTGCTTCCAGTCGAAGTCCACGATCGGCTTGAAGTCGCCGATGTTGGCGGCGCGGATCCGGTACTGGTGGCTGCGTCGGCGTCGCTCGGCATCCTCGAGCTCGATCAGCTCGGCGACCCACGCGTGGCTGCAGAGCTCGTCCCAGCGCGAGAGCAAGCCGTAGAGGCGCAAGCGGTTGGCGCGGCGCTTGAGCTCGTCGAGGTCAGGTGTCGTCGTGGTCATCGTCGTCGTCCTTGTTGATGCGGTCGTAGGTGGCGAGGTCGTGCGGGCGCACGACGACGTCGCGCAGGCGAGGGTCGCTGAGCGCGACGGCGACCGGCAGCGGTCGCCGCTGGGCATGCCGTTGCTGCTCGAGCAGTTGTCGCACCGCCGGCACGTGGATCACGTCGCGCGCGAGCACCTCGGCGATCGCGTGCTCGAGCAGTGCGGCGCCGTACTCGTCGAGCAGCTCGAGCAGCTTGGCGGTCGCGCTGCCGAGGTTGCGGCCGCGTTCGGCCGCGCGCTGGAGGAAGACCGCGCTGGTCGGCGCAGCGTGCCGGAGTCGATCCATCCCGCGGTGCGATCGCGCGCGGCGCTTCTGTTCGACCAGCTCGCGGATGTGTTGCGGATCCTCGATCGGCTGGCCCGCATCCCAGCAGCGCTCGTGCGTCGCGACGACCTCGATGCCGTGGCAGACCCGCACGGTCTCGAGGTCGGCGAGCAGCTCGAGGTCGTGATGCACGAGCCCGTGCGGCACAGAGTAGTCGTTGCGATCGAAGCGCACGTAGGGCCGCTTGCCGACCGCGACCGGGACTCGCTCGATGCAAGGAAAGCGATCGTCCGGCAGTGGCAAGAGCGCGCTGCGCTCCTCGGCGAAGACCTCGTGCACGGTCTTGTCGCGGTCGTCGGGCCAGCGCCGGGCGTCCGCGATCTCGCGGCACCACTGCGCCGCCTCGGCATTGAGCGCGTCGAGATCGGTGACCTTGCGACCGGCGAAGAAGCTGTCGCGGATGTAGCGGATCGCCCGCTCGACGCGCCCCTTCTCGTTGCCGCGCGCCGGCGCGGCAACGCGTGGGCCGAAGCGATAGTGGCCCGCGAGCTCGAGCAATGTCGGGTTCCAGCGGATCGCGTCGCCGATCCGCTCGACCACCGCGCTCTTGAGGTTGTCGAAGAGCAGCACCCGCGGCACGCCGGTGAAGGCCTCGAAGGCCTCGACGTGCCCGCGTAGAAAGCTCGGCATGCGTGCATCGAGGAAGAAGCGCAGGAAGATCTTGCGCGAGAAGCTCAGCACCATGACGAAGGCGAGCAGCCGTCGCAGGGCACGACCGATCCTCAGCGTGCCGAAGTGCGCCCAGTCGACCTGCGCCTGTTCGCCCGGCAGCGTGGTCAAGCGCAGGTACGCCTCGCCCTTGGGCCGCGGTCGCACCAGCGCGACCACTTCACGCACGCGTGACTCGCCGCCGTCGAAGCCGCGCTCACGCAGCATCTGCCACAGCCGACTCGCCGGCAGCCGCGGGTATGTTTCCAGCGTCGCGTGCACGAAGGCCATGTACGGATCGATCTTCGAGGGTCGCGGCGCGAGCTTCGGCGCCGGCGCGCCCGCGCGTTGCAGCACGCGGCGCACCACCGAGTGATGCACGCCGAGCTGGGCGGCGACCGTACCGACGAGCCACTTCTCGGCGTGCACCAAGCGCACGATCTCGACCTCGAGCGCAGCGTCGATCCTCTTCATCGCTCGTCCTCAACCAGCCGCAGCTGACGGAAGTCACCGAGCCCGCGTTCGCGCCGCTCGCGTGAGCTGCCTCGGCCGCGCGTCGGGCGAGCCTCGAGGATGACGAGCGGACTCTGCGGCTCGATCAGATCGCCGGCGTAGAAAACCTGTTCGAAGGAGTGCTTCGAGTCCTCGTCCGCAGACGCAGCAACGCATAGCGGCAGGCCGTGCCACAGCGCCAAGCCTTCGCACATCGTCATCATCGCCCTCGGATGTCCGGGAAACCCGGGCAACCGCGCCTTCATCACGTCGGTGCCCATGACCGTGTCTCTCACCAGCAGCTTCGTGCCGCGGTTCGTGCACCGCACGCTCACCACCCAACTCGCTTTCGTGATCAGCATCATCGTCCTCCGGCGCGACCACGTCGGTGATCGCGTTCATGTCGACGCTGGCATCGACACCGCGCGCGAGTGGACCCTGCTCCGTCACTTTCGCTCTGCGCATGCGGTAGCGCGCCTGCCTCGCGGCATGCCGGCGAGCACCTCCGCGCGACCGCTGGTACCGGGCATTGCTCGCCCGCTGTGCCTCGCGCCGCGACACGCCCGAGCACTCCGCGCTGCAGTACTCCTGCCCGCGATCGCAAGTCCGGCAGATCGCGGCCAGCGCGTGGCAACGCCCGCAGTTGAACAGACGCGCGCTCTCGTGCTCGTGTCCACACCCGGCGACGGCAGGCCCCTGCGCCCGCCGAAAACTGGACACCGTCGCCGATGCCCGGCATCACCACTCGCACGCGATGGCCTTACGCCGCCGCGCTGGGCGACCTCGAAGGTCGGGATTCGTACTCCCGGCCTTCTTCCATTTCTGGGCGCGGCCCATCGCTACCCAGTAGCCTTCGCGTCCGCCAACTTCTCTGCGAGCACGCGACCCCGCGCCTGGACGACCACGCGAGCGATGCCTCACGCGCTCACGTCGGCTCGCGCGCAGAATCCAGCGTTTCTCGGCCGGCGTTCACA
>CADEGN010000502.1:0-2110 GCA_902826865.1 uncultured Myxococcales bacterium
CCTCGCGGCCAGTGGCGAAGTACGTGGGGCACGCCGGGAGGCACAGACCGCAGTGCACGCAGTCGTTCAGGGTTGGGAGGCTCGCCAAGTCATCGCTCTTCACGCGCGACTCCGATCGACGCTGCAGGCGAGCACACCGCGGCTATCCCACGCCCTGCGCAGGGCGTGTGTGATCCGTTGGAGCGATTCCTGCTCGGTCGCCCCGCACGACGGACCTCGGCCCCAGGGGTCGGCGTCGAGTGGACAATCGGTCGGGATGGTCTCCAGGGCGATGCTGCCGCCGAGGGCGGCCACGCGCGCACGAAGTGCGCGGAGCGGCTCGACGGGCCACACGTCGGTGCGCGCCAGGCGGGCCAGGCCGAAGTGGGCGAAGGGATAGACGGCCTGCCACAAGAGTCCCGGTGGGCGATCGGCGAGGAAGCGCGACCACGCGCTGTAAGGGAGCCGGATTCGCAGGTCGAGCGCAGGTGAGTGGGTCGTTGCCGTCGGCGTAACCGGGCGGGCCCGCGACGCGGGCGTGGTGGGCATCGCAGAGTCGATGGCAGGGTGGCCGGCGTTGCTCAATGGCTCCGCTTCCACGACCCCCCAGCCCGCGTTCACTGCCGCGCTTCGCGCTCGCTCGAGCCGTGCGCGGCACGTCACGTTCGTTCCCGCCTCGAGCACTTCGACGATCGTCGAGGTCGCGCCGGGCGCAGCCACGTTCGCAGGCGTGGTCAAGGTCACCGCCAACGGCTCGCACGAAGAGCGCCGCAGCGCGTCGAGTCCGTCCCACAGGGCGCGCGCGGTGTCGACGGCGAAGCGCATTCGTTGCGTCACAGCCGGCCGGTGCAGGAGGCGCCAGTGGATGCGGGTGATGACCGCCCACTCGCCGCGGGCTCCACAGAGGAAGCGGGTGATGTCGTAGCCGGTCACGTTCTTCACGACGCGACCGCCCGCGCGGAACGCCACGCCGTCGCCCCGCACGGCTTCGATTCCGAGGACGTGGTCGCGCACGGCGCCGAGCCGCGGTTGGAGCGGGGACTCGCGCGGGTCGCTGAAGAGTCCACCGAGAGTCCCGGGCTGGCGCGGATCGAGAAGCGGTGGCAAGAACAGGCCGTGGGGCTCGAGGGCTGCGGCTACCGCAGTCAGTGACGCGCCGGCCTGCGCGGTCATGACGAGTTCCTCGGCGTCGATGCTCTCGAGGGCGTCGAGCCCGGTCGTTCGCAATGCGATCGTCGGTTCGGCGCCGTGCGCGAACGGTCCACTGATCGGCCGTGTGCCCATTCCACGCGGGATCACGCGCAGGCGAGCAAGGTTCGCTTTGCGTAGGGCCTCACGGACCGCTTCCGAGGACGTGGCCGACCACTCCTCCACGACGACTCTTCCTTCTGTTGGTGGTTTCGGGTTCAGCGCGCGGTCGCGGCGTAGCGTGACACCTGGAGTGTGGATTTGGTAGCCTTCCGGCCGCCTCGAAGTGGCCGGAAACTTGCTAAACTACGCACCGTATAGACCCCGATAGAACGAACGCCCCGTCGGTGGCGGCGGGGCCCGTTCGACAGAGAAGAGGAGCCAACCCATGTCAAAGCCTATGCTCGCGATCCCGCCTCGCAGCCCTCGCAGGGACACTCATCGGCCCGACCGGGGCGCGTCTTCGAGCCCCGAGAATACACCGCTTCAGCGGGCCGCACGCAGTCCGATGTCGCCCTCGCGCGCGTGCCGACCGATGCCGTGCGCGCGCGAGCGCGCTCACGTCGGCGCTCGTGACGACGCGCGCCGTTCGGCGGGCCGGTGCCTCCACGCGATCAACTCCCTGGTCGCGGTCATGGGCGGACTCGGCCTCCTCTTTTGGGGCAGCTCATGGCTCAGCGGCCCGAGCTGGGGTCGGACCGCGGCGGACACGGTCGTGACCCGCGCGGTCACCCCGCGCGGCCCCCTCCACACCGACGAGCAGGAGACGATCCAGCTGTTTCGCGTCGCGTCGGCTTCCACGGTGAACATCACGACCTACGGGGAACGACGGACCTGGACCGGTCGCGCGCTCGAGGTACCACTGGGGACGGGAACGGGCTTCCTGTGGGATGATCAAGGACACATTGTCACGAACTTCCACGTGATCGCGCCGGCGCTCAGT
>CADEGN010000502.1:2120-3310 GCA_902826865.1 uncultured Myxococcales bacterium
GCGAGCCGCCCTCCTGGTCGGCACCGCGCCCGCCACGGACCTCGCGGTGCTGCGTCTGGCGGAGCTGCCGGCGAATGGGGTGAAGCCCATTCCTCTTGGCACCTCGGACGACCTGCAGGTCGGGCAGAAGGTGCTGGCGATCGGCAATCCCTTTGGTCTCGACCAAACGCTCACGACGGGTGTCATCAGCGCGTTGAACCGCGAGATCCAGTCTCTTCTGCGGACGCCGATCAGGGACGTCATCCAGACCGATGCGGCGATCAACCCGGGCAACTCGGGCGGACCGTTGCTCGACAGTGTCGGGCGCCTGATCGGGGTGAATACCGCGATCTACAGTCCGTCGGGCGCCTATGCGGGCATCGGCTTCGCCATTCCCGTGGATCGTGTGGCCCAGGTGGTGCCCGAGATCATCGCGTTCGGCGAACCCCGCATACCAGGCCTCGGCGTGGTGATCGTCCCCGCGCGTCGACAAATCGGCGGTGACGGGCTGTTCGTGGTGGACGTACTTCCGGGGGGCGCCGCCGACGGCGCTGGCATTCGTTCGTACTACAAGAACAACGGACAGGCCGACGTCATTCTGGACATCGACGGCGTCCCGACCAACTCGACGCGGGATCTGCAGAACGTGCTGGCGGACCACAGCGTGGGCGACACCATTCGCGTAACCCTACTTCGCGGCAAGAGCACGGTTGCGATCGACGTCAAGCTCCAGGAGTTGCCACCCGAGAACCCCTGACCTCTCGACGCCACCGGCCGCGCTCGTGGAACCGAATCTAAGGTGCGCGAACTCTCAATGCGCGTGGGGTTCCTCAGGGGCACGGAGCTTCGCAATGCCGATCACGCCTTGGGCCACGCGCGCGCCCGCGTTGCCGGTGGGCTGGGACATGAGGTCATCCTCGCCCGCGTGCACGATGATCGAGCGCCCGAGGATGGTCTCCGGCCCATTGAGTTGCAGGGCGTAGTCGTCCCACTCGAGGTGAGCCGTCCCCGTGGCGTCAGCCTCGAGGTTGCCCAGGTCTCCGGCGTGGCGGCGCGCCGAGCCCGGGCTGCCGTGGGGATGGCCCTTCGGGTCGAAGTGCCCCCCGGTCGCCATACCGTCCACGGCCCGCGTGTCCCCGAGGTGGTGAACATGAAAGCCGTGCTTACCCGGGGTGAGCCCGCTCACGTTGGCGATCACTTTGACGAAGCCT
>CADEGN010000503.1 GCA_902826865.1 uncultured Myxococcales bacterium
GGAGCGGGAGACGAGGCTCGAACTCGCGACATTCAGCTTGGAAGGCTGACGCTCTACCAACTGAGCTACTCCCGCAAAAGAACGTATCCGGCTGGGTCGCTGGAGTGGATGGGGTAGGATTCGAACCTACGAAGCGTAGACGCGGCGGATTTACAGTCCGCTCCCTTTGGCCACTCGGGAACCCATCCGCATGAGGTGATGGAAGAAGGATGGCTTCGACCATTCGGTGGAGCTGGCGATGGGATTCGAACCCGCAACCGCCTGATTACAAATCAGGTGCTCTACCGTTGAGCTACGCCAGCGTTCGTCGGTTGTTGCTCTTGCCTCCTTCGGGCCCCTGGCAGGGGCGGGCAGTGCCCACAAACCTGGGGGGCAGCTCTATAGCGGGAGGGGGTTTGGGTGTCAACGGCAGGGCAGCAGACGCTCGGGAGCCCTTGGCCAGGCGCGCCTGCGGGCACGGCCAAGGGCGCGGCGGCGCCCTGGGCAGCCCGTGGTGGAACGCGGGCTGCCCAGGGTCTCAGAGCGCGGTCATGGGCGGGACGAAAAGCTTCCGATCGGCTGCGCTCGTCGGACGATCAGTGACGTTGTCGCCGGGCACGCCGCGGGGCACATCCACCGGGGCCAGCTCCGCCACCTCCTCCGGTACCAATCGCGGGAGCGGTCGGCCGAGGCCGGGTTCATCGGACGCGAGGACGCTTTGCAGGTGGCCGAGCTTTGCTTCGGTCTGGGCGATGAACTCGCTCTCATAGCCCAGCCTACGCGCGGTCTCGAGGTTCTTCTCGAGTACCCACACCGCCTTGTCGATCACCGGACGCAGCTGTTTTTTGAGCTCGTCGTAGTACGTCCGCCGCTGCCGCTCGTCGAGCCAGGACGGAACCGGTGCATACATCAGCGCGTCGTAGAACTCCCCGAACATATGACCGAGTTGGAAGCCGGCGGCCGAGACCCAGAACACGTGCTTGGCCTTGATTACGGCGTTGTAGGCCTCCTGCGCAGCGACCAACAGCTCGAGTTTGCGCTTGAACCTCTTGGCCATCACCTTCTCAGGAAGCACGATCTCGATCTCGCGGAATCGTCGGTGGACGATCGCCGCGCGATAGAACCGGGCCATCCCGACGAAATAGTACGTGCTGAAGCGTTCGCTTTGATCGCGCTCGGCCCGGACGAACACCTCGTCGGCGCGGGCCAGCACGCGATCCGCGTCGTCGAATCGATCGAGGTTGAAGAGGGCATAGCCCTGGCGCGCGAGCGCCTCGATCTGGGTCGATGGCAACTGGCCGTCGGCCGCCGCGACCGCGGCGAAGCGAGCGGCCGACGCGTCCCAGCGCCCGAGCTCGGCCAGACACGCACCCTCGTGGGCTGCGACGATGGGCGCGTCGGTCGCGGTAGGAAAGCGCTCGCGGTGGGCCGCGTAGGCCCGCACCGCGCCGGCGCAGTCACGCATGTGCTCGTGGGCCGAACCAAGCCCGAGGTAGGTGCGGCGGAGGATCTCCGGATCATCGGGTCCCCCCGCGAGTACCCGCCCTAGGAGCGCGACGGCCTCGGCATAACGCCCGGCCTCGTTCGCGGCCTCACCCTGGGCGACAAGCGCGGCCGCGTCCTCGGCGGTTGCCGCCGGCGCGGCCGCGCGGCCGGGGATGTCGGGCGGCTGGTCGCGGTTCTGGGGGCGGGCATGCGCGCATCCGGCCAGGGCAAGCGCGACCGCAACTTGGAACCCCGAGACGGTCGGCGCTGCCATCGAGTGTCCGACAACGGCCGTCGCGTTCCGTTCCCGGGGACCCTCAGTTGGTCTTCTTGGCCGGCGGGGCTTCGTCGGCGCCCTCCTCCAGCTTGGCCACCGTGGCGCGCGCGAGCAGGACGGCCGCCTGATACTTGGCGTCGGTTGAGAGCTTTTCGGCCTCGAGAACGGCTTCGATCGCGGCTGCGCATTCGGGACAGGGGGTCTTCCCGTGAAGCATCTTGGCCGTGAGCCACGCCATCGAGACCCGCGCGTCCGGATCGCGCACCTTGTACGCCTTGGCGATTTCCAGCGCGACGGTCTTGTCGTTATCGGCCAACCGCGCCAGCTCAAAGGCAGCCTTCTCGCGGGCGAACCAGTTGGCGCTCGAGTCGCGCAAGACCCCAAGCCAGCACGCCTTGTCGCCCTTGCACTTCTCAACCGCGGCGATCCCCTGATCCCACGCCGCCATTTCCTGCTTGACCCTCGTGTCCGTATTGGCGGCGATCGCCTCCTTGATCTTTGGCAGATCATCGATGCCCCCGGCGAGCACCGCAAGCCGCGCGGAGTCCCACCGCGCCTCGTAACGAAAGTCCTTCGTCACAGCGTCGTCGCTGTACTCGGCGGTGCGGATCGCGTTGTTGAGGCAACCGACCGCCTTCGGACCACCCACACGCCCGAGCGCGGTGAGGATCTCGTACATGTCGCCGGGGTTTTTGCTGGCCGTCGCGCACATGCAAAGCGTATCGGCGGCCTTCGGATCCCCGATAAGGCCGAGCGCATTGGCGAGAAAGGCCCGCAGGTTGGCGTCGGCGACTTCCACCCCGCCGTCTTCGGCCTCCTCGTCCTCCTCGTCCTTGTTTTCCTTCTTCGGCTTGGGCGCGGGGTTCGTGCAGTCCTTCGTCGGGAAAATCGCAATGAGGTCGTCGACCGCTTGCGGCGAACCCATGACCCCGAGGATGGCGGCCGCCGTCTGGGCCACGATGTACTGATCCAACCCCGCGGCCGCGGCGAGCTTCTGCACCTCTTGGTTTTGGCCCTTGAGCATCTTAACGATCTCGGGGATCGCCGGCTCGCCGATCGCGACCAAGGCCTGCTTGGCCCGCTCGCCGACGTTCTTGCTCGTCATTTCGTCCGGCACGCGGAAGGTGACCGTGAGCAGGGCTTGGACCCCGCCGGGATCGCCGATCTTCCCCAGGGCCGTCGCTGCAGCCCGGTGCACAATGGTCGGTTGATTCTCCTTGGTCTGCTCCATCACCTTGACGAGCAGTGGCACCGCGGCCTTGTCGCCGAGTACGCCCAACGTCTCGCACATGAGGACGCGCATTCGTCCATCCTCGTTGCCTTGGTCATTCTTCGGGTTCTCGATCAGCTTGTTGAGCTGCTCCCGGACCGTCTCGGCGCTGTCCTTGGCCTTGGCCTTGCGAATGCCTTCGAGCGCGAGGATCGCTTTTTGCCGGGCCTCAGCGCTGCCATCGAGGTTGATGGCCTTGTTCCAAATGACCGAGCCTTCGGGCCGCGCGACGTCGCGGAGCATGACCAGGATCTTCTCGTGGTTCTCGGGCCCGGCGGCCCATACCC
>CADEGN010000504.1 GCA_902826865.1 uncultured Myxococcales bacterium
CCCTGACCGTCAGATCCCGCCGGCGAATTCACGCGCATGCCGACCGGCGTCAACACGGAGAACACTTTGCCCAGCGGACACGGGATCGAAGGATCTTCAACCTCGGTTTCTGTGCCTCCGGCGGAGAACATGACGTTCGCTCGTCTGCCCAACGGATAGATGTTCACCTGCGAGGCGAAGCCTCGTCAGGTGCAACAGGTGGTTGGGCAGCAGATCTCCGACGCCGGCGCCCATGCTACGTCCAGTTCTCGACGATCAAGCCGGGCACTTTGGAGAAATGTCGAACGTTATTGGACACGAGCACGCAACGCAGAGTCACCGCGTGTGCCGCAATCAGGACGTCGAACTCGCCGATCGGCGTTCCTCGCTCGGCGAGGATGCTGCCAAGTCGCCCGAACTCGAGCGCCGCCGCCTGGTCGAATGCCTCGACCTCAACCCCTTCAATGAAAGCGTCAATGAGCGCGTGAAGTCGCTTTGACGCTTTGCGCTCCGCGCCGAATCGAAGTTCTGCGGCAGTGATCGCGCTGATGCAGATCTCCGACGGGCGGTGACTGCGGATCTGGTCGCCCACGTTGCCGTGCCCGCGCAAGGCGTAGCTAACGCTGTCGGTATCGAGAAGGAACTTCTTCACGATCGCTCGAACGCATTGGGGTTCGAGCCCAACACTCGCGTGGCCGGTCGCGGGATGTCTTCGCTCCACGCGCCCAAGCAGCCGAGGAACGCTGCCGACCACTCATCGGCGGGCTCCAAGATGACCTGGTTGCCGACGCGGCGGACGATCACTTCCTCTTGGTCGTCATCGAAGCGGCAGGACTTCGGAAGCCTCACGGCCTGACTGCCCCCGTTCTGGAAGATCTTGGCCCGCTCGCTCACCTGATGGAGTATAGACTTGTGTATAGACTTGTCAAGGCCGGGGCCTGACGGCACGCGGGCCTCGGCTGCGGGTCTGTTACGGGACCGTGGTACGGTCCCGTGGAGCATGGTCAAGGTCATCACTTGGAACGTTGCTCCTGGCTCGCCATCTCAACGCAGCACTCCGTGGTTCATCAAGCAAGACGATGAGCATCGGCGCTCCGGCTAACGAGTAGGCGTTGACCTGCGGCAGCCCTGAGCGTAGCTCAGGGAGGCCGTCAGGTCTAACGGCCGGTTGGACCGCTCTCCGTCCATTTCCGCTCAAGTTCCCGCTGGTCGGCGGTAGGCCAGCGCGGTCGCAACGGGACGAGCGCCACGCGGATCGTAGATCACCTGGAGGTCGGCGCCGCCGGCTTCCGCAAGCAGCGCTCGCACAATGGGAAGGTCGTAGCCGACATTCATCGTGCGCCCATCAACGTTCATGTTCTCGTTGACACCCTGGTCGCGACCTACGTCGTGCTGCAGTTCCGTGATGCGCACAATGCCGAGCACGCCCCGCCGCGCGGCAAGCACCGATCCCACGAAGCCGCGACCAAAAAAAACGAGTACGGCTGTTCCCACAAGCAGCGCGCCCCAGTTGATTGTCGCGAGACCGTACGCGAGGAGCCCGGTGCAGACGCAGTATATCACAACCGCAGGACGTGCCCGCATGTCCACACGAAGTTGATCCAAGGGCCCGTACTGTCTCGGCGGGGGTGTTTCGCGAAGTCGCCTTATGAGCGCCCGCTCCTTCGTCGGGACGAGCCATCCAGAGTCAGTCTCGTAGCCCGGGATCTCTTCCGGCTTCGGCGCCACGAGGACAATCTACCTTACTCCGGCCCATGGCGCGACAGTCGGATCGTCAGACGCGGCGCCTCGAGTCTGCCCAACGAGTAGGCGTTCAGCGGCGGGAGCATCGAGCGTAGCTCGATGAGCCCGTCCGTTGCAACGGCTTGTTGGGCAGCGCAGTACCTCAACCCGAGCTAGGGCGGTTCCGCCACCCACGCTTCTCGATGGCACGCACGTTCGGCGCGTCGGCGAGTGTGAGCAGGTAGTGCTCCAGGTGGATGAGTTCGTCGTCCGCGTCGTCTCCCTCGAACGGATGCACGATGACGAGGTTGCCGTAGTTCCGCTCGTGCTTGCGCGCGGTGTCGTCCACGACGATGACATGCTCGAGCGGGTAACCCTGCGCGCGCACCTTCTTCAGGTCTTTCACGCGATACATCTCGCGCGTATCGGGATCGCTGCGCATCGTGCAGCGATCCCGCGCCCAGACGAACTTCGGCGGCGGACCGGCTTCGAAGATCTTGGCTACAACCTCGGCGGCGTAGCTCTCCGAGGATGCCGTCCACACAGCGAGGTCGAAGTGCACAGCGCACGCGGCGAGAAAGCGGTCCAGGTGCGGTCGCGGGTACACGTAGCACGTTCCGACGACAAACGCCTCCGGGTATGCGAGCCGTTCCTCGGTCGCGAACAGAAGCGTCTCGTCCAAGTCGAGGATGAGTAGCTTCCGCATTGAAGGAGCGTCCATGGCGCTCGAACGACGACTACCGTCGGATCAGCTGTCCAACGAATAGGCGTTCAGCGGCGGGAGTGCGCGGGATAGCTGGCCGCCCCGTCCGTTGCAACGGCCCGTTGTACGGCGCCTGCGCTCCAGCGCGGCAGTTGGTGCCATATGTTTGCGCACCCTGATGCTGGACGACCGGGATCGTCTCTACCCCGCGACTTCATCGACGAGGCCCTGCCTGAGCGCTTCATGCCCAGCGACGCAATCCGCGCGCTCCATCGCGGAAAGAACGGCGTCGTGATCGAGTTGGGAGTGGTTCGCAATGCGCGTGGCGAATGTAGATCGGAGCCGATCCACATCGGCAGCAGCGGCGGAGCCTCCGTCTGCCTGCTCTATCGGGACGAAGCAATATCTCGCGTCCGCCGTCGCCCTCCTATGGCCAGCGGCGCCAGCGACCGCGATGAGGATCGCCGTCCCGCCAGCCATACCGTAGACCGAGGTAAAGACCGGCGCCTTCACGTCGCAGATCGTGTCATAGATCGCGAGGGTCGCGGTCACGACTCCGCCTTCCGAGTCGATCATCACAGTGATAGGTTTCGTTGGATCTTGGTCGTCGAGGTAGAGGAGCTGCGCGATGACGACGGTCGCTCCCTGCTCCGTGATCTTGCCGTCGACCCTGATCTCGCGGCGTTCCATCCTCTTGCTCAGCTCACTAAAGTCGCGTGTCACTCCGTCGTCATCCTCAGCTCGTAGGCACGACCGCGGGATCCCGCACACCCCGGAGCTTGCGTACGTGTTCTGCCCCAGTTGAAACGTGACTCCCATCGCCTCCAAGATCTGGAGGCCCGA
>CADEGN010000505.1 GCA_902826865.1 uncultured Myxococcales bacterium
CTTGTTGGCCATCGTGCATCCGTCGTGCGGGCGCGCACCGTGCTCGCGGGTCGTCGGCATGACGGCTTCTTCCCCGGTAGAAGACAAGGCGAGAGCCGGAGAGAGCCGAGAGGTCACGACGCACCTCCAAGCGGGGCCGCGCGCCGCGCGCGCTGCTCCTTGCGCCACATGTCGAGGAGCGTCTCGGCGAGGATGTCAGCCGCCTCGTCGAGCCGACGCTCGAGATCGGCGCGGCGCTCCTCGGCGCTCACGGTGGTGGCTGCGGCCGCGCTGGGCCGCGTCTTCGGGATCGTCGCTTCCACAGGTGGGAAACGCGGTCCCGCGCGCCGAAACGGGACAGGAGATCGTCACCGACCTGCACGACCCCATTGACCGGGGAGGCGCTGTTTAGTATTTAGGCAACAGAACATCGCGCCCCGCTTCCGGGGGGCGCTCAGCGAGGAAATGTGAAGGAACGGTTTGGAGAACGCATTCGACGCCTGAGGACCGAGCAGAAGCTCGGGCTCCGCGAGTTTGCCACAAGGGTCGGCATCTCGCCCACGTACCTATCGCGCATCGAGACCTCGGAGGAGAAGGCGCCGCCTGCGGAGGACGTCATCCGCAAGATGGCCCGCGAGCTTGGCGACAGCTTCGACGAGCTGATGACGCTCGCGGGGCGCGTGTCCGAGGCGTCGCTCAGCGTCATCAAGGCCGACTCGAAGATGCCGGAGTTTCTGCGCACGGTCGGCGAGCGGAAGTTGTCGGCCGAAGACCTCATGAAGCTCCTGCCCAACGAGCCGAAGAAAGGGAAGCGCTGATGACGCTCAAGGTCCCGTTCCTGTCCGACGCGCAGCTCGAGAGCGCCGCTCAAGAGCTGCTGCGCCGGTACGCCAAGTGGAAGGGCGAGCCGCCGCGACCGCCGATCCCCGTCGACGCGATCGCCGAGGGCGTCCTCGGCCTGACGCTCGAGATGAACGACCTGCGCAAGAAGCTCGGCAAGTCCGACGTGCTCGGCGCGACGTGGCTCGACGACGCGCTGGTGGTCATCGACTCGTCGCTCGAGGGGAACGAGGGCCGCTACTCCTTCACGCTCGGTCACGAGCTTGGGCACTGGCAGCTCCACCGCCCGCTGCGCGAGATGGACAAGGTCACGTTCCCGCTGTTTTCGCGCGAGCCCGGCGAGAAGGCGGGGCCCGCCATCGTCTGCCGCGACGGGCAGCGCGACCCGGCCGAGATCCAGGCCGACAAGTTCTCCGCGTTCTTGCTGATGCCGGCGAGCGATGTCCGTGCGGCGGTGAAGCTGGTGACGGGCGAGCCGCTCGCCATCGACAATTTCGCGGCCCGCAAGAAGGCCGGCGAGCGCATCGCCGAGCTGCGCGACTTCGCCGCCGAGGTCAGCGCGAAGGGCGGCTTCACCAACGTGTCGAATCAGGCGATGCAGATCCGCCTGGAGGCGCTGAAGCTCGTCGTCGACGGCGCCCAAGGACGCCTCTTCTAAAGTGTGGGGGAGCGGTTTCGCTCGCTCTCCATGTCCCCTGTTTTGGCAACGGTAAACAATCTGGAGAACGCATGGCCAACCGCGAATGGAACCCGAAGTCCTTCTTCCGCCACCTCACCCCCGACCCGCTCAAGGTGCTGCTCGAGTGGGCCGCCGTGGAGCTCACGCTCGACGGCGAGGGGCCCGTGGGAGAGCAGGTCTATCGCGGCTGGAAGGCGCTGCCCGAGGCCGAGCGCGTCGGCATCGAGACGAAGCTCCTACCGGTGAACGACCTGTGCGGACCGCACGCGCGCCCGTACCTCGAGCGGCTGGCGCAGCAGGTCTGGACCAACGGGCACGCCCAGCTCGTCGAGGACAGCCGCGCGTGGTCGGCGCAAGATCTGTCGGTGCGCCTCTTCGTCGCAGACGAGGCGCGCTTCCTCGAGGCCCATCAGGCGCACGCCCTCGACATGATGGAGCACCTCACCGAGTTCCACGGGCGCTACCCGGTGACGCTCAAGCCGACCGCCGAGGCCAAGACGGCGATGAAGGCAGCAATGGCGAGCCACTTCCGCGAGACCGCGTTCGGCGCGCGCTGCCAGGTCGAAGACTTCGCCAACGACGAGAAGTTCGCGCTGTTCATCTTCCACGAGGACGAGGTCGCCCCGTTCGATCGCTTCAACGACAAAGGCGTCGTCGAGCCGGACTGGCAGCGCCCCGTCGTGCGGCTCGCGGCCGTGTTTCAGTTCGAGACCTCGACGCTGCTCGTGAAGGCGCCGCGCGTGGCCGAGCGCGAGAAGCTGCGCGACCTGTTCGCGCAGGTCTTCGTTGGCGACCCGCGCTACTTCGAGGACACGAACAAGAGCCCGAAGTTCTCGTTCGATCCGCTCCGCGACGACGACTTCGACTTCCCCGTGCGCGGCTTCGACAAGATCGAGGACGTGTCCATCGTGCGGGTCGTGGCCAAGCCCGCGAGCCGCGACGTGAAGCGCGTGACCGTCGAGATGAAGCCGGGCTTCACCGTGCTCGGCGTGCGCGGGCTCCTGGGGGAGCACGGCGTCGATCTCGCGAGCGACGCGATCCACGGCGTGCGCCTGCAGTTCATCTTCGAGGGCAAGGGCCGCTCGAAGTACCGGACCGTCAGCCTCTTCAACCCGAACAGCTCGAACCTGAACGACACGGAGCGCGACCGCGTCATCCGTCGCTACCTGAAGGAGTGGGGCATCGATGCCAGCGGACGACGTTCTCCCGTGGAAGCTGCTGCTCTCGAAGCTGCGGCGCAGTGACGACTCGCGCGTGAGCTACGACGAGGTGCTCCGCACCGGCTGGCAGCCGGAGGTGCTCGTCGTGCGCGAGCGCGTGCTCGAGTACGGCAACGCCGACGACTACGAGCCGCCCGGCTGCATGCACGGCTGCTTCCCGAACGTGAACTACGACCTCGGCGCCGCCGAGGGGCTCGTGGCGGTCGCGTGCCCCGAGGAGCCGCCGTGCTGGCCGGGGTGGATGATGGTGCCACGCGCCGAGGTCGAGGCTCTGCGCTGCCGCGCGAAGGACGTCTTCACCAAGGTCGCCGCGACCCACCGCCTGCAGCCGCTGCCGAAGCCCGTGCCCAAGCCGTTCCTCGGCGTGGGAATGACGCACCGGCGCGGGATGAACATCGGCGTCGTGTGGCTGCGCGCGCCCAAGCTCGGGTTCGAGCAGCTCTGCCGCGGCCTGCGCGCCGATCTCGGCGTCGACGGCCTCGTCGTGCTGGTCGCGACGCGGCCTCCGACGTC
>CADEGN010000506.1 GCA_902826865.1 uncultured Myxococcales bacterium
CTCCCTTCATGAATGCGATGCCCGGGCCGTGGGCACAATGGAATGCCGCCCCGGGGTTCGAGTCGTTCGCGTTCGACGAGACATTTCCGGCCGAGCGCCGCGGGCCCGTATTCACGGCGCTCACCGGCGCCGATCGCCTGGATTCGGTCTCTGAGTTCGAGCCCATCGTGCGAGCCGCCATCGACCGCGTGACGGCGGCCCGCGTCACCGCGCGCGAGGCCCCGGCGAGCCTCGACGGGGCGGTTGAACTCCTGCGCCCGGTGTTTTGCGACGAGTCCGCGAACTTCGTGTCCGAGGTCCATGACTCGGGCGAAATCCCGTTGGCGGCGGTGCTTGATCCCGGGGTGGTGCGGGTGTTCCGGTCGCTTGCGCCCACGGCGAGCTGGTCGTTTCTCGCCGACGACACCCTGGTGATCCCGGCGCCGACCGGCGCGGAGGAACCGCTGGTGCTCGTCGGCGTTCGCGGCGAAACCACCGTGCAAATGGAGGCAGCGCTGCTGTCGCGGCGCGTGTTGGAGCCGATCGATGTGCTGCGGGTGCGCGCGCTCGATTGGACCCATCCGGTCGCGTCGTCCTACCGCTGCGACTTGTTCGCGCGGGCGGTGGAGGCCACGGGCGAAGTCGACGCCAGCGTCGCCGACAACGCGGCGATGGTGCGCGTGCTGCTTGATGCCGCCCTGGCCCAGGCAGGCCAGCGGTCGCTCGCGCTCGCCGACCCCGACCGCGTCGTCGCGGTGCCAAACGCCGACGACCCCGTGGCCCTCGCTGCGATCGCGCGAGGCGACCTCGCTCCCTACACCCAGACGGTCGCTGAGCTCGGCGCGGCGATCGAGACCCATGTGGTCGCGTTCACCGGTGCCGATGGCCGCGCACGCCTCGAGAACGAGCGGATCCGCCGGGGCTGCTTGCTGCGCGCGCGCGATCCGATTGCCCCGCTAATCCCCGACACTGACGATTGCCCTTCGCCCGCGAGAAACTAGTCATGCGCCCTTATTTCCCAGCATCCGCCATCTGCGTCCTATCCGCGCTTGCACTCGCGCCCTTGGCCTGCGACGGCGGCGACGAACCGATGGACGCCGAAGGCGGCGTGTGCGGCGACCAGAAGTGCGACGACCCGGCCTTCGCCGATGCGCTCGCGGGGATGAACGACCCGATCGCCGCGTTCCTCAAGAAGAACCTCGACCCCAAGGGCCACCTCGATGTCGGTTACCTCGACATGGTCAAGGCGATTGCCAAGGACCAGGGCTGCGATGAGGCGTCGATCGACTCCTACGTGATCTCGGACGGGCTGGTGAGCGAGACCGGCGAGGCATTCCCCCGGGTGGTCAACACCGTCTGCTCGACCGACCGCACCCGGGCCGACATGGTGTTTTTCGCCGTGTCGTTCGCCGAACAGGACAATATTGACGTCGATGTCCGCGCGATCGAGATGTTCGCGTGGGATCCCATGACGCTTGAATATCGCTTCTACCGAACCCACCCAGTCGAGGACAGCCAGACCAAAGTCGCGGTCCAGCTGGCGCCATCGGAGTGTGCCAAGTGCCATCGCCAGCCCAGCACCATCCCCGGCGTGCCGATGCCGATGACGCCGATCATGAACGAGCTGGCGGCACCGTGGGAGCATTGGTTCGCCGAGCCACAGAGCTTCAACCATGTGGTCCCCGATGCGACCGCGAAGGCGCCCAACTTCGCCGCGATCGCGGGTGCAGGCTCGGGGTTTCGCAAGTCGGCCGCGCGACTCGAACAGACCATTCGCTCCGCGTTCGTGCAGCGGGTCGCGACGGCCCGTCTGCGCGGGCGGCGTGGCCCGGCGGACGTGGCCCAGGCGATGGCGCTGTTGCGCCCGATCTTCTGCGATGAGCAAGTCACCTACGTCACCGAGGACGGGCAGAGCGGCTTGCTCTCGTCGGCCGCTGTGGTCGACGAGGGGCTCGCGTCGGCGTTTTTCGCCATCCGCGGCACGGGGTGGCCGTGGGAATGGTGGCAAGACAAGGTCCTGCGCCTGTCGCCGCCCGGATCCCCGGACATGATCGCCATGATGCCGATTCGCGGCGCCGCGACGGTGGCCTACGAAAAGCAGCTCATGTCCGTGCGCGCGCTGAGTCCAGAGCAAATCCTGCGTGTCCGCGCCCTCGACTGGCACAACCCAACGATGTCGAGTTTCCGTTGCGAGCTGTTCACGAATGCACTCGAGCGCGTTGTCGGCGACCCGCCCCCGATCGCGGAAGGGGCCAAGAATGTCGACCTGTTCGTGCCGCTTCTCGATCGGATCATGACCCTGCACAAGGGTGACTTCGGGATCGGCGGCGACGATCTCCCCAACCGCGTCTCGATTCTGTCGCCGACCGAGGGCAAGGTCGTGTCGCTTGGGCGTGCCGACGCGGCGGGGATTGCGGCCCTGGCCACCGCGCTCGCCAATGGGGCGTTGGCGGAGGCGGCCTGCGCCACGGAGGGCGAGCGCGCGTGTCTGGCCGACCCGACCCAACTGGGCGGATTGGTCGAGGCCCGGTTTAAGGGTCTCGAAGCCATGGGGCGGTCCCAGCTCGCGGGCCAACGCGAGGCCCTTGCGTGCCGGGCGAAGGCCGAGTATCCAGCGGCCCCCGCGATCGAAGGCCTCGAGTGCAGCGCGAAAATCGGCGCGGGCGCGGACAGCCCCGGCGCGGGTGGCGAGGAAGGCGACTGCTGCAGCGCACACGCCTCGCCGGGGTGCACGAATTCGGCCATCGCGAGCTGCGTATGCGCCGTCGATGATCTGTGTTGCACGTCGCGCTGGGATGAGACCTGTGTTAGCGAAATTGCGGTAGCTGACTGTGGAGTGTGCCCATGATCGCGCAGAGTCGCGCGCCAACTGCGAGCCGTGATCCCGCTCGAGGAATCGGCCGCGCTTCGTGTACTGTGATGGCCGCCGCCAAGCGGCGCCCTGCGTTAAAAGGAGCGAACCCAATGCGAGTTTCAATCGTCCCAGTGATTTCGGTTCTCGTCCTCGTTGCGTCGGCGGCGGGCTGCGCCGGCGGCGGGAGCCAGGACGCCACGTCCATCTCAACCGTCGGAACCGATGGAACCGGACTGACTGGCGCGGACGGCACGGCCGGCGAAGGCGGCGGGATCTGCTTGCTGCACAACTGCGAGTCGGATGCCGAGTGTGGCGGATGCACCGAGGGCCGCAACAGCTGCTTCGCGGAGGACAAGCGGTGCGTCGCCTGTGATCCCGCCACGGGGACCGGGTGCG
>CADEGN010000507.1 GCA_902826865.1 uncultured Myxococcales bacterium
TCGGGCCGCAGCCCCGCACCTAACCCGGCACGAACTTCCGACACCGGGCACTAGCGACAACTTCGGGCTCAGCTTGCGGCCCCCGCACGACCTCGTCTGCGGCGCTGTGCCAGCATGCCCGTCGTAAGCAGCATCAGTAGGAGCGTCGGAACACGAAGGTTGTCTTCGCCACCTCCAGCGACGCAGCCACAGCCACCGGCACCGGCACCCGCGGGTCGAGCACCAGGCCCGCTCGACTCGGTCCCCGGGTCGTCGCTTCCCCCCGTGTCGCAGGAATCAGTGACGCAAGAGTCATCGTCATTGCATTGGTCGGCGCTTGTATGCTGGCAGCTCCCAGCCAAGCAGGCGTCGTTCGTGCACGGGTCGCTGTCGTTGCACTGCTCATCCGACGTACAGGCCTCATCGCATTGATCGTCCGATTCGCAGCAATCCATGAGCGGCGTATGCTGACACATCCCGTTTGAGCAGGTGGACTGGGTGCAGGGGTCGTCGTCGTCGCATTGGTCGTCCGCCATGCAACAGTCGGTGACCGGCTCACTCTGGCAAGCTCCCCCGGCGCAGGCGTCGCTGGTGCAGGCGTCGCGGTCGTCGCACTGGTCGTCAGACACGCAGGACTCGAATGCCCCGATGTCGTGGGCCGATCCGAGGGGCCGGGGCACGCCGGCGAAGTCCACATCTACCTCCTCCAGCGACAACCCCGCGTCGATGGCCGGCGACTCTGGAAGGGTCCGGAAGTCATTCGCGGCGGCGTCAACAAACAGAGGATCGTCGAGGATGTTGTTCGACTGGATCCCCCCGGCGATGCCACCTCCCGCAAGGTACGCGATATTGTTCGACACAAGGTGTGGCCCCCCCATGTTCGGTTCTATCTTGATCGCAACCGCGTTGGGATCGAGAAGGTCATAGATCGTGTTGTTGTATATGTGGATCGGAGTTGACGCGTCGATTCGAGCCTGCGAGCCGTACATATTGACTCTGAACGCTCGGCAGCTCGAGTTCTCGCACGATCGGTAGAAAACGTTGTTGTAGATTCTGTGACCACCCCCCGGGACACTGACATGAACGCCCGTGTATCCGAAAGCTCCGTCAAGCCACGGGTTGAGTGTCGTCCGCCCCATATCATAGAAGACATTGCCTCTGACGATTACGTTCTGAACGTCTTTCGTACCCTCCGAATTCGAGCGCCATATCCCTACTCCGTTGGCTCCGTCGTGAAAGACATTGCCTTCGACGATTGTGCGATTGCCGGGGTTATAGATGTTGTTGGCCCCGGGCCCGTAGTTGGGTGTACCGCTTCCTGTGCGGTAAAACTCATTACCCTGAATGAGATGATCACCGCCAATGAACCCGAAATTGGAAGAGTTGATAACAAAACCGCTGTTCTTGGAGTCGTGGAAAACGTTATTCTTGATAGTCACATGATGCGGGTAGCCACTCGCGTCGGTTCCATCGAGCTTCACGTACTCGTACGCGCCATCCACTTCAAAGTACGCCCACTCGATGTAACTACAGGCATCACCGCGGCCACAGTATAGCCCGCGTTGGGTGTCTGAAGCGTCTGGCTTAAGCACGGGGCGGGCGCCGTTTGGGTCCCCCATGATCACGGTATACGCATTCTCGGTTCCGGGGGGCGGGTTCAAGACGCCCTGACCCGTGTATGTCCCGGCCTTGACGATGAGCGTGTCGCCGCCAGCAAGACAGTCGACGCCACCCTGGATGGTCTGCCGCGGGGTGCTCTCCGCCTGGGCCTCTGCGCAGCTGTGATCGTCGTCTCCGTTCGTCGCGACATAGTACGTCGCCGCACTGGCCGTGACGGTTTGCAACCACGTGGCTGCGAAAACAAAGGCGACTGATGTTTCGTGGCGGCGTCGATTCATCTGCTGGTCTCTTTTAGAAACCACTCGCAGTTCGTCGCATCTGAAATGAGATCCGCGACCACGATGTGGTGTGTGTCGGCGCTCTAGAACGAGAGAACGCGGTCAGCCGGGGCGATGGACCGAGGGCGGGGCGAGGGCGCGGCGTCCCGCCCTCAGTCCCGGGCTCATCCCACGGTGTTCCGAACGGGATGGCGCCATGAGGTTCTTCTCGCGCGGGGTCAACCCGTCGGGGCGCTTCCGTTCATGTGGTCCCTGTTAAGTCGTCGCTGCGCGAGCGTCATCTCGCGACCACGAAACTTGGGTGCGAGAAAACCGTGCTTGAGCCCGGTCGCATTTTCGCGCGTCCCGTCGGACCTCTTGCCTGGCAGCGCAGCAGGTCCGTTACGCGGCGTCTTCGCCGGTCATCACAGGTGGCGGCGGCGCATCGGGCCCGAAGACATCCTTCAGCGAGCCGGGATGGGGGCTTTCTTGAAGCGACCCCAGGCGACGAAACCGGCGAGCGCTCCGAGGACCACGTTGGCGATTGGGGGCTCGCCGAGCACGGCGTGAAGGACACCCGCTGGCACCATGATGGCGACGAACCCCGCTGCGGCCAGCGGCGTGAGAAGTGGCCGAATGCGCGTCGCAGCCGGCAAGATGACTCCAACTGCGCCAGCGAGCTCCACGACACCGATCAGCATGACGAGGGCCGCGGGCGTGTGCTGCGCCCAGGCCTGTTGGGCCACGAGATCGGCATAGGGAGTCACGAGTTTCATGACGCCAGCTCCGCCAAAGCCGAAGCCCAGGAACACCTGAGCGACCCAGAGGCCGATGTGGATTCCACTGCGGGCGGGCTTCGTGCCCGGTGTCTCTGATGCGTGCTTCATGTGTGACCTCCTCTGCCTACGTGAATGCTGGAGCCCTCAGCCCAACGCGCGGAGCTCTGCTTTCCCTCACCGCGTTTCGAGCGCCGCGTGTCGTCCGGACGGAGCAGTTGCCGAGCACGGGCACGAGTGGGATCTCAACGAGCTCACACGCCTGGTGAACGCCGAAGGCCGCCAAAACGTTACGATCCCGTCGCAGCACGGGGCGCCCAGCGGGCGCGGCTTTGTCCAGGATGTGCACCGGCCCACCGCGGCGGCACAGGGTAGGCGTAGAACTGTGATGCGACAGCCACAAACTCGAGCTTGCTATGATCCCGCCGGCAAACCGTGCTCGCGACAGCGATTCCCAGCGATGTCACGGGGGTACTCGGCCCCACGGTCATCCTCTATACGCTCGGGATGCTCGGGTTGGGCTGGTGGACCCGATCGCGGGTCCGAAATCACGAGGACTTCCTGGTGGCCGGCCGG
>CADEGN010000508.1 GCA_902826865.1 uncultured Myxococcales bacterium
CCCCCAGCAGGCAGGCCACGAGGTAGGCGATCGACTCGTCGCGGTCGGAGCGACCGCGATCGATCCGGCGCGGCGTGGCCTCGATGTTGCCCAGGCGGCCCAGGCGGCGCGCGGTGGGAGCACCGAGATCGTCGTCGAACGTGGGACTGATCGCGTGCACGTTACCGCCGAGATCCCCAGCGAAGGCGATGCGCCGCTTGGGGTCGACATGCGGGTCGTGGCGCCGCGCGTCGCGGTGGGATTCGGCGACGCGGTCACTCGCGCGGTCACCGATCCCATCCGTCTGAGCGGCGCGCAACTCGCAGGCCTATGGTTGTTCGTGACCGGTCAAATCGAGGCGACCGTGCAAGGACCCGTCGGGATGGTCCACGAGATCGCCAAGGCCGCCCAGGAGGGCTTCTTGCCGTTCGTGCTGTTCGTGGCGACGATCAGCACCTTGCTCGGACTCTTCAACCTGCTTCCCCTGCCCGCACTCGACGGCGGTCGCTTCGTGTTCTTGCTCTTCGAAGGTGCCGCCCGGCGACGGGCAAACCCACGTATCGAGGAGGCGATCCACGGCTATGGCATGATGGTGCTGCTCGCGCTCATCCTGCTCTTCACGATCGGCGATGTCCGACGCTTGTTCTAGGGCAGCCGTGACGCCGATCAGGAACGACCGGGATCTGCGGTAAAACGCCTCGACCGATGTCACGCCGCCGGCCCGCCGCGCCTACTCGACCGACCGGTGGCTCCGAGCAATCCAATGCCAAGCTCGCGCGCCGCAGCAGCCGCGAAGTCAAGGCACCGCCCGGTTGGGTCCCGCGCATCGTCGACGACGCCTCGCTGACGCAATTGCTCGAGCGCCTTCCGAGCGATCCCGGCGTGTACATCATGCGCGATCACGCCGGCGAGGTGATCTACGTCGGCAAGGCCAAGGTCCTGCGCAACCGCGTGCGTCAGTACTTCAACGGCACAGACACGCGCCTGTTCGTACCGTTGCTGGGCAAGCTCGTCGGTGACATCGAAACCGTCGTGGTCGCCAACGTGAAGGAGGCGCTGCTGCTCGAGAACAACCTCATCAAAGAGCACCGGCCGCGCTTCAACGTCAAGCTGCGTGACGACTCGAACTACCTCGTGCTCAAGCTTGATCCGCGCGAGAAGTGGCCGCGACTCGAGCTAGTCCGCCACGTCGGTCACGATGGGGCCTGGTACTTCGGTCCGTATCACTCCGCGCGTTCAGCCCGCGCGACCCTGCGCGCAGTCAACCGCCACTTCCAGCTGCGAACGTGCACCGACTTCGTCCTCACCCATCGCGCGCGGCCGTGTCTGCAGCATCAGATCGGCCGCTGCCCCGCCCCGTGCGTCTACGATGTCGACAAGAACGCCTATGCGGATCAGGTCAGCGACGTGCGACTGTTTCTCTCCGGGCGCCATCGCGAACTCGTGGCGGGCCTGCAGCTGCGCATGGAACAAGCCGCGGGCGAGCTGGAGTTTGAGACCGCGGCGCGCCTACGCGATCAGCTCACCGCGATCGACACCGCGCTCCAAAGCCAGCAGGTCGTAGGCACCACGGACGTCGATCAGGACGCGTTTGGCATGTACCGCGAAGGTGGCCAGGTCGAGCTGGTGGTGTTGCACGTGCGCGAGGGCAAACTCCAGCAGACCCAGAGCTGGTCGCAAAAGGGCATGGAGCTGCCCGATGCAGACGTGTTGTCGAGTTTCCTTAGCGCCTACTACGACAAGGCCGCGTTCGTGCCCGATGAAGTCCTCCTGCCTTACCCACTTCACGAGGATGACGAGGGTGCGCTTGCCGAGTGGCTGCGCGACCGCAAGGGACGCAAGGTCGTGATCGCCACGCCAGAGCGCGGCGACCGTAAGAAACTGGTCACGCTCGCGTGCAAGAACGCAGCGTCATCGTTCACGACCCGCCGAGATCGCCGCGAAGACAGCGAGCTGGCGATGGGACGGCTCCAGACCCGGCTGGGGCTATCGAAGCTGCCGCGCGTAATCGAGTGCTACGACATCAGTCACATCCAGGGCAGCGATGCGGTTGCGTCGTTGGTGGTGTTCGTCGACGGAATCGCCACCAAGACGCGCTATCGATCGTTCAAGATCAGGGGCGTGCGCACCGACGACGACGAGGCCACGCTTGCGCAGGGCTACGTCCAGAACGACGACTTCGCGAGCATGTATGAGGTGCTTGGCCGTCGTTTCCGTCGCGCTCTTGCGTCGCTGGAGCGCGACGCCGAGGACGAGGGCGAGGGCGAGGGTGATCCACCACAGGGGACCGAAGAGGACGACCCGTGGGCCCTGCCCGACCTCGTGGTGATCGATGGTGGCAAGGGCCAGCTCGCGCGCGTCCTGGCCGCGCTCGGGGATCTCGGGATCCCGATCGGCGCCGAGGGGATCGATGTGGTCGCCTTGGCCAAGGAACGCAAAAATGGTCTGGGTCGCGGGCGGGCGGCGATGGCCCAGCTCAAGGCCCGGCGCAAGCCCGGTGACGATTCGCCGAGCTCGACCGACACGGCGTCCTCACGCGGAAGCGATGCGACCGAAGACGCCATCATCGCGCCGGGCGATGTTCCTGCCGGCGATGACGGCGAAACTCGAGGGGACGGCACCACCTCGCCCGCCGCCGATGCAGGCCCGGCTTCGACGCCGGGGGCAGCGTGGGTCGAGTACGTGGTCGAGCAAGCGAGCGCGGACGCAGCCCGCGCGGTCGATACCGACACGTTCGAGGTCCGCCCGGAGCGGGTGTTTGTGCCCGGCGTGAAAGAACCGATCGTGCTCAAGCCCGGCAGCTCCGAGCGGTTCCTGATGGAACGCGTGCGAGACGAAGCCCATCGCTTCGCCATCACGTTGCACCGCAAGCGCCGCGGAAAGCGCTCGCTCCACAGCGCGCTCGACGAGATCGAGGGCGTCGGCGCGGTGACGAAGCGCGCGCTTGTGAAGCACTTTGGCAGCATCGCCGCGATCCGCCAGGCTAGCGTCGAGCAGCTGTGCGAAGTGAAGGGCGTTGGCCAAGCGTTGGCGGGCCGGATCCGCGATACGATCGGCCGCGGCGACGACGGCGACGGCTGATGTCACCGTGCGTGGCTCGGTCGCATGAGAATGCGAAGTGCCCCGGTCTTGGTCGACGACGGCCTGCCTGATCTGTCCGTGACCGATCGCCAGAGCGCAGGTCGACGCCGGCGCGCGGCGGCGCGCCGA
>CADEGN010000509.1 GCA_902826865.1 uncultured Myxococcales bacterium
CTGGGCATTTCGAGGTCGGGCGCATGGTGCCGACCATCGGCGCGACTACGACAATACCGTCGGCCAACGGACTTACGCAGAACACGGCCATCGAGCGCCTCAAGGTCGCGCTGTCGCTCGCGGTCACGCCCCATGTCAACGACGCGCGGACCGTTTCGCTCGATATTGAGTTGACCAACGACACCACCGTTGGCAGCCCCGACGCCAAGCTCGGGGTTACCACGGCCCAGCGGAGGATTGTGCTCGAGGAGGTTGTAGCTCGCGACGATCAGCCGCTCGTGCTCGGCGGGCTCGTGCAGGAGACGGAAACCGAGCTGTCCAAGTCCGTGCCGGGCTTGGGCAAGCTCCCGCTTCTGGGCTGGCTCTTCAAGAGCCGTCAGCGCAAGCGCGAGAAGGTCAACCTGCTGCTCATTATCGTTCCACACATCCTCGATTCGCCCGATGATCTCCGACGAATCCACGCGCGCAGGGTCGCCGAGCGCATGGAATTCCTGGAACGCTCGACGTCGTTCAAACGCCGCGATCTCGACGCACACGTGAACTACCGGCGTAAGTCGGGGTTGCTCACCGCGGTCAACGTCGAGGCCGAGCGCATGTCCAGCGAAGCGCAGGAGGTCGCGCACGCCGAGCAGGAGTTGTCGGCCGCGCCCGTCGGGGGTGAGATCGGGTTTGCACCGCGCCAGGTGCGGAACGAGGTGGCGAGCCCCACGACGCATGCGCCGCCGCCCGCCGCCCCACCGCGAAGCGACGGTGCCGGGCGCAAGCCGTAGGCGTTGCGTCGACGACCGCGTTACTTCTCGACCACGATGTCCACCTGCGCGGCGGCGAGCAAGGCGATAGCGGCGGTGCGAACGGGCAGGCGTTTCATATCCGTTGAGTGGGTGCCACGGACTCAACCCGTCTCGAGTCGCGCAAGATCGCCCGCCGGAGGCGTGCGACACCCGTTCTTGAGGGTGGCGGGTCCGGCGGAGCTCCGCGCGCGGCAACGGCCGCGCCCCCGCTACGCGCCGATTAGTGGAGGCGGATGTGCGCGACGTACTCGAGGGTCGACGCGCGGTAGACGTGGTCGGGCATGGCGAACGATGCCTCGCGGTCGAACAGACGCAAGCCGGCCAACTCGAAGCTGCGGGCGATGTGTTCCGAACAAAAGAAGCGCAGGTCGCGTTCTTGCTCGCTGGCATTTTCGCGAATGGCGTCGCACACGCCCGGTACCGCCACACACACGGCCCGGGACATTACCTGGGAGGAGAACATCCCCGCTCCCCACGCTCCTCGGTCGTCATAGGGTCGGCCCGCGAAACTGCGGGCGTGCCGGCATACCTCGGCGCGCATGGCCGCGTCTGCGCCGCGCCGGCGGAGCGTGATCGCCACCATCACGCCGGCACCAAACGCCTCGTCCACCGAGCATTCCTCCACGCCGACGTTCGTCCAAACATCCATGACGCGGCCATGGCCGAGCGCGAGAACTGTGTGGCTGATCGGCGAGCCTGACAAAAAACGAACCATGTTGCCCATCGCCGTCACCGTGGTGAGGCAAACGACGTCAGCTGGCTCCAGCTGCTGCGCATCGATCCATCGCCGTTCCGACCGCACTTCGACGAGCTTGAGCGATCGCCGGGCCGAGAACAAGAGAACGCGACGATCTGAGGGCGAGCCTGCGTTTCGCCTCGCCTCGCGTCGGGTCGGGTGGTTGGCGGCGGCGCAGACGGACGACCGCGGAGAGCGGCGCACGGTCGTCCGTGCTCGTCGGAGCGCCCCTGCGAGTGCTGTCCCACGCGCCGCAGGCGCTTCGTTTCACACGAGGCCAAGCCGCTTTTTCATGGCGGTAAGTTCGTCGTCGACTTGTTGCTCGCGCTCCGCCTCGATCTCGGCCTTGCGGACGCGTTCGCGTTCGCGCGCCACTGCGGTGCCAGGGAGCGCCTCGTGGGCGGGCTCCCCGTGCCAGTAGTCGAGGCCCTCGTCGGGCAGCGGGACGATCATGCCCAACGCGCGCAGCTTCATTTTCCGGCTATCTGGGTACACGGCGATCTCGTCAGGCACGCGACTCCCGATGGCGAGCAGGCGGCACGGCTCGTCGTAGGGATTCTCGAAGCAGTGGGCAACCCGCGTCGCGGGCGGAAAGCACACGTAGTCGCCAGCGCCCATGACGTGGCGGGTGTCGTCGACACGCAGGACGCATCGGCCATCGAGCACGTAGAAGTGCTCCTCCTCGCGCAGGTGCCAGTGCAGGGGAGCACTCTGCCGGCCGGGCGTCAGCTCGACGAGGTTGACGCCGATGTCGCGCGCGCCCCCGAGGTCGCCGAGGGGGATCTCTGCGGCGCCGAACCGTTCGCCCTCCTGCCAGCGGTCAAACGCCATCGACGCGGTCGAAAACGGAACGTTGGGCGAGCGCGGTAGCGCCGCGCTCGGTTGGTGGGTGGACGAATCGCCCCGGGTGAACTTCGGCGTGATCACGGCCCGACGACGGTAGCAGAGCGTGGTATGGCGCGGCCATGACAGGGCGACCGATCCTCGTCGAGTTCCCCGAGTACATCGAGACCGAGCGGTTACGGCTCCGCGCGCCGCGACCCGGAGACGGTGCGGCAGTCAATGCGGCGGTGCTCGAGTCGTTCGACGTGCTGCACCGCTGGATGCCGTGGGCGAAGCAGCGGCCGAGTGTCGAGGAGTCGGAGGCGACAGTGCGCAGCTTCCACGCTGAGTTCATTGCCCGCGAGGACCTCCCGCTGCTGATATTCGCCCGCGACGGTGGTGAGTTGGTCGGCGGCACCGGTTTGCATCGCATCGAATGGAACGTGCCGCGGTTCGAGATCGGCTATTGGATCCGCCGCAGTTGCGAGGGCAGGGGATACGCCACCGAGGCCGTCCACACCTTGACCGAGTTCGCACTCGGGCGGCTCGGGGCCGCACGCGTTGAGATCCGTTGCAGCCATCGCAACGAGCGCAGTCAGCGGGTCGCCGAGCGGTGTGGATTTACGCTTGAGATGAGCAAGCGGCTCCGCTGATGCGTGGCGGCCGCGCGGCGCGTGCTGGGGCCGACGCGATTCCCAGGGGGCCCGCGACACAAGAAATACAATTGGGACCGCTGGCCGCGATCGGCTACTTAAGGACAATGGAACCCGAGAAGCGCTGGGGGTCATGGCTAATCGCCGGGGGCCTGGCCTGTGTCAGCGCGTGCTACCACG
>CADEGN010000510.1 GCA_902826865.1 uncultured Myxococcales bacterium
CAATCCGGCGCCGTCGGAGTCGCGGCGCTCGCAGAAGCGCGCGCGCTGGGGCTGGGAATCTCGAGCTTCGTGTCGCTGGGCAATCGCGCCGACGTGAGCGCGAACGACCTGCTCCAGTACTGGGAGCGCGATCCCGCCACGCGCGTGATCGCGCTCTACCTCGAGTCGTTCGGCAATCCGCAGAAGTTCGCGCGCATCGCGCCGCGCGTGTCGCGCGCCAAGCCGATCGTCGCGCTCAAGAGCGGCCGCACGCGCGCGGGCCTGCGCGGCGCGCGCTCGCACACCGCGGCGCTGGCGGCGCCCGATGCCGCGGTCGACGCGCTCTTCGCGCAAACCGGCGTGATCCGCGTCGAGAACGCGGCCGAGCTCTTCGACTGCGCGCGCCTGCTCGCCGACCAGCCGCTCCCGGCGGGCGCGCGCGTCGCGATCGTCGGGAACTCGGGCGGGCCCGGCATCATGGCCGCCGACGCCTGCGAGCGCGAGGGACTCGAGGTGCCGCTGTTCCCCGATGCGCTCGCCGAACGCCTGCGCGCGCGCGTGCCCGGCGCCGCGGGGCTCGCCAATCCGGTGGATCTCGGCGCCGCGGTCCAGATCTCCGCGCTGGGCGATGCACTGGAGCTCGTGCTGGCAGAGGCGCCGATCGACGCGCTGATCGCGATCTACACGCCCGTGCTCGGCGCGCGGCCCGAGGACGCCTTCGAGGCGATCCGCCGCGCTGCGCGCGCGCAGCCGGACAGGCCGGTGCTCGCCTGCCTGATCGCGGCGGGCTCCGCAATCCAGCGGCCGCCGGCAGGCGACGGGCCGACGCCACCGGCCTACGCCTATCCCGAGAACGCGGTACGCGCGCTGGCGCACGCGGTGCGCTACGCGCGCTGGCGCGCCGAGCCCGACGATCCCGTTCCCGAGCTCGCGGACTTCGACTGCGCGGCCGCGCGCAGGCGCGCGCACCGGGCACTCGCCGCGGGCGGTGAGTGGCTCGATCCGCTCGAGGCCTTCGCGCTGCTGCGCGACGCGGGCATCCCGATCGCCCGGATCGAGCGCGTCGACTCCGCGGAGCAGGCGGGCGCATGCGCGCGCGCGCGCCGCGGTCCCTTCGCGCTCAAGGCGGCGAGCGCCGAGATCGTGCACAAGACCGAGGCCGGCGCGCTTCGCCTCGACCTGGCCGACGCCGCCGCGGTGGAGCGCGCCTACCAGGACCTGCAGCGCGCGCTCGGCGCGCGCATGGGCGGTGCGCTGCTGCAGTCCATGGCCGCGCCTGGAACCGAGCTGATCGCGGGCATCTCGCGCGACCCGGGCTTCGGCGGACTGGTGATGCTGGGCCTGGGCGGAACCCTCGCGGAGCTGCTCGCGGATCGCGCGCTGCACGTCGCACCGCTGGGGCCGCGCGCCGCCCGCGAGCTGCGCACGGGTCTGCGCTGCGCGCCGCTCTTCCGCGGCTACCGCGGCGCCGCGCCGCTCGATGCGGCCAGGCCGTTCGCCGCCGGCGGTCGACAGCGCGAGTGGCTCCTGCTTTGAAGCGACCACGGGGCGGCGGTAGCACCACCCCGGCCAGGGCCCGACTCGTCCTACTGCGCAGGGTCTTCGTCGCCGAACCACTTCGGATGGGCGCCCTCGGAAGGGGTACACCGGAACGGGCTTTCCAGGCAAGACCGTTCGGCCGGCAGTGGACGAACGGACCGCAGGGCCGAGCGGTGGCACTGATTCCGCTCGGGGCGTCGAAACCCAGGGCAATTGGGGTGGGATTTCCGCTGGCGGGCGCCTATCGGCCGGGGAACACTGAGCCCGTCTGACCGCTGGCGTGCAAGGCCGGCGTGGAGCGCCGACGGAGCACCCGATGAAGCCGGAGACGATCGCCAGGGCCAGGACGATGCTGGCCAGCGTCCTGCAGGACGGCGCGACCTATCGCGAGGCTGGAGCGCCCTACGGATTGGGGCGCTCGACCGTGGAACGCACGATCAAGGGTCTGGTACTGCAGGTGGCCCGGGAGCGTGGCATTCCGGAACTCGACGAGGACGCGCTGTCATGCCTGCCACGCTTGAGGCAGTTCCGTGACCCGGTGCTGCGCGCCGTCGGCGACTACACGCCCGGCGAGGCCGGCCCGAAGCGCACGACGCTCGGCCCGGAAGAGATCGCCGCCGGCGCCAGCCGCGTGCGCCAGCGCAGCGAGAACGCGAACCGGGACGTGGCGCTGATCTTCGTGCTGTTCTGCACCGGGGCGAAGCCGATCGAGATCGCCCGCCTGGAGGTGCGCGACTACCTGAACCGCGACGGCAGCGTCCGGGAGAGTTCCGAGATGCGGCCCGAGGCGGCGGTGAATGGACGAAGCCGGCCGCTCTTCTTCACGTCGGCGCGCACCTGTGCGGCGGTCAATGCCTACCTCGTCGAGCGCACGCGCCGCAAGCTCGGTGTTGCGGGTCCGGGGGTGGCCGTCGATGGTGCGTACCGAGGCCTCGACCCCCTCAGTGCGCTGTTCCTGACCGAAACCGGCAAGTGCTTCGAAGTCACGGACCGTGGGCCTGATGACGCGCGGGCGACGTGCCGGCTCATGATCGCGACGCTGCGCTCGATCTTCAAGCGTGCCGGGTGGACAGGCGTGACCTCGCAGTCTGCCAGGCGCGTGGTAGCCAGGCGCCTGGCCGACAAGGGCGCCGACGGCGCTCAGGTCGGAGAACTGTTGGGACTGTCGAGCACACGCGCCGTGCGGCGACTGCTGGGAAACGATCGACGGCCGCTCGAGACGCTGGCCCGCGAGCTGGTGTGACCTACGCGTGCAGGGCCGGCGACTGCAAGGGCGCGATGGAGCCGACCAGGTACTTCGTCAAGGGGCGAACCTATGCTGCCGGAGATCCGGGGCTGCAGGACGGTCTTGCAAGGGTCTATGGCTCGTCCGAAAGGCCGCGATGCATGTGCGTGGCGGGCGGCGTCGAGATGTACATCGCCAAGCATGCCGAGTACGTCGTCAAACGCATGCCAGACACTGGGCACCAGCATCATCCGACCTGTCCCTCGTTCGAACCGGAGCCCGGGATGTCGGGGCTCGGTGAACTGCTCGGCGAGGCGATCATCGAGCACTCGCCCGATCAGGTCGAGGTGCGAACCGATTTCCCGATCTCGAGGATGGCGGGGAGGTCTAGGCTGCGCGGGGAGGCGGTCGCGGATCCGGCGGAAGTGCATGCACC
>CADEGN010000511.1 GCA_902826865.1 uncultured Myxococcales bacterium
CCTCGGGATCAGCACCGGTCGTCCGGGCCACCTGCGCGTGGAGATGCTGCGCCGCGAACCCAACGTCACCGTGCTCGAGCTCGGCGAACTCGACGAATGGGCGCGCCGCGAGCTGATCGTACGGAGATTTGAGGATGAGGCGCAGGCCGGCGAGCTCGCCGATGCGATCCTCGCGCGCACGGGCGGCAACCCGCTGTTCATCGAGCAACTCCTGGCCTCCCTGCTCGAGCGTGGGGTGATCGGCTGGAACAGCCAGGGCCGATTCCTGGTCGTGCGCGAGCGTGGCGCGAGCATCGAGTTGCCGCCGTCGGTCGAAGCAGCGCTGGCCGAGGGGATCGAAGAGCTCTCGCGCGCGGATCGTGGCGTACTCGAGGGCGCGGCCGTACTCGGGCGAACGTTCCGGCCGCAGGAGCTCGCGGATCTCCTCGCGCGTTCTGTGGCCAAGAGCATCGAGAATCTGATCGACCGCCACTTTCTCGAGCGTCTCGGTACGCCGTCTCCCCACGGCGACAGCCTGCGCTTCGCCACCGTCAGCCTGCTCGATGTTTGCCGAGTTCAGCTGGCGCCCGATCACGCCCGGCGAATGCACGCGCGGGCGGCCGAGATTCGCCGCGCGCGGGTGGACTACACGCCCGAGCGCGATGACGGCCCGATCGCCGAGCACCTCATCGCAGCCGACCGCGGGACCGAAGCCGTCGAGCCCGCCCTGCGCGCCGCAATGCGGGCATATGAGGTCGCCGCCAACGTCGAGGCGCACTATTTTCTCAGCGCGGCCCTGCGCGCCATGCCACCCGACGACCCGCGCCGGTGGGACGCGCTCCTCCGGCGCGAACGGATCCTGCGGGCGTGGGGGCACCGTCGGGCCCAGGGCGCCGATGTTCGCCAACTGCTCCGCACGGCCGAAGCTGCCGGCGAGCCCGACAAGGTCGTGGTTGCGTCGATTCGCCTGCTGCGCTTCTACCTTGAGGTTGGACGGTCCCACCAGGCCGAACGACTGATCCCGCGCTTGCGCGAGCGCATCAGTGCGTTGTCAGAAACGCGCGCTGCACCGCTTCGCGCGGTGCTTGGCGAGCTCGAGAGCGAGTTGATGTACACACGCGGTGACTTCGCAGAGGCCGAGCGCATCGCCCGGGCCGCGCTCGCCGATTGCGGCCCAGGACCGCGCGGAGCTCGTCAACGCTGCCGCCTGCTGCGCAGCCTCGGCCAAGTCGCAAACTCGCAGGGGCGCTACGGTGAAGCGCGCGAGGTCTACGAAGAAGCCCTGGCGATCGCGCACGACCTCGGCAATCCGCGCCTGGAGGCGAACCTCCTCAACGCCCTCGGCGAGGTCGCGGGGAGGAGCACGCACTACCAAGAGGCCATCGATCGCTTCAAGGTGGCGCTGGCGATCGATCGCGATCTCGGTGATCGCTACCTCACCGGGCGCAAGCTCGCCAATCTCGGCGCCACCTATGCCGCCATCGGGCTTTTTCGCCGGGCCGAGCGTTGTCTACGCAAGGCGCTCGAGCTCCACGAGGCGTTGGGACACCCCGGCGAGTTCAACGACGTGATAGTCCAACTCGGCGAGGTGGTGGCGATGATGGGGGATCTCGAGGGCGCGCGCGCACTGCTCCTCGACGCCGCCCGGGTGGCCGCCGCCCGCAACGACGTGCGCATCGAGTTGCGCGCACGCATCCGCTTGGCGTTCGCCCTCACGGTCCACGGCCGGAGCGCCGAGGACGAAACCACCGCCGCGATGATCGCCGAGCAGGTGCTCGCCACGGCCCGCGCCCAAGGACTGCGCACGGCCCGGGTCCGAGCGCTGCACGTGCTTGCGCGCCTCGCCGTCCGTGCGGGGGAGCGCGACCGAGCCATCGCACTCGAGCGCGAAGCGGTGCCACTGGTACGTGAGGGGGCAGCGCCGGTCGACGGGGTGCGCTCGATCCACTACCTCGGTCGCCTGCTTCGCGAGGCCGGGCAAACCGTGGAGGCCGGGGAGCTGCTGGGTGACGCGGCACGGATCGTGCGGGCACGGATCGACGCGCTGCGCGACGACGATCTGCGCGCCGGCTACCTCGAGCAGCCGGACGCCATCGAGATCCTGCGCGACGGCGGCTTGCCCACCACACCGTAGTCGGCCGCGACGCAGGCAATGACCGGGCGGCGGGGGTGTGCTACGCCTTGTTACTCATGCGGGCCTGGCTCCTGGTTTTTGCCGTGCTCTCCAGCGGCTGTGCTGCGGCTGGCGTGCTCGTCGCAAGGGACGGCCAGCATCGACTTTCGGCGCATGACGACCCGACCGGCATCACGGTGGTGATCACGAGCGGCGTTTGGGACGGCGCCCCCAGCGACCTCGAGCAGAAGCTCACCGTGCTGCACGTTCTGGTGGCGAACCTCGGCGAGCGACCCGTCCTGCTTGCGCCCGGCGACATCGAGCTCCGCGACGCCCGAGGGTTTCGCTACGAGCTACTCGATGCTGGCGCCACCTTCACCCGGGTGGAGGACGCGAACGACTACGATCGCGCGTTCCAACGGTCCTACGACCCGGGGGGCTCGATGCAGTTCGAAACCCTCGCCGGCGGAGGCGACGTCGCACGCCTGGCGTTGCCCTGGGGCGTCCTCGCGCCGAAGACCCAGATGCGCGGGTACATCTACTTCGAAAGCGTGACGCCCACGGCCCGGCAGGCCCAGCTCGTTTGGCATCTGCAGACGCCCGAGCACGAGCCGTTGGTCGATGCCGCATTCGATCTCTTCGTCGCCGAGCGCTGAGCGCACGCGGGTGGGCTCAGCCTCCAGGCGAGACAAACCGCCGGCACCATCCTGGCCGCCGGCGGCGATTCCATCCCAACCGCACGCTGCGAGACGCTCTACCCCTAACCGATTGGTTCAAAGTAGCAAATCAAACAAAACGAGCAAGCGACTTTGTGAGTTTATTTCGAATCGCGAATCAGGTTTCCAGGGGGCGAAACCAACGAAAAAGGGGGAGGCACCTGGCCTCCCCCCTTTCCTCGTTATTCGGCTGGCCGCCTCAGCGGCGGCCCTGGCTCACGCCGGGATCGCGCACGCACCGACGTCCTCGTATCCGGGAGGCGCCTGGCCGTCGGCGTACCATGCGACGCACTCCTGGCCACC
>CADEGN010000512.1 GCA_902826865.1 uncultured Myxococcales bacterium
GGGCCCTACCGGAATTCTCAACCAGGAAGAAGGAAGGTAGGGTCTACCAATGGACGTGTGGTGGATGCCGGCGTTCTCCGTGCCGCTGAGGATCCATCGCACTGACTTCATCGGCGGTCATGGCCGGCGTAGTGTGGCGCCGATGATCATGCCGGTGGTTGCGGGTGTGCGGTTTAAGCTCGGACGTTGAAATCGACGCTCGCACCGCGGGCGGACCGCGCCAATCATTCCCGCGGCGGCGTCTCCGGCGGGGCTCGGCCGCGGGCCGAGAAAGCGCGAGGCCTGGAGGGCGATGTCGCTCGACCGACCGGGAATCAATCGCTCACGTCTTGCACGACCGATCCGTCGACGCCGTAGATCGCGACACCGGGTACGCCCGCCACCCAGATGAGACCAGCGTCCCGCGGCGCCAGCCTAGGCGCGACGATGGCCACGTGTGTGATCCCCTCGGCACGCAGCCAGCGATGGGCGGCGGCGCCATCGAGCTCGCCGGCATGAAAGGCGCGTGCATCCGCGAGCCGCTGCCGCCATGCGAGCACTTCGTCGCCCCGCAGCGGATGCGATTTCTCGTCGACGTACACCGGCACGCGGGCGCCGAGCCGAACGCCCAGCGCATCGGGTGGCACGAGCAGCTGGCCGTCTGCGGGCACCGTGCGGGCGGCGAGCTCGACCAGCGCGCGATCGGGTGCGACCTCGTGACGTCGGTGCAGCTCGGCGGTGCGAAGCAGGCCGAGCACCGCCGCGAACGCGGCTCCGCCGAACAAGATGGCCCGGGTGCCCGGGCCGATCCGCGGGGCGAGACGGCGCATCACCATGGCGGCGAGGGTGGTGGTGGCGACCGGGACGAGCACGACGCTGGCGCGCCACGGCATGGCCAGCCGCAGGCGCGGGTCGTCGAGAAGCTCCGCCGCGAGTCCGCCGCCGACGGCCACGAGCGTCAGCGCGGCGAGTGCGGGGAACACAGCCGTGGCCCGCGCCCGCCACAGCAGGATCACTACGGCGCCTGCTTGCAGCAGCAGCACAGCATCGACGGCGACGTGGGTGTGGTGCGGCAGGCGTTCGTCGACCAACACCGCCGCGCCGGCGCGGGCAACATCCGGTGCAATCCCAACGAGCCGCCACGCGGCGATGAGCGCGGCGCCGAGCACGAGTGCCGAAGCCAGCGTCGCGCCGACCGGTGGGTGCCGGGCGCGGCGCTCGATCCAGCCGATGGCGACGGTCAGCGCGGCCGCGGGCAACAGGTACGTTGGGTGCACCAACGCCGCAACGCCCACGCACAGCCCGGCACCAAGGTGGCGTCCGTCGGCCAAGAGCGCGAGCGCAACCACCAAGAGCACACCGATGGTCGCGGGCACCAACATGTTGGCCATCAAGGTCTGTTGCGCGATCCCGCCGCCCACGGCGGCTCCGAGACCGGGTGCGAGGTGCTCGAGGGCGCTGCGCAGGCCGACGGCGTGCAGCATCACAACGACCGAGTACCAGGCCACGCCCGGTCGGTCGCCGGTTCCTGTGATCCGCCATGCGAGGTGGGCCAAGGCCAGGCCCAGGGCGATCGTGAGCACGACCCACCCCATCAGGGCGAAGTGGTCGCCCAACGCCGCGACGCCGAGGCGTGCCAAGAGCGTAAAGACCGGCACGGGGTCGACGGTCGCGACCAGCCAGTCGTTGGCCAGCCGCTCGGGGGCGGCAGCAGCGGCAGCGTGAAGCCAGTACGTGTGCTGATCATGGGATGGAAACGGGGCGACCGATGCCGCGGCGGCGAACGCCACCCCGAACCCCGCTGCCGCAGATCCCCGCACGCCACCTTGATACCGCCCATCGCCCACAGGCGCCAGGTCGAGGTGGGCCGCGAATCGGCAGGTTCGCAAGGCCATCGAGTCGCGAGGGCATTCGCCACGACCTGGGGTTGTTTGTGCACCTGCGTGCCCTCGTCACTGACGGCGCATTCGTCGAGCACGGCGAAGACTCGGTGCGTTGGTTGGCCGCGCCGCCGACCATCTCGCGCGACCTGGCCGGTGTGCTCGCGGCCGTGCATCGCGGTCTCGGTCGCGTCAACGACCGGGACGAGGACGAGGACGTCGCCGCTGCCGAGCCGGGCCCCGCCGGCGCCGCGCTCACATCGCGCCGAACCGCCCTCGCTGCCCTGTGGCGCCCGCTTCGACGGGAGCTGCCCGTCGCGTCGTCGTGTGACGTACGGTGCCGCGTTCAACCTCCAGGAGCATTCCCCATGAGCGTCGCAAGAGTCACCGAAATCATCTCCGCCTCCAACAAGAGCTTCGAAGACGCAGTCAACAGCGGCGTCGCAAGAGCCAGCAAGACCCTCAAGAACGTCCGGAGCGCGTGGGTGCAGGATCAGAAAGTCACCGTCGAGCAGGGCAAGATCAGCGAGTACCGCGTGACCTTGAAGGTCACGTTCGTGCTCGAGGATTGACCGCGGACGCGAGCGGCCGCGCGCTCGTGCGAGTGCGCGGCCGCGCGGTTCGTCGTCAGCCCTCTTCGTAGTCGGCGACTTGCGGGAAGCGTTGCTGCAAGTAGGCGAAGTTGGTGCCGGCGTCCGAGCAGTGCAGCGTCTCCTCGAAGACCGCCGACGTCGTGTAGTTGATGATCTCCCAGGTGTCCGGGTCGGGAGTCAGCTCGTCGTTGCACGGGAAGAGAAGACCCGCGAACTGGGCCCCGCACGCCGCGTCCTCGCGGCCACTGCCGGCGCCAGCGGTCGACGCTTCACTGGAGCAGTCCGACGTGTGACGCTGCGCTAGTGTCCTGAGTCGGCGGTTCGCAAGAAAAGTACGCGCGGAAGGAATTTCGTTGCGCAAGCATCTGTCCGGCGGGCATGGAAGCAACTTCGCCTCGCATGGGTCGCCCTCTCACGCCCGTACTGCTGACGAAGGTCGAGCGCGCCGATCTCGAGCGCTGGGCCTGGGGCCGCACCGTCTCGCACTTGCTGGTACAGCGAGCACGGATTGTCTTGGCTTGCGCCGCCGGAGGGAGCCCAACGGTCGTCGCGGAAGAGCTCGGCGTGGCGGTCGCGACGGTGTGCAAGTGGAAGAGTCGATTCCTCACCGGTGGATTG
>CADEGN010000513.1 GCA_902826865.1 uncultured Myxococcales bacterium
ATCGTCTCCGCGATGAAGCGCGACAAGACTCGGCTGCTGGTCGCGCCCGAGGCCTACGCGACGGACGTCCTCAAGCGGCTGTTCCCGGCGCTGCCCCACCGCTGGGTCGCGAAGGTCCGCGCCCTCGCGTTTGGCGACTGACGCCGACCGTCCTGGAGGTTGAAGCGATCCGCGGCCCGGTGCGTTGAACCGGAGCATGAAGCTTCCGACGGGCGTCCTCGAGTGCATGCGCGCGGGCCTAGGCGCCGCAGCCCTGGCTGCGGTGAGTTCCGCGGGCTGCGCGGCCGCCCCGTCCGACGTCGCGCCGGTGCCGGTGACTGGCGCTACCGTGGCACCGACGCCGGCCTCGCCGGTCCCCGTGGTGGGCCGGCCAATCGCGCGCCCGCCTTTGAACTGGCCGAGCGCGCAGGCCGAGGCGCCCGCGTGGGTTCAGCCGGTCGCGCCGGTCCCGACCATCGCCGCCCCGCCGCCGCGGGTCGATCCGCCGCGCGACCCACCGCCCCGCGCGTGGGAGTGCGGTCCGTGTGGCATGGGCTGAGGGCGCCGCGGGGGCTCACCCGTTGGTAAGCGCGACGTTGCAGGCTTCCTTGTGGCGATCGCGCAAGTGATCGCCCGATCCACAGCTCAGGCTGGGCAGTCGTCACGCACGTGGGGTGACCAACGACGGACAAGAACGCGTGCGACGGCGAGCGCACGTACGTCGAGCCTCGCGATCCGCGGGTCGGCCCACGGCGCGGCAAGTCGCAGGCGCGCGCGCACGTCGTCATCGTCGGTGTTCTCGAGCAGCGCGTCGACGAGCGCGGTCTGCCAAGCGCCGAGCCGCGCCTCATCCATTGTGCGACTGCTGGTGTGCGACTGCCGGTGTGCGACCGGTGGTGTGCGACTGCTGGTGTGCGACTGCTGGTGTGCGACTGCTGGTGTGCGACTGCTGGTGTGCGCCGCTTCGGCCGCTTCGGCCGCGGCGACGCGAGCGCGGACGGCGAGAAAGTCGCTCCGCAGACGCTCGGCCTCGCCGGGCTGGTCGAGCATCTCGCCGATGCGCTCGACCACGACCACCTCGAGCGCGGGGCACCGTGGCAGGCACCGGTCGAGCAGCGAGAGCACCTCGTCGGGTACGCCGGCGTCGTGGGTGTCGCGGCGAAACCGTCCACCGTCAGCGACCGGCCACCAGCTTCCGCCCGACACGTGGATGCAGCGGACGCGATCCAGGGGATACGTGGCGAGCACGGTGTCGGCGTCCAGCTCGTAGTTGGCGAGCTGACACCAGAGGTTGTGCAGGTCGAGCACGAGGTAGCCGTTCGTCGCTTCGAGGACGTCGGCGATCATCGGTCCCTGCTGCCACGGCTCGTCGGGGCCGAGGGCCAGCGCAAGGTTCTCGATGCCCACGGGTACGCTCGCCACCGCGGCGATCCTCGCGAGGTTGGTCGCGAGCACGGCGCGTGCACCCGGCCCGTCGGGCATCGGAAGGGGCGCGCCGGCGATGCGCTCGCCGGCGAGCATGAAGCCGAGGTGCTCCGAGATCCCGCGCAGAGGTCGCAACGCGATCTCGTGGGCGAGTCGCTCGAGCCACGCGTCATGGCGCGTGCCCGGGTCCGCACTGCCGGCCGAGTACGTCACGCCGTGGCCCCAAAGCCGGCCCGCCGCTGCGTAGTGATCGAGCAGCGGAGGGATCCATCCGGGAACCTCGCGCGCGCCCCAGGCCTGATCGAAGCTCCATTCGAGCGCGTCGACGAGTCCTTCCTCGAACAGTGGGATGACGGCGATGCGATAGGCGTCGTCGAGCATCAGCGACAGGCCGGTGTGCACGGGCATCGGGCGTCAGGGTGCCGGCTTTGAGTCCGGCACGTCAGCCAGTGTCAGCCCATCCCGCACGGTCCGCACTCCCATCGCGTCGGGGGCGGCGGAGGCGTTGGCTCCACGGGCTGTACGAACGGGGCCGGTTGCGCGATCGGTTGCGCGATGGGTTGGGCGATGGGCCGGGCCGGCGCGGACCGGGCAGCCTTTGCGCGTCCACCCATCCCAGGGAACGGCGCCTGGGTGGCGGCGCGGTCGGCCTGCGCACACCCAGCCGCTGGCGTCACGGCGGCCGCCAGCACCGCGGCGCCGACGCCCGCGCGCACGTGATCCATGAGGGCTCGTGGGAGTTGCATTCGACCCCCGAACGCCCGCCGCTGCGGGCGGCTTTCACCACCACGCGAGGGCGGCTCGCGGCGGCTCGGCGCCGCGAGCACGTGAGCAGACCAGGAAAGTTGTCCCTGTGCGCACCCGTCATTAGGTGGGGTCGGGAACATGCGGGCTCCGCAGGTCAGTCGTACCGACAGGTCAACCAAAAACCCGCGTTCGCGTGCTTGTTGACCTTTTCGAGATGGGCTGGCGCGAGAGTGATCGGTTCGATCTCATCGAACTCGACAGAGTCGATCGAAATCCCGTCGACCCACACGTTCGACCAGCACTGCGCGGTCTCCTGGTTGGCGATCTTTTCGTAGGTGGTCTCGGGGTCGGTCGAGACCACGCCAACCGACACGCTGCCGTAGCACAGCGGCCCCCACGACAATAAGTAGACTCCCGGGGCATTGGCGACGCTCGCCGCGTCGAGTGACTTCACCACGCCCTCGAGGGCATTCGCGTCGAGCGCAGCCAACCTCGAGAGCGCCGATTTCACAGCATCCGGGTCGACCTGCGAGGGGTCTTGTTGGTCGGCATCGACGTAAGAGACGGGGATCCCCACCAGCACCCGACGTTGCCGATCGGATTCCTGACCAGCCTTCAGTACGGTCATCCCCTCGACCTTGGAATCGAGCAGCGACTCGAACTCGTCAACACGCATGCCCGCCGGAAGTTCCACGACCCATCCCACCGCGACCGCTGCGCCAACCGAGACTTCTTCATCGTCCTCGGGCGCTTGCTCCTCCTCAGGCGCACGCTCCTCCTCAGGCGCACGCTCCCGTTGGGCCTGCGGTTCGGCGAGGGGGGCGGCCTGCCAGATCAAGTGTAAGCGTTCAGCCCGTGCGGATCTGGAAGTGCGGAACCACACTGAGCGGGGGA
>CADEGN010000514.1 GCA_902826865.1 uncultured Myxococcales bacterium
CGATCCAGCGTTGATGGACGCGCACAAGATCAGCGTGTCCGGTGGCGTGCGGTGGCAGATCGTCCGCAACTTCGCCCTCTCGTTCACGGTCACCGAGCTGGCGTTTTTCCGCACCAGCACCAAGGGCAAGAGCGTCCTCAACAAGTTCGCCGCGCCAACCCGCCAAGCCGGTGCCAACGGCGTCTACAAGCAGTTCTTCCAGCTCTTCAATGTCTACCTCGACATCTCGTTCGGGTACGGCGATCGTCGCAACAAGGACCGGAAAAAGAAGAACCCGCCGGCGGCGCTCCGCCGGGCAATGCCGGTGATGTGAGCACGCCGCCCGCGGCGAGGGCTAGCGCGAGCCGCTGAGCTCGGGCATGACAACCTGGATCTCCACGCGCCGCAGGACGTCATCGCTGCCGACGGCCGTGTCGTTGTAGCCGCGACCAACCACGGTGACACGCCCCTGCGGAATCGTGGCCGGGCACGACCGCGCGTCGCGGCAACGCCCCTGGCCGCATCGCGACTCCGACTTGTCAGGGTTCTTGGTCAGCCAATCGTAGGCGGCATACGCCCGATCGATCGAGAGGAGCATGTTGCTGTCTTCCTTGCGCCGGGAGGTGACGATCGCGGTGGGTGACGAATACCCGACGATGTCGATGCGATAGTCCTCTCCGAGCAGGGCCGCGACATCCGAGCTCGCCAGGGCGCCCGCAAGCTTGCACACCTGGCTACGGGCGTCGTCGGTGAGATCCGAGGCCCCGTCTTCAAACAGCACGTTGGTCAGGACGACCGATACGCCGGCATCGGTCTTTCGCACCTCGAATCCGGCGGCGCGCGCAGCCTGCTCGAGTCGCTGCGCGAGACCGTCTTGGCGCGCGCGCCCGCGCTCGTGCTGGGCCTGCTTGGCTTCGATCTTGTCGAGCACGCCCTCGAGCCGCCGCAGACTGCTGGCATCGCCACCGCGTGCAGCCAATTCCGGCAAGACCTGGCGCAGGACGTTACCGACCTCGGCCGGCACACGTGCGATGGCGTCCGCCGTCGCGCGTTCGCTGCGGCCAAGCTCACCGATGTCGCGACCGAGCCCGACGAGATCGGCTCGGCGGGCGAGCCCTGCGTCGAGCTCCGTGGCGATCGCCGTGCGCAGGCGCGCCAGTTCCGCCTCACCGTCCACAGCGGCAGCGGCGGGCCGCGTCGCGACGATCTCGCACGCGGCGCGGATGCAATCGAACGCGGCCGGGCAGCCGCCGGCATCAGCGGTGCAGCGATCCGCACACACGCCGACGGCCGCAGTGAAGCACGCATCGAGTGGCCGGCCTTCACCCTCGTCGGCCTGGGCGCCCCGCTCGGGCGGCAACAGGGGGCGTGCGGGCGGATCGCTCGGCAACACGTGGTGTTTGATCCGCGCGCAGCGAGCCGGATTCGACCAACATGCGTTCTCCGCGGCGTTGTCGTGCCACTCATTCTTGACGGCGAAGTGGCGCACGGCTTGCCGACAACGCGCGCGCTCGTGCGGGAGCGCCGCGGCCATGCAAACGTCGTCGATGTCCTGTCCGCTTTGCCGGGCCGCGCCCAACGTGCGGCACACGGGCGGCGCGTCTTTCTCGGCGCAGAGGCGCTGAAGCGGCGCCGCGTGGCGGGCGGCCACGAGAAACCACAGGTAGTCGCAACGGCCGCGATGCTGGGGCAAGCGACACTGGCGATCGACGGCCTCCGCGGCCGCGGGGCCCGTGACGGTGCCCACGAGCTTGCCGCAGCTCGCGGGTCGTACGCTGGCGGTGCACAGCTGGCCCGGTGTCGCGATGTCGGAGCGCGGCTGCAGCCGCAAGATCGCGCGCTTTAGCAGTCGGCGGGTGACCAGGGGCCGTGTCTGGCCGTCGTCGAGTTGGGCGCAGGCGAGGCGAGCAACTTCGGTTGGCTCGGTGAGCGCCCGCATCGCCGGCTGATCGAGCAGACGCTCGACGGCCGACGCGGTGACCTCGGCGACCAAGAGATCGACGCCGAGCTGCACCGCCCCGGCGAAGCGTCCGAAGCTCTGGCCGACCTGGGCGGCGTAGCTCGACGCCCGATCGCCGATCTCGGCCAGCTTGCGCGCCAGCACCCGCGAGAAATCAAAGCGGGAGGAAAACACGGCCGCGTCGAAGCGTCCGTCGTTCCAGCTTCCCGAGGACGTGAGCACCAGCGGTAACCACGGCGGCGGCGCTTTCGCCATCGCACTCTCGATCGCGGCCTTGGCCTGGTCGAGCTGACAGCTGGCGCGGAGCGTGGGCTGCAGAACCACGGCGAGGCGGCAGGCATCGCGGCGTTGTTCGGCGGCCAGGGCAGCCTGCGCGGTGGAGCCGTCGGCCGGCGCCGCGGGATCAGCCAAGGTCGCGCAGGTGCTCTGGATCCGCGCCTCCTCGCCGAGCAACGTGCGCGCGAGGCCGTCGGGGTGGGTGTCCCGCGCCAACGCGCCAGCGCACCCGGAGACCCAACCGAGGACGAGGACGAGGACGAGGACGAGCAAGCGGGCGATGTGCACCGCCCGAGCATGCCGAGTACCAGCGCCTCACGGAAGGGGCACCTGCGGGGTGGTGCCGAACCGCTCGCCGATGTGCGGCGGCGGTTCGGCGGATGACGATCACTCGAAGGTAAGCGCCACGCCGGTCGAAACTCCATAGGTGAATTCCGCGGTCGCGGTGATGACCGGCTCCCCGAAGACGTTGTTGCTGACGTGGCAGCTGCTCTCATCGAAGGAGCACGCGCAATTCTCTCCCTGGCAGATATCTGTGGCGCGCGTCGTGATCCGGAACGTCGCGCCAACCTCAGCCTGCGTCCGGCGCTCGCACTCGGTCGCGCACGCCTGCCCCCCGCACTCTGTCGCGAGATCGACGACGGAATAGATCGCCCCGTCCCACGAGGTGTTTATGGTCGCGCCAGGCTCCAGCCGTAGGGCTGAGAAGCCTGAGAAACAGGCACCACACGATGTGCAGCTGCCCGCCACCGCATCTTCACAGGTGTTAAGGCAGCCGTCGTGAGACCAAGCGACGCTTACGCCATCGGAGA
>CADEGN010000515.1 GCA_902826865.1 uncultured Myxococcales bacterium
CGCGCTCTTCCGCGAGCACGTCGCGCTGCGCCAGCGCCGCCCCGAGGCCGCGCTCGCCGCCGCGGGCTTCGACGCGCTGCTCCTCTCGAGCGGCGCGCCGCACACCTACTTCGCCGACGACCAGGAAGCGCCGCACCACGAGACGCCGCACTTCGCGCATTGGACGCCGCTCGTCGGGTCCCATCACCTGTTGCTCGTGCGGCCCGGGACCACGCCGCGCCTCGTGCGCCTGGTGCCCGACGACTACTGGTACGAGCAGGCGCCGCTGGAGAGCCCCTTCTGGGCCGCCGCCTTCGACCTGCACGAGGCCAAGAGCGCCGCGCAGGCCTGGACGCTCGTGCAGACCTCCGGCCGCGTCGCCTACGTCGGGAGCGAGACCGACGCGGCGCGCGCCCACGGCATCGCCGCGGACGCGCTGCAGCCCGCCGCGCTCGTGGCCTGGCTCGACTGGGACCGCAGCTTCAAGACGCCCTACGAGGTCGCCTGCCTCGAGGAGGCCACGCGCATCGCCGCCCGCGGCCACCACGCGGCGCGCGCGGCCTTCGAGGCGGGCGCCTCCGAGCTCGCGATCCACCATGCCTACCTGGCCGCCTGCGCCTGCACCGAGGCCGATCTGCCCTACTCGACGATCATCGCCCACGACGAGAAGGCCGCGATCCTGCACTACACCGGCAAGCGCGCGCGCCGCGACGGCCGCGTGCTGCTGATCGACGCGGGCGCGCGCTCGCTGGGCTACGCCTCCGACATCACGCGCGTCTGGACGCGCGCGGGCTGCCACCCGCTCTTCGTCGAGCTCGTGCGCGGCATGGACGCGCTGCAGCAGGAGCTGTGCGCGCGCGTGCGCCCCGGCCTCTCCTATCCCGAGCTGCACCAGGCCGCCCACGTCGCGATCGGCGAGCTCCTGCACGCGCACGGCCTCCTGCGCGTCCCCGGCCCCGAGGCCGCCCAGCGTGGCCTGACGCGCCCCTTCTTCCCCCACGGCCTGGGCCACTTCCTCGGCCTGCAGGTGCACGACGTCGCCGGCCACCAGGCCTCGCCCGCCGGCGGCCGCAGCGCGCCGCCCGCCGACCACCCGCACCTGCGCACGACGCGCACGATCGAGCCCGAGCAGGTCTTCACGGTCGAGCCCGGCCTCTACTTCATCGAGCTGCTCCTGCGCGAGCACCGGAGCGGCCCGAGCGCCGCCGCCTTCGACTGGCCGCTCATCGACGCCCTCACGCCGTTCGGCGGCATCCGCATCGAGGACAACGTCGTCGTGACGGCGGACGGCCACCGCAACCTGACGCGGCCGCACATTTGACAGTGAGAATCCCCTTCCTCCTTGCGTGGCTCGTCATGGGCGGGGCTGGCTGCCGCGGAAGCGTCGATCCGATCCGCGGCTTCGTCACGCGCGGCCGCGGCGTGTCGATTCATCGCGCCGGTTGCGCCAATCTGGCGCAGTTGCTCGTCCGCGCGCCGGAACGCGGTATCGAGGCGCAGTGGGGGACGAAAGTGGAGGGCGTGTTTGCCGCCGATCTGCTCGTGCGTGCCCAGGACAGGCAGGGGCTGCTGCGCGATGTATCCGATGCGCTCACCCGCAATCGCGTCAACGTCACCGCAGTCAGTTCGCAGAGCCGCCGCGGCGAAGCGATCATGCAGTTCACCGTCGAGGTCGGCGAACTGGCGACGCTGGGTCGCGCGCTCGACGAGATCCGCGAGGTGAACGGCGTCTTCAACGCGCACCGGCGTTGATCCCGATCAGCGCAAGCTGCGCCGGGAGTTGTTCAGCATACGCGGGGTGTCCGACAATTCAGCTGCTCACTTCGCTCACTGCGCATCAACTCGCTCATCTCGCCTACCACCCGTTCACGAGCTCAACATGTCCAGACGGTCGCGTTTCACGCCAGGTTCTTCCTTCAACGACGTCCTGCAGGCACGGCTCAGCCGCCGCCAGGTGCTGCAGGGCGGATTGATCGTCGCCGCCACGGGGCTGACGGGTTCATTGCTGGGCTGTGCCGGTGCGACCGGCGAGGGCGTAACGCCGTCATCGAAATCCACGACGCTCGGCTTCAAGCCGGTGCCGGTGTCGAGCGCCGACGCGTTGCGGATCCCTGAGGGCTATCGCGCCGACGTGTTGTACCGATGGGGTGATCCGGTCGGTGCCACTGCTGGCATGCCGGCGTTTCGTATGGATGCCTCCAACTCGGCCGATGATCAGGCGCTGCAGGCGGGCATGCATCATGACGGGATGCAGTTCTTCCCGCTGCCGCAAGGCGCGACGGGCTCCGATCACGGTCTGCTGGTCATGAATCACGAGTACTACGATCCGAACATGCTCACTCCCGACGGTGCGCGCGAGAACTCACGCGAGAAAGTGCGCAAAGCGATGCATTCGGTGGGGGTGTCGGTGATCGAGATCACACGCTCGGGCGAACGCTGGCAGGTCAATCGCCCGTCGCGATACGCGCGACGGATCCACGCTGCTACGCGCGTGCAGATCAGCGGGCCGGCGGCCGGTGCCCCGATCATGCGCACGGCGCTCGATCCGAGCGGTCGCGAAGGGTTCGGCACCTTCGCAGGGTGCGCGCACGGCTGGACCCCCTGGGGCACCTACCTCACGTGCGAAGAAAACTTCCAGTTCATGTTCTTCAAGGAGGGGCAGCGCGACGTCGCGCAGACACGCTACGACGTGTCGAACCGGCCGCGGTACCGCTGGTTCGAGCACGATGAGCGGTTCGACACCGGGCGCCACCCGAACGAGTTCCACCGCTTCGGCTGGGTGGTCGAGATCGATCCGTTCAATCCGGTCACGGCGCCCGTCAAACGCACGGCGATGGGCCGGTTCTCGCATGAAGGTGCGTGCCCGTTGGTGGGCCGCGACGGTCGCGTCGCGTTCTACATGGGTGACGATCGGGCATTCGAGTACATCTACAAATACGTGACCCGCGATGCGTGGAACCAGAACGACCGCGGCGCCAATCGCGAGATGCTCGATCACGGCACGCTCTATGTGGCGCGGTTCGACGCCGACGGGAGCGGCACCTGGCT
>CADEGN010000516.1 GCA_902826865.1 uncultured Myxococcales bacterium
GGCGTCGAACCACCGTCAACGGCTCAGCTCGAGGCGCTTCGTAAGAGGCTTACGGCCCAACGACGTCGAATGACACGTCTGGATCCACGACGGGTGGCAGCGAGGGGTCCACCGACACGACGGCCGGTGGGTTCCCCCAGGCGTGCAGCGTCTACGCGCAGGACTGCCCGGAAGGACAAAAATGCGCCCCCTATGGCGAGCCAACCGAAGTCGGTTTCGTGGGGTGGCATTGCGCGGACATCGTCGAGCCCGCGTTGCCCGAATATGCCGATTGCCTCGTCGACGGCCTGCCCAACTCTGGACAAGATGCTTGCGATGTCGGCTTCTACTGCCGCACATTCAATCCGAATGTCAACGACGGCTACTGCGCGGCGTTGTGCAGTGGCACGAGCGACGCTCCGATCTGCACGGACGCGCTGGTTTGCGACCAGACAGACGAACTTACTCCTTTTTGTAGCGTGCGCACCTGCGATCCTCTCGCCCAAGACTGCTCCGATGGACAGACCTGCCTCAACCTCGGGCTGCTGTTCATGGACTTCGTATGCGTCGAAACATCCGCGGACGCGGCTGGATTTCGTGAGAGCTGCGTCCCCACCCCCGAGTTCGGCGAGGAGAGCAACTGCGCCGAGGGGCTGACGTGCGTGACGTTCCCGTACGCCCCCGGCCTGTGCAGCGGTCTGGCATGTTGCACAGCCTTTTGTGATGTTGGTGGGTCTCTCGATTGTCCGACAGGCACATCGTGCACACCAGTGAGCGGCGACGTCGGCATTTGCATCGTCGCTCCGTGATCGCCGCCCGTGGGTGGGACGCCGACGGCGAATCATGTTGCGCACGACCATGTGCACCGCGCGCGGCGGCCTGGGGATCGTTCAGGCGTCACCGTTTGGTCACGCGAGGTATCAAGGCGCGGCAGTACTGATCGGCTTCAGCTCGCAGAAGTGATCGCGCGGAACCGAGTGCGGGGAACGGCGGATCCACGGTTCCGCAAATCGAAGGCCAGCTCGACCGCAGCTCCGGAATGCGGCCCTTCCCACAGCCGCGTGCGGTTCCGATTTCGGGTGCCCCCGACCGAGAGGCTTCGGTGCTCCGAGCTCACCCGAGGTACGCCCAGGCAGGCGGCGCCGCCAACAGTCCGAATGCGGAGAGCTTCGCTAACTTAGTCCCGACGCTTTGGCGTTCTTCGTCGTGCATGATCCGCCGCAGGGCGACGCTGCTTCGGTGGTCCGAGCTCACGCGAGGTACTGCGTGAGCTTCTCCCAGTACTGCCGGTGCCAACCCGCGTCGATGTGCTCGACCGCGTCCGCTGGCACGCCGTCCTGATCGAACACGAGCTTGGTCTTGCCGCCGTCGGCGACCAGCTCGTACCGCACGATCGAGTAGACGCCGTCGGGCCAGGTCTTCGCGCGCCACGCTTGCACGACTCGCTGTCCGGGCACGAGCTCGATCGTGCGACCGTGCACGTGACCGCCGTAGCAACCGAACGCGCCGCCCTCGGTCGCATCGATCGTCGCGGGCGCGCCGGTGAATTCGGCGTGGCGCGCAGCCTCCATCAACGCGGCATAGACGGCGGCAGGAACAGCAGGGAGGACGACCTCGTGGTGGATCTGCGACATGGCTGGACAACATTTATCCGATCGGTTAAATGTTGTCCAACCCCCCGTGAGCCGCGCCGCCACCGCCGATGCTCGACTCGACGCCGTGTTCACCGCGCTCGCCGATCCCACGCGGCGGCGGATCGTCGCCAGGCTCGCGCGCGGATCCGCGACCGTGGGTGAGATCGCCGAGCCGTTCGCGATCTCCCTGCCGGCGATCTCGAAGCACCTCGACGTGCTCGGACGCGCGGGTCTCGTGCAGCGCGAGCGCGAGGGTCGATTCCAGCGGTGCACGCTCGACGCGCGCGCGCTCGATCCAGCCGCGGAACTCATCGCACGCTACCGCGACTTCTGGGAAGACGCGCTCGAACGACTTGCGCGATACGTCGAGGACGATCCATGACCCAAACAGATCTCACACTCATCGTCCGTCGCACCATTCGCGCCCCGGTCGAGCGGGTGTTCGCGGCATGGACAGAGCCCGCCCACCTGCAGCGTTGGTGGGGCCCCGCCGGGATGCGCTGCAACCTGGCGGAGGTCGACCTGCGCGTCGGCGGCCGTTACCGCATCGGCAACGAAGATCCGACGGGCGCGGTCGTGTGGATCGAAGGCGAGTTCGAACGCATCGATCCGCCGCGAGAGTTGATCTACAGCTGGCGCATCGGTGACGCCGCGCCAGAGCGCGTCACGGTCCGCTTCGAGCCGCGCGACGGCGGTACCGAGGTCGTCATCGTCCACGCCCACATCGCCACGCCGCCGGCCCGCGCGCAACACGAGGCCGGCTGGCACGGCTGCATCGACGGGCTCGTCCGCTGGCTCGACGAGGGCACGGCGACCTGAGGCAGCCTCTGGCGCGCCGACGTGCGCACGCCTTCGAGCTTCCGCGCCTCTCCCCGCGCTTCTTGCCACCGCTCGACCGCTGCGTGGCCAACGGCTAGGTTCCCTCGGCTCCGAGGCTCCCGAGGCGCTTGCTCGAGTCGAGGCCGAGCCCGTCCGTAAGACTCCGCGCCGTATCGCGTACCAGCGACGCCGGGTGCTGCGCTGCGCTCGAGAGCTGACTGGAAAGCACCGTATCCTCGCAGCGAAGAAACGCTCGCAACATGCGCGCGATCAACACGGCCGGATGACGGTCTGCACGTGCCTCGTCGGCGACGATGGGCGCACGCGCGTTGGCGACTTTGGCCTGGCCCATGCCGGGCCTGCGCCCGCACCGATCTCCGCGGACGCGGGCGACGAGGGCATCCTCTCGACCCGCACGGGCACGCTCGTGGGCACGCCGCGGTACATGGCGCCCGAGCAGCTCGCGGGCGAGCCGATCGATGCGCGGGCCGACCAGTTCGGGCTCGGTGTCGCGCTGTTCGAGGCGCTGTTCCACCGGTTTCCGTTCGAGGCCCACGACCTCGCCGGTCTCCGGGCGCTCGTGCTCGC
>CADEGN010000517.1 GCA_902826865.1 uncultured Myxococcales bacterium
CGGGCGTACGACGAGGATCGGCAACGAAGCCAGGGTCGACGAGGGCGGTGTTATTATTGTCGCCAATCAGGTTTCCAGGGACTAGGTTGGCCGAAGGACGCCGTCGAGAAAACGCTCGAGCTCTTCCACGTCGCCGCTGAGGTAGCCCTGGTGGTCGAGGAGCACCTTGCCCGCGGCGTCGAGCACGACGTAGTACGGAATGTCGCCGCGAGGATTGTAGCGCGTGAGCACCTGCGTCTCGCGGTCGAGCAACACCTCGAATCGGTAGCCCTCGCGACCGATCCACGGGCCGACCTGCGCGGCGGTGTCAGGACCGTCGATGCTGATGGCGAAGATCTGCAGGCCCCGCGCCCGCAGCCGATCATGGACGCCATTGAGCTTGTCGAGCTCCTGCTGGCACGGCTGACACCACGTCGCCCAGAAGACCAAGACGAACACATCGCCGTCCGCCCGCGGGGCCGGCCGCACCATGGCCCCCGAGACGTCGGGCAGCACGAAATCGAGGCCACGTGCGCGCGGCGCCGGGCCGGTCGCGCAGGCCCATGGCGCAAGTCCCAGCCCAAGCACGAGCGCCAGCGCGCCGACGACGTCAGGGCGCTTCATAGGGGGCCGTGATGACGAGATCGAGCTGCGTGCGCAGAACGTCGGCGTCGAGCTTGATGCCCTCGCTCTCGAACCGGATGTTCGCATTGGCGTCGAGCAGCATGTTGATCGGAGTCGCGGCCGCGGGGTCTTGGAGGTGAATCGAGGTCCAGTCGCCGATCTGATCGATGAAGACCGGAAATGTCAGCGAGAGATCGACGCTGGCGCCCTCCCAGCGACCGGTGCGCCAGTCATCGCAGAAGCCCGTCGTCGGGGCCTGCGAAGCCCAGTCTTGGAACATCACCTGCACGAACTCAACCCCGCGATCGCGGTACTCGGCGTAGATCTCCGGCAGCTCGAGGGTCTCCTCCTGACAAGGGCCGCACCAGCCCGCGCCGATGTTGACCAAGATGGCGCGATTTTGGACGCCGTCCTCGCGGCGCGCGAAGAACTCCACGAAGTCGCGTACGGTGCCCCCGCAGTCCTTGAGCTGGAACCCGTCGCTGTTGTCGAGCCGGGCGCCGACCGAGCTGCCGTAGCCGGCGGGGCCGGGGCCGGGGTACCCATCGGACTGGCGATCGAGCCGCGTCGCGTCGAGGTCGGGGAGCCCCGACCCGGTGCCCGAGCCGGTGTCGATCGCGTCGCCGAGGTCGGGCGGGGGCGCGCAGCCGATCGTCAGCATAAAGAGGGCGAGTCGCTGCGAGATCGCGGGCACGGCGGGCTTTGGGTTGGCCGCCCGGGTGGCGAAGCCGCCGACAACAACCGGACGGGCAACGCCGATGTTACGCCGACGCGTGTAACAGTGGTCGCCGCCCTGGGGTTGGGGGTGTGGCATGGGCATCCGGCGAGATTCCGGTCGTGGTCCGAAGATGATCACCGATGTCGCGCACGCTGGCACCCTCGCGTTACTCTGCGCGTGCGGAGACGCCGGAGGTCTCGATGGCGGCGGGGCCGACGCGTCGACCGAGGCCGGGGAAACGATCGGAACCACCGGACTCGCGACCGGAAACGCCACCGCGGACGGGACGGGCGCCGGCCCAGGGGGCACGGACGATGGCGGGCCGGATTTCCCGCCACCGGGGCCGCCGGGCGGCGAAGCGTGTCCGGGGCTGTCGTGCCTGCCGTGCGGCAACGGAGAGCAGTGCGCGGCCGGTGGCCCCACCCTTGGCGACTCGTGTTGCGCCGAGGGCGATGCGCTGGTGCACCGAGGCACCGGCGCCGCGGCCGAGGCGGTCGACGTCCAGATCGCCGACGGGATGGCGTTTCTTTGCGGTGGCTTCGGGGTGCGGATCAACCGGATCGACTCTGCCGACGACATCGTGTCGCTCGGCGGGGCTGCAGAACGGTGCCAACACACGGCAACTGGACCCGCGGTCGACGGCGGGACGATCTTCTGGCTCACCCACCACGGCGACACCTGGGTGGCGATGCCCATGCTCGCGACGTATCGCGTGGATCCGACCGGCGTGGCTGGCATCGAGCTGATCGACACGATCGAAGATCCCGAGATTCTTTTCGAGGGAGGGGTCCATCGCGACGGCGTGTTGTACGTCGCCGCGCATGATCGCGGTGTGTTGATCTACGAGGTCGGGCCCGACTACGCCCCGATCGCGTCGGGCGTCGTGGGTGGGTTCACAAACGCCACCAACGTGGCGGTCGACGGCGACGTGCTGTACGTGGCCGACGGCGCCGGAGGCGTCAGGCTCTTGAGCCTCGCCGATCCGCTGGCGCCCGCGCATCTTCCCAGCATCGTCACCGGCGGACTTGCGCGCGACGTGGCGGTGGCGAACGATCGGCTCGCGATCGCCTTGGGCGGCGGCGGTGTGGATGTCTGGGATATTGAGGATCCGTCCCGGCCGACGCAGCGGGGCCACATCGAGGTCCCAGGAAGCGTGCAGTCGGACGATGTCGACGAGCGCGTCATTGCGGTTGCCGCATGGAACCACGTCGCGCTCTACGATCGCAGCAGCCTCGTGCTGCTTGCGACCGAGCGGGTGCGCCCCACACCGGAGTTCGAGCAGGACGTGTCGATTGCCCTCGACGATCAGGGGCTGACCCACGTCGCCGAATGGGAGGGGCACCACGTCCTCGAGTATCAGCCCGGCCTCGTCGCGCCCGACATCTTCGTCGAGGGGGAGTTGATGGCGTTCGCCGGCGAGGAGCCGTCGTCCAAGGTGGTCGTCGTCCGCAACCGCGGGTATCTCGACCTAGACATCCACGAGATCGCCGCCTCGAGCGTTGCCTTCGAACCTGAGATCTCCTGGGTGCGGGTACCCGCCCTCGGCGCGCGCGCCTTCGAGGTCGCATACCAACCGCCCGCGAACGGCGGAAGCATGCTGGTGCTTTCGTCGAACGACCCCGACAGTCAGCAGAACCCGCTGCAGGTCCCCCTTTCCACCAACGCCAGCAACAGCATCCATGTCTGGTAC
>CADEGN010000518.1 GCA_902826865.1 uncultured Myxococcales bacterium
ATCGACGAGCGTAATGCGATCAGTCGCCGCGAGATCCGCCGTCGCGCCGATGGTCTCGTAGTGCTTAAGCGCGTTCGGTCCTCGGTCGACGTCTGAAAACCGGCCAATGGTCGACGGGTCAAAACCGGCCAATGGCGGCGGCGCGGACGTGACGGGTTCCTACTTCGCGTCGCCCTCCGTCGGCAAGATGTGATGGCGCAGCCGGTAGCTCCGCGGCCCGCACTTCACGATGTGCGCGTGATGGAGCAGCCGGTCGAGGAGCGCGGAGACGGCGGCGGTGTCGCCGAGGAGCTTGCCCCAGTCGTCGACCGGGCGGTTGGACGTGAGCAGCGTGCTCGCGCGCTCGTAGCGCCGCATCACGAGCTCGAGCAGGTCCTCGGCGGCGGTCGCGGGCAGCTTGCGCATGCCGAGGTCGTCGATGATGAGCAGCGGCACGGTGGCGAGCGCGGTCATCGTCTCGCGGCGGGTGCCGTCGATGCTGGCCTCGGCGAGTTCGTCGAGCAGCCCGTGCGCCTCGGCGTAGCGGACGCGGTAGCCCTGCTGGATCGCGGCGTGGCCGATCGACTGCGTATTCCGGCCGAGTCGATCACCGATTCCGGCGCAAGCCGATCACCCGTTCCGAGCATGGCGAGCACTCGGAGCGTAGCGACGTGAGAGAGGCGGTTACTTCGTCGACTTCTCCGACGGGGTCAAGGCCGCGCGGGTCTTGCGAAGCGACTCGCCCTTGAGTTGGACGCGATGCGCGCCGTGGACGAGGCGGTCACAGATGGCGTCGGCCACGGTCGCGTCGCCGATCACGCCGTGCCAGTCGGCGGGCGCGAGCTGGCTGGTGATGAGGGTCGCCGCGACGTTGTAGCGGTCCTCGAGGAGGTCGAGGAGGGCCTTGCGTTCGGCGGCGCCGAGCGGCTCGAGGCCGAAGTCGTCGAGGACGAGGAGCTGCGCCTTGGCGAGGCGGCGGAGCGCGGTGAGGTAGGTGCCGTCGGCGCGGGCCTGCGCGAGTTCGTCGTAGAGGCGCGAGACGCGGCGGTAGACGACGGTGAAGCCGTCGCGACAGGCTTTGTGCGCGAGCGCGCACGCGAGATAGCTCTTGCCGATGCCGGTCGGGCCCGTGAGCACCACGGTCTGGTGCGCGGCGACCCAGCGGGAGGCGACGAGTTCCTGGACGAGGGGTTTCGGGAGGCCCCGCGGATGGCGGTAGTCGATGTCCTCGACGCAGGCGGGGAGCTTGAGCTTCGCGGCCTTGAGCCGGGCGGTGAGTTTGCGGTGCTCGCGATACAGCCACTCGGCGTCCGCGAGCAGGCCGACGAGGTCGAGCGGCGCGAGTGGCTCGCGCGGGGGCTGGGTCTGCCACTGGCGGAGGGCGTCGACCATGCCGTGCAGTTGCAGGGCCGTGAGTTTGTCGAGTGTGGGTTCGAGGAGCATGCGCGAATCCTTTCGTGCGGGGCTCGAGCCGAAGCGTCCGCCGCCGGGAGCCCGTGCCGGGCCGACGGACGCGCGGCGCTCAGTGGTAGTACTTGGCGCCGCGGACGTTCGCGTGCAGCGGCAGCGGCGGGGGCTCGGCCTCCGTCGGGAGCGGCTCGGCGTCGCGATGATGCCGCAGGATCGCGAGGACGCTCTTGTAGGAGTAGGCGCGGAAGTGGAGCGCGCGCGCACACGCGCGTTCGAGGCGCGCGGCGGGATACTGCTTGGCGAGCCGCAAGAGGCCGAGGCACGCGCGGTACCCCTGCTCCGGGTGCGGCCGCTGCTGCATGATGGCGTCGAGCAGCCCGGCCGTGGCCGGGCCGATGGTGGCGCCCCACGTGATTAGCCGCGACGGCGTCCACTCGAGATGCGCGCGGTGGGCCGCCGGCATGTGCGCCGGCGTCGTGGTCGGTTGATGACGGACATGGCTGCGGACGTGACTCGCGACCCGGCGGCCCTGGTGGAAGAGTTCGACGGTCGTCGCGGTGGCGCGCAGGTCGAGGACTTCGCCGCGCAATTGGTACGGGACGCTATAGTAGTGATCCTCGAAGACGACATGATAGTCGATGTTCGCCTTCGGCCGCGCCCAGACCGCGTACACGTAGGGATCGGGCGGCAGCGGCCGGAGCGCCGCCCGCTCGACGGCCTCGAAGAGCTGGCGGCGGGACTGCCCGAGCCGCCGCAGCGGGCGATCGTTGAGCCGCTCGCGTAGCGGGACGATGGCGTCGGCGAGGTCGGCGAGCGACGTGAAGACGCGATCGCGGAGGACGGCGAGGATCCACCGCTCGGCGAGGAGCACGGCCTGCTCGACCTTAGCCTTGTCACGCGGCTTGTACGGTCGCGCCGGCAGGATCGCCGTGCCGTAGTGCACGGCGAGGTCGGCGTAGGTCGGATTGAGCTCGGGGTCGTAGTAGTCGGGGCGCCGCACGCCGGTCTTGGTGTTGTCCGGGACCAGCGCGGCCGGCACGCCCCCGAAGTAGTCGAAGGCGTGCACATGGCAGGCGATCCAGGTCGCGAGGTCCTGGCGCAGCACCGGCTCGACGTACGTGAGGTTGCTCGCGCCGAGCACGAGCACGAAGAGGACGGCGGTTGTGCGCGTGCCGGTGACCGGATCGAGGATCGCGAGCCCGTCGCCGCTGAAATCGACGAAGCCCTTCGCGCCGGCGCGGTGCGTCTGGCGCAGGGTGAGCGGCAGCGTGCGCGCCCAGGCCGCGTAGTGCGCGCAGAATTGGCTGTACTGGTACCCGTCGGGCTCGCGCTCGCGATACTCCTGCCAGACGAGGAGCTTCGTCACGTGCGGGCGGCGCAGCTCGCGGTGGATCGCCGCCCAGTCGGGCGCGGGCCGCGACCGCACGGGCTGCCCCTCGGTCGGGAAGAGCAGCCGCGTCAGGGCCGCATCGTCGTCGAGCGCGGGGGGAAGCGGCCACACGAGCTTCGCGACCGCGATCCGGCCGAGATACCCGTGGACCGTACTGACCGAGAGCCGACAGCTCCGCGCGATCGCCCGGGCCGGCAGCCCGACGTCGAGCCGGAG
>CADEGN010000519.1 GCA_902826865.1 uncultured Myxococcales bacterium
TCCATCTCGGGGAACCCAAGTTTGTGCAGGAAGGTGAGCAGCAACCGCTGGTGCTTGGGGTTGCCGCTCAACTGCTCATACCGTCCGGTTTCCAGCGTTCCGCCGCCTCTGCCGGCGACGATGAAAGGCATGTTGGTGGTGGAGTGCGGCTCGCCGTCGCCGTTGCACGACCCGTACCAAACGATCGTGTTGTCGAGGAGCGTTGCGTCGCCCTCTGGGACTCCCTTGAGTTTGCCGACAAGATACGCGAACTGATCGAAGTTCCAGCGATCGATCACCTTCAGCTTGGGGATGTGGTGCTCCACGTTGCGTTGCAGGCCGTGCGTCACATTGTGGTGCGAGGCCTCGATCGGCGCGAGGTTGCCGCCCTCGTCCTCCCATTGCAACCAGTTCATCGGCGCACCGCCACTACCGCCTAGCGACATCGAGATGGTCGACACGCGCGTGATGTCGAGCTCGAGCGCCAGCACGAGTAGGTCGAAGTGTAGCCGCAACAGCTCGGGGTAATTCGCGTCCGTGTTAGTGACGGGGGTGCCCTCCTCCATCTCGTCCTTGACCGTCTGGCAGTTCTCCGAAAACGCGGTCTCCCCAGCCGCCTCGAGGCGACGCTCAACACTACGGACGCTCTCCTCCATTTGTTCGAACTTGATCCGCTCATCTTGCCCCAAGCCGCACGCCTGCTTCATCGCGCGGGTCTGCTCACCCACCAGATCAAGCACGCTGAGCCTCCGCCCCAGCGCCGCCTTCAACTCCGGCGACGGACCGCCACCCTGGCAATCCCCAATTAGGCCCTTGAAGATCGACTCATAGACCTCGTACGGGTTCTGCTGGTATTGCGCGGCATTGCCGTTCTCATCGAACGATACGTACTTCGATGCGCGCTCGATCTGGAGGCGCACTCCCTGCAACAAGTACGGAACCGGACAATCCTTGCTGAGCTCGCGGCTGAGAAAGCGGTCCATCGACTCGCGCAACGCGTAGGGCTGGCTGGTGTCGCTTCGTAGATGATCACCGGTGAGGATCGAGATCGACCCGGCATTGTGACTGTCACCGCCTCCGCGATCCAGCACGATGCCCTTGGGGATGATGATGTCCTCGAGATACGGCTTGAGCCCCTCCAAGGAGGTACCAGTGACGTCGTAACTTCCCGAGTTCCAAGCGCCTGGGGAACCGGTTGGCCAGAAAAACGGCTGATGCACTCCGCTGGAGGAGAACACCGTGATGAACCGGCGCCGAACGCCGTCGCCGACTTCGGCCCGCGTCGGGCGAATCACCGGGAGGACGAGCAGCGCCGCCGGCCCAAACCGCAGCAGAAGATCACGGCGAGATACACGCATCGTCCTCTCCCTCCCCTCGTCGGTCCTGGAGCGCCAACGAGATCACTGCCTCGCGGAACAGCTCGCGCATGTCCGTATGCTCCTGAAACGCTTTCACCGCCGCAGCCACGACCTCGTGATCCTCGATCAGGAGCTCGCGCCCCCAGGTGTAGCGAAACGCGTGGCTGGCAAAGCACTCCTCCACGGCCGGATGGTTGGCGACCTTCGCGAAAAACTCCGGCGCGTTGGCGAACGTGATCGTTTCGTCTTCGAGCTTGACGGATCCGGACGCGTCAATCGGGCTACCACTCTCGAGCTCGCGGTAGCCGCCGATCGCGTCGAAGTTCTCCATGGCAAACGCCACCGGGTTCAACGTGACGTGGCAGCCCGCGCATGGCTGCGTAACCGCGAGGGACTCGAGTTTGTCGCGCGTTGTCGCGTCGGGCGGAAACTCTTCGGGGTCGGGGAACTCGGCATTGGGCGGGGGCACGAGCTCGACGCAGAGCAGACGCCGCAATAGCACCTTCGACCGATACATGAGGCCCGTGAGCGTCGGTTCAGACATGGCCGCGATCACGGCAGGATGCGTGAACACGCCGCGGCGCTCTGGCGGAAGATCTACCAGGGCCGTCGGTGCGCCCGGCGGAAAGTCGATGCCATAGAACTCGGCCAACTGCGCATCGACGATCGTCTGGGACCCGCCGATGAGATCCGCCAGCCGCGCATCGTCGCCCGCGAGCACGTGCTCGAGAACCGCCTGGGTTTCCGCGCGCATCGAAGCGCGCAGATTCGGATAATCTGGATACGTTGTGGCGTTTTTGTCGATGTAATCGAACCCCGCCAGGCCCAGCCATTGGGACAGAAACTCCAGCATCCCGCGGCGCCCCTGTTCGGAGTCGATCATCCGGTCGAGCTGGGCCTCGAGCACGGCACGCTCGGACAGCGAACCGTCGACGGCGCGGGCAAGCAGCTCGTCGTCTGGTGGCCCGTCCCACACGCTGTAGGAAAGCGTTTCCGCCAATTCGAATGGCGTCAGGCGCACCGCCTGCCCCGCCTCGGTCGGCGCTCCGATCTCCGTGCGAAACAGCGTCTTCGGCGCGATCAACACGGCCGTCACAACGCCGACGAGCGCCTGCTCGACGGTCGCGTCCGCGCGCAGGGCCTCGAAGAGCGCCACGTATCCGTCGAGATCTGCCTGGTCGGTCCGCTGGACGCGAAGCGTAAATCCCTCGAGAAACGTCCGCAGGCAGCTCGCGTCCAGGCCGGCCATTTCGCAGGGCAACTGAGCAGTGACCGCGCCGAGGTTCTCGGTGACGAGCGCTTCTACGCCCGTTTCGATCTGGGCGAAGAACACGTCGTCCACGAAGTTCTCGTGGGCCTTGTTCGTGAAGTCCTCGGTCCGCGCCGTGATGGCGATCTCCGGTAGGTCGATGTCGACCTTGAGGCCGGCCTCGATGGTTCGCTCATATTGGCGCGCCGTCAGGCGCCACACGCGGCCGGGGGTAACTGTGCCTCCCCCAGGGGAGTCGTCCGAGGCCGTATCACCGCTGTCGCCGTTCGATCCGGCAGTGCCGCCGTCTCCCTCGGCGCCAGCCCCAGCCCCCGGTCCTCCAGCGCCAAGGCCGTGGTAGCACGCGCTGACACAGGCCAGGCCCCCGGCGATTAGCCATGACCCCCA
>CADEGN010000520.1 GCA_902826865.1 uncultured Myxococcales bacterium
GATGTCGCGCAGCCGAGCCGGTACCTTATTTATCAGATACTCGCTGGTTCCATCCGCGAACAGCCGCCGGGTGATCCCGACCTCGGACATGTCCGAGTACGGCGGGGGCGCGTCCGTCGGGTTGGCGAAGGTGAGGGTCACCTCGGCGAGCCCCGCCGGCCCGCGCGACGAACACCCGGCGAAGATCACGTCCGCCATCCCGCTACCCCGCAGGTGCTTGGCGCTTTGCTCCCCCATGCACCACCGGATCGCGTCGACGATGTTCGACTTGCCGCAACCGTTGGGGCCGATGACCCCGGTGATGTGGTCGTCGACAAGGACGACCTGACGGTCGGCGAAGGACTTGAACCCGGAAACCTCGATCTTCTTCAGTCGCATTGGGGGTGGCGATGGAGACCGCGGACGTCCGGATAGCACCCTCGACGATGGGGGAAAAGGCCGATCTTCGGCTTGACGACGCCGTTGCCGGGCTCGACCGACCGGCCGGCGCACGCCGGGCCGGAGACCGAGATCGCGCCACGGGCCCGCGGATGCAGGCGATCGTGGGCGATCGGCCGGGACCGACAGGGTCGGGTCGAGCCCCGCGCGCGCGGACGACCCGCGACGAGATCTCCGTCGCGTGGTCCGCCACTCGCCAGCTCGCACGCCCCCTTGCGCGAACCCGGGCGCCCTGGCGAAGCTCGCAGCGCCCGCCCCCCATGGACGCCGCCGTCATCGTGCTCGTCGTCGTGGCGACCGTCGCCCTCGCATGGTGGTGGTGGACGTGGCGAAAACGCAAGGCGGCGAGTTCTGCGGCCGAGCTCCCTCCCGACAAACAGGTCGACAAACAGGTCGACAAACAGGTCGACAAACCAGTCGACAAACCAGTCGACAAACAGGCGGCCAGACCGCTCACGCCGCCGTCGGACGTTGCGCATCGGCCCCAGATCGCCGTCGCCTCGAGCCCCCCTGCGCCGGCCCCCGAACAGGCCGAAAACCGGATTGCCGTGGCGTTGCCGGTCGAGCGACCGAGCGCCCGCGCGGCCGGCGAAGCGCGACGTCACGGCGAACGCGAGAGCGATCGCGAACGAATCCGACGGGGCTTGGCCAAGACCCGAGGAGGCTTCGTCGCCCGGCTTGCCCGCCTGCTGCGCGGGCAACCAAAGCTCGATCAGGACTTGCGCGAACGGATCGAAGAGGTGTTGTTTACGGCTGATATCGGTGCCGGCGCGGCGGACAAACTCATGGCGCGCGTCGTGACTCTGCTCCATCGCGATCAGAGCAGCGACGCCGACGCCGTCTGGGCCGCGCTCGAACAAGCCGCCCTGGCGCTCGTCGATCTGCCGGCGCCGCCGCCAGACTTCTCACCCGCGCTGCGCCCGTACGTGCTGCTCGTGATCGGGGTGAATGGCGCGGGCAAGACGACGACGCTCGGGAAGCTCGCCGCGGCACACGCGCGCGCCGGTCGTCGCGTGCTTCTCGTCGCGGGCGACACCTTTCGGGCGGGGGCTGTCGATCAGCTCGAGGTCTGGGCACGGCGGGTCGGCTGTCCGATCCATATGGGCGGCGGCAAGTCCGATCCATCGAGCGTCATCTACGAAGGAATTTCCCGCGGCCGCCGTGAAGCATTCGACGTGGTCCTCTGCGACACCGCGGGGCGTTTGCACACGCGCAAAGAACTCATGGACGAGCTCGGCAAGGTCAAGCGCGCGGCCGCGAAGGCGCTGGGCGCCGACCTCCCGCCATCGGAGCGCGATGCGGTGGTCGGCCCGCACGACACCTATCTGGTGCTCGATGCCACGATCGGGCAAAACGCCCTCGCGCAAGCTCGCCTCTTCAAAGAAACCACGGATTTTACCGGTTTGGTCGTGACCAAGCTGGATGGGACCGCGAAGGGCGGGGTCGCGCTCGGGGTGTGCGACGAGCTGCACATCCCAATCCGCTACGTCGGCGTCGGCGAGGGCATCGAGGACCTGCGGACCTTCGATCCCAGCGACTTCGTGGCCGCGCTGTTCTCCGACCGCGACAGGGCGGGCGAGGAGGCGTCAAGCGAGTGACTCCGCGGGAACCCCTCACAGATGGCGGCGTGGAACACCCCTCGGGGGGGGCGGGACCTGGGCGCAGCCCGGGATCCCCGCGAATGCGACGGTCTCACCGGGACGGCTGCATCTACACGGGACGGGGCGAGCACGCCGTGGGGGCCTGCGCGAGACCGGCTCGGTCGCCGAGCGCCACGCGTGCACCACTGCGGCTTGGTGTGGTGGTTCGAGCGTGTGCCGCCGAACAGAGAATGCGCGTGATGTTGTGGGATCCGAACAGGCGCAGCGACGGTGGATCTACGAGCGATCGCTCGCCTCTGTTGAGCTCCGCAGCATCGACCGTTCTTGTTATTGTCGATCGCGCGTCGCAGCCAAGCGCCCATGCAAGGAGCTGCGAACCCCTGACCGCCAGACCCCGCAGCCACTCGCCCCAACGAGGCGAGCGAGGCGAGCGAGGCGACCAAACCCGGGCCCTTCACCCCGTTGTGACCTATGGAACGCTGTGATACGGTGCCGCAGCCAAAATGCCCAGAGCCCCTGCCCACGGGCCTCCTCCGCACCACCACCACTCGCGATCGCACAACGCGAACGACCCCTCCCGAGATTCCGACCCTGTGTCTGAGGTGAGCATGCGACGCAACTTCGTGGGGCCTTTCGTGGCCCTTGCGGCCCTGTGGGCCGTTCCCGCTCCCACGTGGGCATCGACGTCCGCGGTGGCCGTCGACACGGATGCGGGACCGGCCCCGCCCGAGGACGACGTCGTCGTCGTGGATGACATGGAAGGGGAGACACCCGCTGCAGGCGAGAAGCCGGCGGGTGAAACCCCGCCAAGCGATGGCGGCGACATCGGTGACGTTCTCGGTGGCGGCGACGCGCCGCCCGACGCTGAAATCGCAGCCGAGGCGGGGAAGGTCGAGAAGGACAGCGAAGAGAAGCAGATCAGGACCGAGTCAGGTCTTATCCGCGTCATTCAG
>CADEGN010000521.1 GCA_902826865.1 uncultured Myxococcales bacterium
CCTCCCCAACTTGATCACGATTGGCCGGCTGTTCCTCATCCCGCCGGTGGTGATCCTGATCGATCCGTCCGATCCCGTGCGCAACTTCGCCGCGGCGCTGCTGTTTGCCACCGCGAGTTTGCTCGACATCCTCGACGGCTGGTTGGCCCGGCGGCGCAACCTCGTCACGGTGTTTGGCAAGTTCGTGGATCCGCTCGCGGACAAGCTGATGGCGATGACAGTGCTCATCTACCTCGTCGTCGTCGGCGCCGTCGGGCCGTGGTTGGTCGCGCTCATGCTCGGACGCGACTTCTATATCAACGGGATCCGCTCGGTCGCGGCCAGCTTCGGTGTCGTCATCGCCGCGGGAGATACCGGCCGCGCCAAAACCGTGTTTCAGCTGGCCGGGATCTGCTGTGTCTTGGTGGGCTATCGCTACCGTATGCCGCTGAGCGAAGGCACGATCGACTTCCATTGGTTGGGGCTGGTGTTCCTGTACGTTTCGCTGTTTTTGTCGCTCGCAAGCGCGGCGCAATACACCAGCGGATTTCGGCGGGCGCTGCTCGATCAGCGGCGCGGGTAGCCGCGATGGGGTTCGCTCCGCTGCTGGCCAGCCCACAGGCGCGCGCCGCCGCCCTGCTCGGCGTCGCCGCGACGGCGGCGCGCGGCTTCGCGTGGCTCGACGGAGGCGATCACGGCCATGGCTATGCGGCGTGGGATCCGGATCTTGAGCTTGAGAGCGATCAACTGGCGGATCTCGACGCGGTCGACCGCGGATGGCGGGCGAAGCCGGATCGGATCTGGATCGGCGCGGTGAGCTACGATCTTGCCGCCGACGGAGTGCGCGGACGGTGGGGGACCCGCCGTGGGTTGCCCGGCATGATTTGGCGGCGTTATCCGGGGGCGCTCGAGCTCGGGCCAGGCAGTGTCATCGGCGCGATCGGGGGCGGGTCCGCGGTGGCGGCGCTCGCCGGCAGGCTCGAGCAGGCGCCGAGAATTGAACCAGGTTGGGGCCTGGGCGAGCTCACCGCGGTGGTTTCGCCCGGTGAGTACCGCGCTGCGGTCGAGGCGGCGCGCCGCCACATCGTGGCCGGCGATACCTATCAGGTCAACGTGGCGCAGCGATTCATCGCGCCCTGGCAAGAGCACACCACGTCGCTCGCGCATCGGGCCGCGGCTGCGTACGCCACGCTCCGCGCGCGCTCGCCCGCCGATCTCGGCGCGCTGCTGGCCGTTGCCGACGGGTGGGTGTTGTCGAACTCGCCGGAGACGCTCCTGACCCTCGCCGCGCACGGACCGAGCGAATGGCTGGCGCGCTCGCTGCCGATCAAGGGCACACGTCCGCGGGGCGACTCGTCGGCCAGCGATGCGGCAGCGCGGGCCGAGCTTCGCACCTCGATCAAAGATCGCGCCGAACACGTGATGATCGTCGATCTCGTCCGCAACGATCTGGGACGGCTCGCGCGGCCCGGCAGTGTCAGCGCCGCCGCCGAACCAACCGAACTCGCGCTTGCGACCGTGCACCACCTCGTCACGGAGATCCGGGCGATCTTGCCCCGGTCGGTGGGCCTACGCGAGCTCATCGCCGCGCTCGTGCCCAGTGGCAGTGTCACGGGTGCGCCCAAGCGGCGCACCATCGAGATCATCGACGCGCTCGAGGGCGCGCCGCGGGGGATCTATTGCGGCGCAATCATCTTGCTCGGGCCCCACGGCGTCACCATGAGTGTCCCGATCCGCACGGCGTGTGTGTGCGCGGCCGGCCTGCCGCGCCCGGATGGCGGCGCGGTAGCGCTCGCGGCCACGGCGCTGTCCTCGGAACTCGAACGGCGGCTCATCTCCTCCCCCGACTCGCCCCTCGACCTGATCGAGTTCAATCCGGGGTTCCTCCAGAACAACAGCGCCTTCGCCACGGGCGGGTCGGTCACGGCGCTGTCGCTGGGGCGGCAGCTGTCCAACCGGCTCTTCGTCATCCTCAACCTTGGCGGCTGCTTCAACCAGGGCGCGGCTGCCTTCAGTCAGCAGTACCTCGGCGCGTCGCTCGAATATCGGCTGCATCCCACGCTCAAGCTCCAGGTGGCTGCTGAGCCGGTCCAGTCCTGCCTGTCGGAGGTGGCGAGCACCCTGGTGCGGCCGAGTCGCTACCAGTTCGGCGCCGACCTCAAGTGGGACAGGGAGTATTGATGGCGCGGGCACTGCTCATCACCAACCCGGTGGCCGCCCGCACCAGGCCCGAAACCGCGGATACCGTCCGCCGGATGTTCGCCGCCGCGGGCTGGTCCATCGACGTCCGGGAAACCGGGTCGGCCCTGGATGCCCGGGTCTTTGCCGCCGAAGGCGTGGCCGGCGGCGCCGACCTCGTCGCGGTCTTTGGCGGGGACGGAACCACCATGCAGGCGGCCGCGGCGCTGGTCGGGTCCGGAGTGCCGCTTGGACTCGTTCCCGGCGGGACCGGCAACATCCTGGCCGGCAACATCGGTGTGCCGATCTCGCCGGTGGCTGCTACCGAAATGATCTTGCGGGGCAGGACCCGGCGGATCGACCTCGGCCGGATCGAGCGGGATGGCGGTTTCGAGTATTTCGCGGTGGCCTGTGGTGCGGGGGCCGACGCCCGGATCATGGGCGGCACGCCGACCGACATGAAGCGCCGGCTGGGCATCGGTGGCTATCTCAGCACCCTGTTCCGGGTCGTGCCGGCCATCCGGTCGACGACGCTCCGGCTGACGGTGGACGGCCGGACCACCGAGAGCCGAGCTGCGGTGGTGCTGGTGCTCAACTGCGGCATCCTGATTCCGCCGTTCGTCAACGTTCGGCGTGAGGCCAGGCCTGACGACGGACTCTTCGACGTCATTGCCATCGCGGCCGACACGCCATGGCAGGTGGTCCGCGGCTTCTGGCGGGCGCTCTCGAACGTGGCGCTCGACACCGGTGAAACCGGATATCTCCGCTACGCCCGCGGCACCGAGGTCACGATCGAGACCGATCCGCCGGAGCCGGTGCAGTTCGACGGG
>CADEGN010000522.1 GCA_902826865.1 uncultured Myxococcales bacterium
GGCACGGGCACGGGCACGGAGGAGCGAGACCCCTTACGGGGTCACGCTCCTAGGCCTCCGGTTCGGGCTGCGCTGGAGAAGCGCGGCCCACCTACCCGAGCGGATCGTCGAAGACCGGCGGTTTGCCGCGCAACATCGCGGTCACGCCGATCTTCGCGGCTGCACCCGCCAGGCTACGCGCCGCATTGCGGGCCTCGATCATCCCGCCGGTCTCCGCATCTGCGCCGTTGGCCGCGCTGATCGTCTCCACCAGCAGCGCGCGCAGCCCCGCGGACAACGGGACCTTGGCCTCGTTGGTGCCCGGGACATCGGTCGCAACCGGGTGCGAGCGCCCGCTCGCGCGCCACGGCAGCTCGACGGTGCCATCGGCGAGACGCCGTGCGAGCGCCATGCTGGCGCTTGGCAGCTCTCCAACCGCGACGATCTCGGACACGAACCCCCACGCGTGGGCCTGCTCGGCCGTCACCCCTGCGCCCGTCAGAAGCGCCCGATCGATCTCGGCGGCCGCCTCCGGGCGGCTCTGGCGATGGACCATGTGGCACCCGCCGAGCCCCGGGACCACGCCGACGGTCGTTTCGGGGAACTGCAATCGCGCGCCCACGGCGGCGATGCGAGCGTGGCAGGCCGCCGCAAGCTCGAGGCTGCCACCGAGCACCCGTCCGACCAGGGCGGCAACCGTCGGCTTGCCGCGGCGAAACAGGCTGGTGGTGGCCTTCCAGCGCTCGATGAGCGCGAGCGCCGCCGCCTCGTCGCCGAGCACGGGCACGAATGCCTGTAGATCGGCGCCATGGCCAAACTCGCGGCTGAAGTGACCATCGGGAGCGATCACGATCGCCCGCACCGCGGGGTCGTCTTCGAGGGACGCCTTGGCGGCCGCGATCTCGGCGAGAAACGTGTCGGAGAGACTCGTGCGCTTGATCGACAACAGGCCGACGCCGTCGTGCACGGCGGTCTGGACGTAGACGCGCCCCCAACCCGGGCGATCGGCCCCCAACGCCGCGCGCGGAGCGACCTCCTCGGCGACGGTGATGCGTTGGCCGCGGAGAAACCCATCGAGGATCTCCTGCGCACGCCCGTGGCCCAACCTCTCGATGAGGGCCGGCACACCCTCGCGCATGGCCAGCGCATTTTCGCAGAGATAGTTGAGGGTATCGAGCCCGGCGATGTCACGGTCGGCCATCCGTGCCGTGAGCGCGAACAGCATGCCGAGCATGCGTTGCTCGACTTCGCTTCGGCGTTCTGGCGGGCAGCTCGCGCCTTTTTCGTACGGCCACTTCTTGTGGGCATCGTCGATGTACGGCCGCCACGCGTCGGGGATCGCATAGAGGCTCGAGTCGACCTCGGCCTTGCACAACTCCATGCAGTGGGCCGACAGGTAGTTCGCGCCCGGGATCATGTTGTGGACGTAAAACGGCGACGTCCCAAGGCTGCGCTTGCACGCATCATCGATCTGCGCCGGGCTGAGGCCGAGTTCGGCGTGGATCCGGACCGCCTCGAGCATCATGCCGCAGAAGATTCGATCGGCGGCGAACGCTGGCACGTCGGCGACCGCCACGACGGTCATGCCGAGGCTACCGAGCAGCTTGCGCAGCACGCCCATTTCGGCCTTGCCGGTCGTCGCGCCGGCCACCGGGACCTCGAATAACTTGTTGGTGAGGTGCGGGAAGAAAGGATGCATCACCGCGCAGCGGGCCTTGCCCGGCAGGTGCCCGAACAGCTGCGTGGTGGGGAAGCCGCTGGTGGCCGAGGCGATCCAGGCGTCGGGATCGCGGGCGTGGATCTGCTCGTACAGCGCGTGCTTGAGGGCGAGACGCTCCGGGATCGCCTCGAACACAAAGCCGATCCGCACCTCGGCGGGTAGCTCGGCGATGCCGCCCTGAATCGGGGTGATGCCGGCGGTGATCACGGCCCTGTCGGCGGCGGAGAACCGGTCGCCGAGCGCCTCATCCAGCCGGGAGGCGATCGCAGCCACCTGGGGCGACGGATCCACGGCAAAGACCGGAATGCCGCGTGGCGCCAACAGGCGGGCGAACTGGCCCAGTTTGCCGAAGCCCACGTTGCCGCAGGCACCGGCGACCACGAGGGCACGGATCTGCCCGCCATCGTCGGGCTGGAACACGGGGCGGAGGGCGGGGCTGTCCAAGGTGGGCATCGTCCGCGGCAGGATAGGCGGCAGGTTGCCGGCCGCCCAGCCGCAGAAAATGGAGGATTCCCACGGGTTTGCCGGCACAACCTAGGGGTCCAACCCGCCTGGAGCCGGGGCCGCGACGCGCTTTTCCCTACCGTTCCATGACACAGCCCTGATTGATCCGTGTGCGCGGCGTCGCCTACGCTCCGCGCACCGGCTCGATGGGCCGTTCACCACCACCGATTTCATCGGGAGATTCGAAGCCATGATGTTCCGCTCCACCATGCTCCTCGGCGTTTTCGCCGCCTTTGCCCTCTCCACCGTCCCCGCTTGCGACGACAAGAAGGACGACAAGAAGGCCGACGACAAGAAGGACGGCAAGGCCAAGGCCGACGAGAAGAAGGCTGAAGAGAAGAAGGCCGAAGAGAAGAAGGCCGAAGAGAAGAAGGAAGAGCCGGCAGCAGGCGGCGGCGCGGCCGATGGCGGCGGCGGCGGCGACAAGATCGGCATCCCGGAGTGCGACGACTACATCGAGAAGTACACCAAGTGCATCAAGGACAAGGTCCCCGAGGCGGCCCGCGCCCAGATGCAGCAGGCGATGGACGCCTCGGTGAAGGCGTGGAAGGAAGCCGCCAGCGGTCCGGGGAAGGACAGCCTGGCCACCGGCTGCAAGGCTGCGTTCGACGCCGCCAAGCAGGCCACCTCGGCCATGGGCTGCGAGTGGTGATCGCCGGGCGCGGGATCTCCCGCGTCTGAGGTGTTCCCAAAACGAGGGCCGTGGAGCGTTGCTCCGCGGCCTTCGTTCTATTTCCGGAGCCCGACCGTGGG
>CADEGN010000523.1 GCA_902826865.1 uncultured Myxococcales bacterium
CCGCCGCGGCTCGCACACCCTCGTGGCCGTTCGCAGGTAGAATCACCTAACCGCACCTCCCGGCCATCCGCATGGACGATCTCGGCGACGTTGACTGGAGCTCAGTCCAGCGGCAAATCGTCGCGGTGTTCCGGGACCACGTCGAGCCCGAGGCGGGAGCTCGCATCGCGTACTTTGGCGCCACGCCGATCCCGCTCGCGATGCAGCTCGGGTACACGGTCGGACCTTGGGGTCGCGTCGACGTCTACCAGCGACACCACGAGTCGGGATCGTGGGCATGGGATGCGCCGGAGGGCGACGCACCTCGCGTACTCGTCGACGGCCTCATCGAGGGAGTGCGATGGACCGAGCCTTGCGACGTGGTCATCCGGATCTCCACGTGGCCAGATATCGATCCGGCCAACACGCTCGCCGTCGTACCGGCGCCTCTCATGCAGGTCGATGTTCGTCTCGAGAATCCCGGTCGCGACGCGCTGACGCGTCCCGACCACATCGACATCGTGGCGGACGCGTTCGAGCGAGTGGTCCTCTGGGTGAGCGACAGACTCACGCACGCAACGATCCACGTCTTCGCCGCAGTCCCCGTTGGGCTCGCGTTCGCGATGGGGATGCGCGTGAGCGCAACGATGCATCGCAGTGTGCGTGTCTACCAGAAGGCCGCTCGCGCGGCGCCGCAATACCACGCCGCGTTCACGCTTCAGGGGGGCGGTAGCGCACCCCGGCGCGTCCTGTCACCCGACGATCTCGAGCGCGCTGCCGAGGAACGTCGCCTCTGGAACGAGGAGCTTCGTGGACTCGGCGCGCGAGCGGCCAAGCGCGATCGCGAGGAGTCGTCATGGCGCGGCGATGGTGAGCGGGTAGTCCTCGAACGGTGGCCATGGACGGTTCTGCCCGGGATCGCTGCGATGCGGCGTGTGCTCACCGAGGTCGATCTCGAGTCCGCATCCGCGAGCGATGGCTTCGAGCTCCACCGTGCCTCTGGAAAGTGGCGTGTCGACGATCGGCTTCTGCTCGACGTCGCCCGGCGCTTCGCTGACGAGGGCGAGCGACGAACGGCCGCCCGCCTGTTCTTCCTGCACGAGGCGTTGCATCACGAGGTGCACCGGCTGACGGCGAGCACTGGGTCTCAGGTCGGTCGCCTGCCGCGGGTGCTCGAGGAACTCGACTATCACGCCGACGTCTGGGCGTTGCTGCAGGAGCTCGACGCTCCCGATGACAAGGCGCCGCCGGTTCGCACACTCGATCGGCTGAAGCAGCTCGTCCGCATCGCCACCGAGACGTTCTGGGCGTTCAACGCAGGGGACGCCCCGCTCACCGAGCTTGAGGTGCGACGCGTGAACCGATACCTGATCTGGTACTGGCAACGGCTTCAGTTGGATCGCTGCACGACGCTCGCGGCCGCGCTCGACACTCTGGGTACGAAGCCCGTACTCGAGCTCGCTGGACTCCGCACCCGACTCCAAGGGGAGCGACCAGTGTTCGTTCTCGATCCCGATCACGCGGACAACCTCGAGCTCGGTGTCCTCGAGGGTGTCACCCTGCAACGAAGATCTGCGGGGCACGGGTATCCGCTCCGCGATCTCGTCGAGGGCTTCCGCCTGCGGAGCCCGGCTCTGATCCTTCGCGCGCTCCTTGGACCGTTCGAGAACGTCGCGGCGAGCGCAGCCGTTCCCTGCCAGGCGCGGTAGGATTGCTCCCTATGGCGGCGATGTGGATGACGCGCAGCGAGCTGCTCCAGACCTTGTCCGAGTTCGCCGGTCACAAAGCTGGACTCGCGCTCTCGCGAGCCCAGCTCGTGGAACACCTTCCCGAAGCGGAGCTCGAGGGCGACCTCGAGCTGGCTCGGCGGCTCCGCTCCGAAGAACTCGACGAGATGGTGCGCGAGCTTCTCTATCGTCTCGGCGCGATCGCTTCACCGCCTGGACTCGATCCGACGCTCGCCCTCCATGCGAAGTACCACCGCGACGCCAACGCTCTCGAGATCGTGCGGCTGATCATGGACGAGTCATTCGAGTGCGCGAAGCGAAGTCTCCTCGGTGAAGCAGGTGCTGGCGCGGGCCCTATCGACATCACGCCCATCGCGGTGAGGGCGACACAAGCGTTCGGGGCGCGTGGGTTGGCGATGTTCCACGAGTACGAAGCGTTGCTCCGGGAGCACATGCACGGCAGCATCCTCTCGTCCTTCCGCCGCGTGGAGTGGAGCAACGTTGAGCAGCTCGAAGATCTGTTCGTGAAGGCCTGCGTAACACCCGTGCACGGAACGTTCATCGACCAGCGGTACATCGACTATCTCGAACGCAATCCCGGCGACCTCGACGGCATGCACTGGCGGAATTTCGAGGCGCTGACCGCCGAGTTCTTTTCTCGCGAAGGCTGCAAGGTCGAGCTCGGCGAGGGGCAGGGCGATGGCGGCATCGATGTCAGGGTCTGGCGACAACCGGATCCCGACGGGCTAGCCCCGACGATTCTGGTCCAGTGCAAGCGGCAGAAGCAGAAAGTCGGGCAGATCATCGTGAAGTCGCTGTGGGCCGATGTTGTGCACGAGGGGGCCGAGTCCGGGCTGATCGTCACGACCAGCGCGCTCCAGCCCGGCGCGGAGAAGTTGGCGCTCGCCCGTGGCTACGCAGTCACCGCTGCGGATCGCTCGGCGCTGGTGAGGTGGTTGGAGGCCCTTCGCACGCCCGGCGCGGGCGTGTCCCTCGTGGAGTAGGAGCACTCAACTCAACGCGTTCGGTCGCCGCGTCTCGGATTCTCTGAGGCACCTCAAGGCCTACCCGAGCCCGGGCAAGCGCACGAGCGACCCCGCGCGGGCGAGCGCATCGAACTGGTCCGTTCGCCCACGATGCCGTCACCGAGCTTCCCGATGGCCGCGTCCGGCTCGCCT
>CADEGN010000524.1 GCA_902826865.1 uncultured Myxococcales bacterium
CGGGGGCTGCAGCTGCGGGGGCTGCAGCTGCGGGGGCTGCAGCTGCGGGGGCTGCAGCTGCGGGGGCTGCGGCGGGACGTGGCGCCGGCTTGTCCGCGACGACCTGGGCGGGGCGCGCGACAGGTTGATTGGCTGCGGCCGGCTGAGGACGTGCGACGGCGGGCGTGGAGGCAGCGGGCGCAGGCGTCGCGGCCACCGCGGCCGGCCGTGCCGCCATGGGCTTGCCCGCCTTGGTGACGATCTCATTGACCTTGTCGATGAGCTCTTGGGTCTCGAACGGCTTCGCAAGCCAACCCTCGGCGCCTGACGCCTTAAGACGCCCGGCGTCGACGCCCGTCTGGTTGGAGACCAGCACGAGCACCGGGATGTGCCCCGTGTCGGGATCCGACTTCAGCTGCTGGCAGACGTCATAGCCCGAGGGCTCACCGCCGGCGAGCACCGCGTCGACGAGCACTGCATCGGCCCCCATCTGCTTGGCACGTGCGACGGCTTCGGAGCCCTTGCTCACCGCCGTGACCTCGGCGTCCTCGGCCGCGAACGAAATCTTGATGGCCAGCCGCATGGTCTTGCTGTCATCGATCGCGAGGATCTTGATTGGCATCACGCGCTCCAGGCAGGCCCAAGGCGTACCATGGGCCGTGTGAGCGGGTCAACGAACGCGGACGAAGGCGACGGTGTGATCGCCGATCCGCAGTCCGCCGGGACCCGCGGGGCGTCGGCCTTGGCCAGCGACGAGCCCGGCGATTTTGGATGGGGCTCCGCACAGCGCTGGGCGGGGGAGCTGGTCGACGCCCTCGCGGGCGAGGTGGTCATGCGACACGCCACAGGCCGCATCGTTCTGGACCTCGGCCATGGTGCGCCACGCGTGGCCGAGTGGGTTCGGCCGCGGGCGGCAAGCCTACGGGTGGTCGACGCCGTCGATCTCGGCCGTGGAGCATCGATCCGGCTGCCCTTCGCCGACGGCAGTTTTGAGCTGGTCTATTCCCTGCGGACCTTGCCCCACCTCGGACACGACGAGGCCACCTCCGAGGCGGCCGCACGATCGCTCTTGCACGAGATCGCGCGGATCCTCGCCCCCGGCGGAACGGCCCTGTGCCAGATCGCCAACCCGCGCAGCCTTTGGGGCCTCTACCACGGCGTTCGGCACCCCGTCACCGTGATCGAGCGCGGATCGCTCGTGTTGGAGTCCCCGCGGGGGCTGACGCGCTTCGACACCCTGGCCCGGTTTGGCAAGCTACTCCCGCCTAGCCTCACCCTGACGCAACTGCACGGCCTCCGTGTGTTTGTAATTCTACCCCAGCTGCTCGCCTTGCCGATCATTGGCCGGATTCTCGCGCGGCTCGATTGGTACGCCCGCGATCGCGCACCGTGGCGGCGCTTTGGGACGCATCTGCTCCTCGTCCTGCGCCGCTCACACGCCCTCCCCCAGTCGCGTGCGTGATCGACCACGACGGCTCGCTTGTGGTCCGCCACCGCGCAGCCCAGACTTGCGCCGATGATCGACGCCACCGAGCGCCGCGCCCGAATCCTCGTGGTCGACGACGAGCCTGGGATGCGGGAGTTTCTCTCGATCTGCCTCGGGCGCGCCGGGCACGACGTGACATCGGCCGCCGGGGGGGCCGAGGCCATCCGGCGGATCGACGCCGAACCCTACGACGTCATCATCACCGACCTCACGATGCCCGGCGTTGGTGGCATGGACGTGCTGCGTCACGCCGCCGGCCGCGAGCCGGCACCCGTGAGCATCATGATAACCGCCTTCGCCACCTCCGAGACCGCGATCGAGGCGCTCAAGCTGGGGGCCTACGACTACCTGACCAAGCCGTTCAAGGTCGACGAGATCCAGGTCGTCGTCGCCCGGGCGATCGAGCGGGCGCGGCTCGGCGCCGAGAACCAACGCCTCCGCGCCGAGCTCCGTGGGGTCGGCACTCTCGATCACATGATCGGACGTTCTGCCGCCATGCAGAAGGTGTTCGAGCTCGTCCGCAAGGTCGCGCCAACCCGTACCAACGTCCTCGTGCGCGGCGAGTCTGGCACCGGCAAAGAGCTCGTCGCCCGGGCATTGCACAATCTCTCGGAGCGCACCGGCAAGCCCTTCGTCGCCGTCAACTGCGGGGCGATTCCTGAGAATTTGATGGAGTCGGAGCTATTCGGGCACGTGCGCGGCGCGTTCACCGGGGCGAGCAGCGCGCGCGAGGGCGTGTTCGTCGCGGCCCAGGGCGGCACGTTGTTCCTCGATGAGATCGGCGAGCTGTCCCTGTCGATGCAGGTCAAGCTCCTGCGCGCCCTCCAAGAACGCCGCGTGCGCCCGGTCGGCGGTGATCGTGAGCTCGAATTCGACGCGCGCGTTGTTGCTGCCACCAATCGCGATCTCGAGGCCGCCATCAAAGCTGGCGAGTTTCGCAGCGACCTGTACTTCCGCCTCGACGTGGTCCAGGTGGTCCTGCCGCCACTGCGCCATCGCAGCGAAGACATCGCGCTCCTCGTCGAGCGATTCTTCGAGCGCCTCACCCGCGAACTCGGACGCAGTTTGCGAGGCATCTCGCCCGAAGCGATGGAGTGGTTTTTGCGCTACGACTTCCCCGGCAACGTCCGCGAGCTCCAGAACCTCGTCGAGCGTGCGGTCGCGCTCGAGACCACAGACGTGCTGACCGCCGCGAACCTGCCGGTTCTGCGCGGCAATGCGCCTTCGCCGGCCGTCGCTGTGACGGATGTCGAGCTCGATCTGAGCGAGGGGATCGATCTCGAGAAAGCCGTCGACGACCTCGAGCGGCGCCTGAAGGGAGCCGCATTGCGACACACGGGAGGCGTCCGAACAGGGGCCGCGCGGTTGTTGCGGATCAGCTTCCGGTCCCC
>CADEGN010000525.1 GCA_902826865.1 uncultured Myxococcales bacterium
GCTCAATCGGACCGGCAACCAGCTGGGGGAAGAACCCAACGTAGACCATGAACCGAACCAACGAGTGCGTCGGACGGATATCCCGCCGGTAGACGTCGATCGTGTAGCTCATGGTTTGGAAGGTGTAGAAGCTGATTCCGGGCGGCAGGACGACCTCGAGCGTCCCCCGAGAGACGACATCGCCGACAACGGCGTGCAAGCTGGCGATGAAGAAGTTGGCGTACTTGAAGTAACCGAGGATCCCGAGGTTCGTCACCATGCTCAGCATGAGCACGGGAAAGCGGCGTCGTTCTGGCACGCGCTCGAGCAGCAGGCCGCAGGCGAAGTCGACCAGTGCGGAGATGACAACGAGGCCGAGGAACTTCACACTCCAGGCCCCGTAAAACACCGCAGTCGCGGCGAGCATCACCCACGGTCGCACGCGGACAGGCACCGCGAAGAACGCCACGAACGTGGCGACCATCAGGGCCAAGTACGCGAGCGAGTCGAACTGCACGGTAGGTCTCGGCGCGATCGAGCTGGGGGCCTAAGGCGCGCCTGGGGCGGGATTCGAATTGCGTCGACGTTGCGGACCGCGCGGTGGTGGGACGGCGCCCGGCGGTTTCATGTCCGTGGCCGCGGCATCTGCCGCGGTTGGATCGGCCTTGGGCGAGTTCTGTGGCTCGTCTTCGGACCTCTCGTCTTCGTTTTTCGGATCGTCCGCAGATCCGTCCGCGGAGTCCTCGCTGTCGGCGGTGCCTTCACGGTGCGAGCGCCGTGAGCCACCGCCGGCGCGCTCGACCGCATCGACTCGAGAATCAAGCGTCGCGACCAGATGGTGGAGTCGCTTGAGCTCGACGACCACCGGGTCGTCGGAGCCACGGTCGCGCTCAGCGGCCTTGGGTGCGTGCGGTCGCAGATCCGCGAGCATGCGGCCCAGGGAGTAGTGAAGGACGGACAGCCACACAAACGGCAGGGCTGCAACGACGAGCAGTCCCACGAGCGCCGCCGGACGCACCCAACTGCGGGAGGAAGTTGGCGGCGATCCCGTGGTTCCCGTGTCTTCATCGGCACCTGGGTGCCGAGCGAGCATCCGTGTGTGGGCCTCCACGAGATTGTCGCCGGTGGCGACGGTCCCCGTGCGGGGGTCGACCAGCACAAACATCCCAGTCTCCGAGCGATGCAGATGCAACATTGAGCCTCTCGCGCGGCGCAACCTATCACGTTCGCTGCGCCTGGATGCTCGGGCTGCCGCCTACGGCACGGCGACTCGCCGCCACTTCACGCGCGTTTGGTTGAAGTGACCGCGGACATTCGGGTCCTGGTCGAAATCCTGGAGGCGACCATCTGTCCGACGGGCTCGGCTCGCTACGACGTACTCACCTGGAGCGGGGTTTTCCCAGCGATAGTTCCACACCCACCAGGCATCTGTGAGGCTCCGGGCATCGAGCGGGTCTTCGGGGAAATACGTGCCGGGTGCACTCACCTCGGCCGCGTGCCAGGTTTGACCGCCGTCGACGGTGACGTCGACCCCCGCGATCTGGCCGCGTCCACCCCAAGCCCAACCGGTGAGCAGCCATCCCGTCGGGATGCGCGTGCAGCGAGTGACCAACGACTTGAGTCCGATCCACCGGGCCTGAACGCGCACCCACTGGCCGTCCTGCAGCTCGTGGTTGGTAAACACCCAGCGGTTGTGGATGCCCATGTGGGGGGAGGTTTTGCCTTCGATGTGACCAAGCCACTTCACGTGCGACATCGAGTAGATCCCGGGCACCACCAGGCGGGCTGGGAAGCCCCGCTCGCGCGGAAGCGTCTGGCCGTTCATCGTGAGGGCGATCAGCGCGTCGGCCTCGAGAAGCTCGGCGAGCGATAGTCCGTAGTGGTAGCCGCTGCGAATCAAGGGAATCGGATCAAGGCCATGAAACGCGAAGTGTGAGGCTTCGCCCGCGCCACCGCACGCAGCGAGGATCGTTCGCAGTGAGGGTCCCGCCCAACGCGCCTGACCCAACAGGCCCGCGGAACCCATGAGGTGATTGCCGTTGCCGGCACACTCCATCACGCACAATCGCTCTTCGCGCGGTAGTTCGCGCAGCTCTTCGAGCGTGAACGCGCGTGGGTTTCGAACGCCACTGACGCGAAGCTGGTACGTTTCGGGGTCGACGCGGGGGTGGCGATGCCGGTCGCGTCGAAAGTAGCTGCGCACCGGCGTCAGCGGACCGGACATCGTTTCGGTCGGCTGCTCAACCATGCTCGTCATGCGCAAGAGCGCCCGGCTGAGCCAGCGACCCAGCCAGCGCGGCAGGCCGTCGACGACCCGCAGCTCGAGCTCGCTGGGCACCAGCGCAGTCGTCGTCCGACTGCGAACCGCGAGGGTCGTGTTTGAGGGCGCGGCCAATTCTCCGGGCTGCCTGGAAACGACGGGTCCGGAACCTAGCAGGTCCGGGCCGAGCGTGGGAGGCACACCGGGGTGTGGATCCAGAAACGGCGGAGGCGCCGCCATCTAGGGCGCGATTTGCGACCGTTGAGACCGGTTCGGCTTGGGGGGCGTTCGAGTTTGGGGTAGTTTTCAGCCGCTTTCGAGGAGCACCACCGTGGATCTACGCGCGCTCATTCCCGCCTGTTTCGCCATGTTGCTGTCGCTCCACCAAGGGGGCTGCGACAGCAAGCCGGATCCAAACGCCGACGCCAAGAAGGCGGACGAGAAGAAGGCAGCGCCGGCCAAGGCGGACGAAAAGAAGGCCGACGAGAAGAAGGCCGACGAGAAGAAGGCCGACGAGGCGAAGGCCGACGAGGCGAAGGCCGGCGAGGCGAAGGCGGACGAGGCGAAGGCGGACGAGGCGAAGGCGGACGAGGCGAAGGCC
>CADEGN010000526.1 GCA_902826865.1 uncultured Myxococcales bacterium
GGAGAGTCCGGGCTAGACATTCTTCATCGTGCGTGACTACGACAAGTTGCGGTTGCTGTTCGGGCAGCTTCTCGCGGAAGTCCAGCGGATCAAGAGCGAGGGAGACTTTAAGGCGGGCAAACGCTTGGTCGAGCGCTATGGCGTGAAGGTCGATCGCGACCTTCATGCCCAGGTTCTCCGCCGTTACGCCGCCCTCGGCATCGCGCCGTACGCCGGGTTCATTCAACCGCGGCTGGTGCCCGTTACGAAGGGCGATCAGATCGTGGATGTGAAGATCGAGTATCCCGACGACTTCAGCGAGCAGATGCTCGAATACGGGCGGAGCTACTCGCGCTTGCCGGTGCGGTAGACGGCGGCTCGGCTTGGGGGGCCGTCGCCTCAGCCGAGGTCGCCACGCATCTCGACGCCGACGCGAAATTCAATGCAGCCGCTGCTCGTGTAGGCCGCGGCCGTTCGGGCGACGTCGATGCCTTGGAACTCGAGGCCGGTGATGACCGCCAGGGGCACCAACATGCCTTCGTCGGCGTGAAAGCCCGGTTGCGAGGCGGGCACGTCGCAATAGGTGAACGTGGGCCCGGCCGCATGATGGTTGATCGGCACCACCGTACGCACGCGGCTTCCGTCATCGCGTGGGCTCCAGGTCACATCGAGGCTCATCGGCGCAGAGGAGTCGCCCTCGAGCTCCATCATCAAACCGGAGAGCGGTGCGGCAAACGGCAAAGCCGGGACTTCGATCTGCTCGTCGCCAAATCGGAGCGTCAACGTCACATCTGCGGTGCCACTGCCGAGGTCGCCGAAGAGTTGACCGGTGACCTCGTTGGCCGTGATCGTCTGGGTTGTGCCATCGGCTGTCACGTCGAGTTCAGCGGCGGTGAACGCTTGGCGTTGGGGAACGCACTCGCCGGCGAAACTGCAGACCTCGCCGGGTGCGCACCCATTGCACGCGTCGGGCGTGAAGCGATGGAACTCGCAGTCCGCGTTCTCCAACTCGGCGGGCCCGATCCATGGATCGGGTCGATCATAGACGACACCGACGACGAACGGCTGATCGACGATCCAGACCGTCACCTCACCCACGCGCTCGAGCAGGGGACAGACCTCGTCGAGCACGATCGTGCCAGGCCCGATCCCCGTCTCGCTGGAGTCTGTGGTCGAGGTGGAGACGCCGGATCCGCTCGACTCGGAACCCTGCGATGTGACGTCGGCCAGGCTGGTATCGCCGGGACCGGAAGTGCTGAGGGTGAATGCCGAGGTCTCGGTGGTAGCGGCCTGCGTGGTGGCGCCGTCATCGGTTGCGCCTGCATCGGTGCGGCATCCGGGAAGCAGCAGCGGTTGGGAAACGAATGAAATCCACAGCAACGATTGCTTCGACATGGCAGGCCGGGTTCGTAAGGGGACGACAGGGTTAGGGGACAAAGAGAAAAGTATACCGCCTGAAACACCTGCGCGGCTGGGACCCGTCGTGGGCGTCGACCGGCACGGAGGACATCGCGGCATTGGTCCCGCCGCGATTACTTCGCGGTCCATCGGTCGTCGACCGCCCGTGTATGGCCGAAGCTCGAGCCCACGGCCACGCCGTTGGCCCAATACACACCAGACGGGCCTGAGGGCAGCACGTCGTGGGTGCGCGCGCCATGGTAGGGGACCGGGTCGATCGCAACGATCATGCTGCCCGACATCATCATGCCGGTTTCGAGCCTATCGATCGGCGCGCCATCGGCGTCGGGGTGGCCAGCTGACGCCCGTACGCGGCGGCCGTCCGCCAGGCTGATCTGCACGAGCGTGTGGCCGGCCGCGACCGGTGTAGAACCGGCGTAGACGACGTGACCCGCGACGCGGCGGCCGTCTTCGTCGCGCGTCCAGATCGGATCCCCAGCCACGAGCTCGGTGATCCGCCGCTCGCCGTCGGGCGTTGCGATGCGCGTGTCCTCGGGCAAACAGATCGGACACCCGAATTGCTTGCGACTCGCCGCTTCCTCGGCGGTGAGCCAGTGCCAGCCTGGCTCTGGATCGCCTTCGCGTGCCACCGGGGGCCCGCAATCCTGCATGCACTCATGGGCCGGACTCGGGCGCGGAGATCCGCATCTTGCATCGTTGGTGGTGTCGGCCGGCGGAGGTGTCGTCCCAGTCGGAGGTGTCGTCCCGGATCCGGTGGTGGGCGAGGGACAAGCGGACGAGACGAACAGCAGCAGAAGTGTCACTCGCATTGGACGATCGTACCAGCTTGTGGCGCGTGGCCCAGGACGCGACTCCTTGGCTCAGCGCGTGCGCCGGCGACAGACCAGGAGCAGGAGTCCGGCGAGGGCCGCGAACGACCTTGGCACCTCGCTGCTGTTGCAGCTGCACGAGCCGCTCGAGTCGTCGTCGGCGCCTGTCGTGGCGTCGGCGGAGCTCCCTTCGCCAGAAGCGCTGCCGTCCGAGGCACTGGCCTCCGATGTCGCGCCAACGCCTGTCTCGGCGCTCGCTGAGCCCGTGCTCCCGCCCGTGGTCGTACCGCCACCACCGCTACCGACGTCGCCGCCGCTCGTATCGTCGCCTCCGCTCGTGTCGGTTCCGATCCCGGTGGTGCCGGTGCCCCCACCATCGCCCAGCTGCACGTCGGCACACGAGACGTAGTTTTCGTCTGGCGTATTGATTTGGATGACGCGCAACGTGCAAGCGTCGCAGACAATCTCCGGCAGCGTCACTTCCATGGAGGTCGGGCTGTCCTCTGCGTCGGGGATGTCTGTCGCGAGGATGGTGTCACCGAACTCGTCGTTGGCCTCGGCGAAATCGATCTGCAGATAGCCACCGTGGGCCACCACGTCGCCCCAAGACACGGTAATCGT
>CADEGN010000527.1 GCA_902826865.1 uncultured Myxococcales bacterium
ATTCGGGCACGCCGCCGTCGAACTCGTGCTCGAGAGCCGGCGCGATCACCTTCAGCGCGTCAATGCGTACCGGCCGCGCCCACTCCTCGTACAAGCCGCGTAGCTCCGCCGACTCCGGATCCCCGGAGATCCCCGCGGACCACGCGAGCCCGCCGGTGCGGCGCGCGACCTCGGCCCAGGCGTGCTCGTCGTCGCGCACGAGCGCGTCGCGGTCGCTGAAAACGTCGGCGACGTGGACGATCGCTCCGGTGCGCGCCGCGATCGCGCGCAATCGCAGCGGCATGAGGGCCTCTTTCGCGCGCGCGTCGGTGACGAGCACGACGCGGTGCGGCTTGCCGCGCGCATCCGAGGCGAACAACCGCGCCGCGTGCTCGAGTGCCGCGTCGGCGTTGCTGCCGTTGCCGATCGCCGGCTCGAACGCGGCGAGGTCGGCGAGCGCTCTCGGCACGTCGACGAACCTTCCATGGCGGGCGTGGACCTTGCGGTCGTACGTGAGGACCTCGACCTTCGCACCGCGGTCGGCGAAGCTCGCGAGGTACGCACGCGCCGCCTGCACGCCGGCCTTGGTTGCGCCGTCGCTCATCGAGCGCGATGCATCGATCGCGACCACGATTCGCGCGTTGCTCGGCACGCGCGACAGCTTCGCCGCCGCGTCGATGTCGACATGTACGAGCCGTCGTTCGTCGGAGACCGGCACGACCGCGAGCGCGCCGTCGATGCGCGCCGCCTTCGTTCGCGCGAGGCCTAAGACGACTTCCTCGGCGTCAAGACGAACCCGCGCACCGCTGCCAACGGGCTCCTCGCCGACGAACACCTGATCGCGCGGATCGGCGGGCACGACGGTCGCGGTCGCCGGCAGCTCGTTGGTGCCGATGCGCGGCAACCGGAGCACGTACTGCCCGTCCTCGTAGGACATCGGCATGACGAGCGTGTACTCGATCATCTTGTCAGTCGCGGGCGCGACCGGGAACACCTGCAGGGCGAGATGGGTCTGCGATCGCCACGACAAGAGCGCGGGATCCTTGGGGTAGTAGCCGCCGATCCCCGTGAGCTCTTGATAGCGCGCCGCGGCGGTCTCGGCCTCCATCAGCTCGCCCGCGAACCAGTGCGGCCGGCCGCGCAAGATGCCGCGCGTGCGCAGTCCGGCAGCGACCGCCCTTTCGGGCAGCTGGATGTGGAAGATCGCCTGATCGTGGCGCTCACCGCCGTTGTGCACGGTGCGGCGCACCGTAAGCGCCGCTTCGCCGCGCCCCAGCACCGCGCGGATCTCGTGCGCCGTCTCCTTGAGCCGTTCCGAGCGGGTGCCCGAGACCTCGTCGTTGGCGCCTGCGACTCCGGCCGCAAGGGTGGTGACGAGGAAGCCCAAGAGCCCGACGATCGCCGCGCGCATGATCGGCGCAGGACAACCGCCCGCGCCGGAGGTTCCCGGCGCCCCCGATCAGCCCACGGGCACCTGCTGGCGTTCGCGGACTGCAATGGTGGCGACCTCGACAGGTGCGCTGCCGGACCGGCGAGTAGAGATTGTGTGTCCGGGTTCTGGACGTCGACAAAGCTCGCACCGTTCGACGGGCCCCCCATCGTCCTGCAGGCCATCGCCTACGAGCTATCGATCCAACCCTACGAGGACCTGGACAAGGTGATGACGAAGATCGAGCAATTCTACGTGAACAACTCCTCCCAGCCCGACCCCGAGGTCGGCAAGCAGGTCAGCTACGACTACGGTCGCTACGGGATCACCGCGACCGGCCAGTGGCAGTATCCCTGGCGCTGGTAGCAGCGGCGCGCGACGACGAGGACGCTGATGCCGCGGCGCGCTTGCGTCGCGCGGAGAGCTTGGCAGCGTGGGAAGCCCGCCATGCATCGATCTCCGCGATGTACGCGGGATCTGCCGCACTTTCGACCAGCGCGGCGCGGGCCTCGAGGGCAAGGCGATCCGCGCGCTCGAGGTCGCCGCCGGCCTCCGCGAGGGCAAGCGCGAGCGAAAATGCCGTGGCCGCGCGATCGCCCGCGTCTGTGGTTTGCCCCGAACGCTGCGCGTAGCTGGGCTCCAGGTATGCGACAGCCTCTGGGAAGCGCTTGAGCTTGATGAGCGTGTCCCCGATGTTGTTTTGCGCGCGTGCTACGGCCGGGTGTGTATCGCCGAGGATCGCACGCCGGAGCTCGAGGGCGCGAAGGTCCTCCTCGAGCGCCGTGGCTGCGTCGCCAGCGCTGGCAGCAATGCTGGCCTTCGTCCCGTGGGCGGAGGCGCGCTCGAGGCCTGCTCCCTCGATCCCGCCGAGGATGTCCAGCGCGTCGTCGATCGTCGCGCGCGCGCGCGCGAGGTCGCCGCCAAGTCGTTGGGCGTTCGCCAGGTTGCTCAAGCCAACGCCGACTCGCCGATCCCTGCGGCCGAAGAGGGCGACTTTCATCTCCACCGAGCGCGCGAGCGTGGCCGCCGCCGCCGCCGCGTCGCCGCGCTGCCCCTGCAACGTGCCGCGCTCGTTGAGCAGGATGGAGAGTCGGTCGCTTTGGGTTGCGTATCCCGTCTCAATGGCGATTCCCTCCGCCAAGTGCTCATCCGCCTCGGACAACCGACCTAACATGATCAGCGCGGTCGCGAGCGCGCTGTGGTGGGCCCCGAGGTCACGGTGTTGCGGACCGAGGGCGTCGCGTACGATCTCGAAGGCCGTGTTGTGTTGCTCGAGTGCATGCTGCGCATCGCCGCGATCAAGCAACGCGGTTCCGAGGTTGTGGTGCAACCGCGCAAGCTGGAGGTCCCCCGGGCCGTACGCTGCCTCGGCCAGCTCGAGGGCTGTCGTCAGGGCCCGGGTGC
>CADEGN010000528.1 GCA_902826865.1 uncultured Myxococcales bacterium
GATTCGCCGGCCTTCTCGCGCCAGGAGGCTGCTACGCGGGGCTTGGAGTCGGCGGCGGAGCGCAAGGGGCGACCGCAGCAGATGGCTCCACGGGCGGGGACGCCAGCGTTGGCGGGGAGACAGGCGCGGAAGCTCCGACTGCGTCAACCCACGGGGGCCTGCGTCGACTCAGCGTCGCCGAGTACAACAACGCGTTGCGCGACCTAATCGGCGACGACGCTCACCCGGGGACTGAACTCCTGCCGAGCGACGCGTTGACCCCCTTCGACAACGACTATCTGCAACAGGCACCTTCCGAAGCGCTGGTGGTGGGCGCCGAGAAGTCGGCGATCGAAGCAGCGGATCGACTGTTGGCCGATCCCGCGCGGCTCGAGGCGCTGGCCGGGTGCGCACCGGCGGCCGCCGACGATCGCGACTGCCTCGAGAAACTCGCTGCGCGGCTTGGACGCCGGGCGTTTCGCCGGCCGGTAACGCCCGAGGAGATCGATGCCTATGCCGCCGTTGTCGACCTGGGCGTGGAAGCGGAGAGCTGGCATGTGGCGGCCGCCGCAGTCGTGCGGGGGATGCTGCAGGATCCTAACTTTCTCTATCGCATCGAGATCGGCGAGCCCGTGGCGGGCGATCCCGACGTCATCGCCCTCAACGACTGGGAGATCGCGACGCGGCTGTCGTTCTTCCTCTGGCGCACGATCCCTGACGATGACCTGCTCGATCTCGCGGACGCCGGCAAGCTGTCGAGCGCCGCGGACGTCCGCGACGTTGCCACGCAGATGCTCGCAGATGAGCGAGCGAGGGACGGTATCACGCAGTTCCACGCGCTCTGGCTCGGCTACTCCGGTGGCGCTACCGATGGTCTCAAAGCAGACATGATTGCCGAGTCGAACGCACTCGTGGAGCAGGTCGTGGTGGACGGAGACACCCCATGGCTGTCCCTGTTCACGAGCACCGAAACGTTTGTGACGCCAGCCCTTGCCGCGCACTATGGACTGCCCGCGCCGGCAGGTGGGGCCGCCGGTTGGGTCGACTACGGCGACAGCAAGCGCGGCGGGGTGATGTCCCACGGCACCGTGTTGGCGTGGGGCGCCAAGTTCGGCGACACGAGCCCAACCGTGCGCGGAAAGGAAATCGCCGAACGCTTTCTTTGCACCGTGATCCCGCCGCCTCCGGCTGGCCAGAACACCGACGACCCGCCGGGTGGCGCCGATCCCAGCGCGTGCAAGGCCGAGCACTACGCGGTGTACCAAAATGGCGGGTGCCAGGGCTGCCATGGGCTAATGGACGGAATCGGATTCGGGCTTGAGAACTTCGCCGCCGACGGCACATGGCGGGAGCACGATGTCAACAAGCCGCAGTGTTTGATCGCCGGCGAAGGAAGCGTCCCGAACATCGGTAGTTTCAACGGCCCGGCAGAGCTAGGTGCGCTCATCGCAAGCGACACCTCGGCCCGCTCGTGCGCGATGAGACAGTTGTACCGGTTTGCGTCTGGCCGGAGCGATCCCGATGAACTCGACAAGGCGTTCCTTGAGGCCCTGACCGAGAGGTTGGACGGCGCTGAGCTCAACCTACGGGCGTTGATGATCGAGATCGCCGCATCGGACGAGATGCGGTTCCGAGCGATCGGGGAGGACATGTAATGGGACGCATCAAAACGTTACCTAGGCGGACATTCCTGCGGGGAATGGGTGGTGTAGCCCTGGCGTTGCCCGCCCTCGAGATCATGGGGCCGTCACGCTCGGCGCGTGCGGGTGGAGGGCCGACGCCAAGGTTCATGACGAGCTACGTGGGCACTTCGACGGGACGCAGGTATTGGCCCGACGATGAATGTTGCGGAGACCTCGTATCTGGCGACCGAATCACGCCGGACAACGAGGGACCGAACTATGATCTGAAGCACGCGCTCAAATCCGTGGGCGCCGAGCCGTGGCAGTACTACAGCGGTTTTGGGGGCGACCAAGTGGCGTTTGATGTCCAGAAGGAGCTGACGGTTGTCTCCGGTCTCGTGGTCCCCTGGGGGCCCGAAGGAGACATCCCGCCTGCCGGACGGAACATCAAGTTTCACTTCACCACGATCACGCCGCAGATTTCGGGGACCATCTGCCCCGATGTTGCGTTGCCCCCCACCGGGCCCACGGTCGACCAGCTGGTCGCAGACGCAGCCGGCGGCGGCAGCCCGGCCCTTGCCTATCGCGTTGAAGCGCTCGCCTTGGGCGGAAATCGCAGAGCGATGTCATGGAAGCGAGATGGCGCGGGCGGTGTCGTGCGTGTCGACCCCATCGTGAACCCGCGCCTCGCGTGGGAGAGCCTGTACACCGGCTTCGTCCCCCCCGATCCGGCGGAGGCCGCCGCGGCGGCCTTTCAGCTCAAGCAACGGCGGAGCGTGCTCGACCTTGTCGGAGACAATGCCGAGCGGCTCGTTGGGCGATTGGGTCACGCGGACAGGATCCGCATGGAGCAACATCTCGACGAACTGCGCGCCCTTGAGATGAAGGTGTCAGCATTCACGCCCCCGAGCAGCCCGGTGTGCGAGAAGCTCCCCGATCCGGGCGGCGATTGGCCCGTAACTCCCGACGGTGGCTGGAGCGACGAGGAAGCGCGCGCCGAGGTGCTGTGCGACCTAATCCACATGGCCTTCGTGTGCGAGCTGACCAGCGCGGCGAGCCTCATGTTCGGCGAGTGGAAGTCGTATCTAAAGCTGGCACCGGTCATCGGATGGGACAACGATCTCCACGGCTACTCTCACTTTGGTGGGGATCAAACGGGGATCGCGCCACTGTCCGA
>CADEGN010000529.1 GCA_902826865.1 uncultured Myxococcales bacterium
GTCGGCGGCAACGACATCCGGCAGTTTTTGTTTGATGCCCGCACCGGTACGCTCGTCGCCAACGACGTGCCGGCGGTCGCGAGTGTCGCGAACGCCGGCGGACCCCGTCACCTGCGATTTCACCCCGATGGGGACGTCGCCTACGCGGTCAATGAAGGCGGCGACTCGGTAACGCGCTACTCCTTCGAGGCGTCAACCGGCCGACTGACACGGGAAGAGACGCTGTCGACCTTGCCCGAAGGGGTCGATGGCCGGGAGAACTCCTGCGCCGAGGTGCGCATCACACCCGACGGACGGTTCTTGTACGCGAGCAACCGCGGACATGACTCAATTGCCGCCTTCTCCATTGAGCCCAACAAGACGTTGGTCGCCCTCGGCCACGCGCCAACCGCTGAGCGGCCGCGGTCGTTCGCCATCGATCCCACAGGCCAATACTTGTACGCTGCTGGCCAATTCGATGGCATCTTGCGCGCGTACTCCATCGCGCGCGACGGCATGCTTTCCGAGTTTGCGCAGTTCGAGGTACCCCCGGCCCCGGGCTGGGTTGAGGCGATCGCGGTGCCGGACTAGCAGGGTACTGCCGCTGGTCCCCGGCTGGCACCCCCTGTAGACCCCGTGTTTTGCTGGTGGTAGGTGCTACGCAACGGCAGGCTGGCTATCGAGCTAGCCACGGGATGCGGCCACGGCTTCCAGCGCCGGTAGTCGTGGCGGTGCGATCGGACCGATCCAACTAGCTGGAAATGAAGGCTTTTCACAGAGCCTACATGTGGCACCCAACGTGTATCGCGGGCGGCATCCCTCAAACGGAGCCCCGACCGATGAAGCGCTCGATCCTTACCGCCGCCCTCGCTCTCGCCACGGTCCCCGCTTGCGACGTCGCCGATGACGGATCGCTTGAGCTCGACGCGGGCGACTACCAAAAGGGCGGCATCAGCGGAAAGGCGGACGCGAGTGTGGAGGCCATCATCGTCGACTTCGAGTTCGACGGCTCGGTGCTTGCGAACTCGGAGTTCGGTGCCAGCACGACGATCGAGAACCAGCTGCTGTACACGATCGGGCATTTGAACGGCAGCAACAGCGTCGGTCGTCTCGACCAGGTGGTGTTGACGGACGTTCGCTCGGTGCGCGAAGGCAACCTGTTTCGCATCAGCTACCATGCGACACTCCCGGTCGCGTGGGGCAACAAGAACAACGTGCCGGCCACCTACGCGCTGACGCTGCCGGTCGACGGTACCATCTCAGGGTATGAGCGCTTCACCGGCGCGTACTCGCACACGTGCGTCGACTTCAGCGCGCACGACGTGGACACCGGCAACATGTGGTACTACTACCGGCCCAACCGCTCGAGCTGCAACTTGGCGTCGGCTGACGTCGTGCAGACCACCGCGACGCTCGCGGTGAGCGACGTGAACACCAGCGGCAAGTACCCGGAGTACGACAAGGTCTGGGAAGACGGCGTGCTCAACGTCGTCGCGGTGTTCGGCAAGTACGAGGACGGGGCCACCAGCAACGGCGACGCGGGGATCTCGGCGTACAACCGTTTCTCCCGCGCGGTGCGCAGCGAGCTCGGCGCCGGCGTGACCACCATACCGGCGAGCGTGCCGTCCTCGCCTGGCGTCGCGATGCCCGACATCACTTGGTCGGCCACCCGCGCCGACGGCCGCCGCGTCAACGTTACCGCGCTGTTGGTCGACAACGTCCGCACCGCCGGCCCCGCCTTTGACGCGCGCTATGCCGAGCTGTCCACGCGGGCAGACCTCATCGTCTACGGCGGGCACGCCGGTCTCGGCGCGAACGTCCGCGCGCTGGCGCGCAAGGGCGAGTGGATCCAAGGCCAATACGTCATCGTCTTCGAGAACGGCTGCGACACCTACGCCTACGTCGACGGGGCGCTGTTCGATGCCCACGCGGCCGTCAACCCCGGCGACCCCACCGGGACGAAGCATGTCGACCTCATGATGAACGCTATGCCGTCGTTTTTCGTGGAACTGTCGAATGGGACGATCTCGCTCATGCGAGGACTGCTCAGCTACGACAACCCGATGACCTACGAGCAGATCATGGCCAAGATCGACTCTGCCGAGGTCGTGCTGGTTTCGGGAGAACAGGACAACGTGTTCGTGCCCGGCGGCGGCGGTGGTGGTGGTGGTGGCAACGGTTCGTGGGAGGGCCTCCAGGAGCACGGCATCGTGGCGAAGGACCAGGAAGTTCGCTTCCAGACCCCGACGCTCGCGCCCGGCCGCTACCTGTTCGAGATGACCGGGACGGCCGACGCCGACCTTTACATCCGCACCGGCGCTGCGCCGACGGAGCAGACCTTCGAGTGCCGCCCGTTCAAGAGCGGGAGCAACGAGGCCTGCACGGTCGAGCTCACCAGCGCGGCGGTGATTCACGTGATGGTGCGCGGCTGGGACCCGAGCTCGCAGTTCGACCTGTCCGGCAACGCTATGTGAGCGTGGTCCCAAGGACGAGGCTACCACCTCCCAAGGACGGGTTTTCCGTCCGAAGGACGATGGCGATCTACGAGGTCGACTTCCTCCGCTTTTCCTGCGGGTTTCGGCCCGGGCGCTGCCAGCCTCAAGCGCTGGATGCCTCGCCACCGCAATCGACCGGAAGAAGGTGAGCTGGGTACTCGATGCCGACATCCGTGGTTTATTCGACGCCATCGACCACGGCTGGGTGGTGAAGTTCATCGAGCACCGGGTCGCGGACTGACTCTCCCCCGATCTGGCGGACACCCACCAAACGAAACCAAGCTTCGTCG
>CADEGN010000530.1 GCA_902826865.1 uncultured Myxococcales bacterium
AGCGCGACCCGAAGGCGGCGCATAAGGTCGGCGCGCGCCGCAGCCTGCTCGCCGAGTTAGAACGGCGACGCACCGTGGATGATGGCGGCTGGGTTGCCATGGGCGAGCTGCGCGGGCCATTTCCGCGGGTGCGCGAGTTGCTGCCGCCGCTGGCGGCGGCCCGCCTCGTGGAGCTCGACGAGCGGCCGAAGATCTCCGATCCGTTTGCGACCGTCGTCCTCGAGCCGTGGCAGCCACGCACGCCCACCGACGATCAGGCGGCCGCGATCGCAAGCCTGCGCGAGCAACAATCGCGCGGGGGCTACTCGTCGACGCTATTGCAAGGGATCACCGGCAGCGGAAAAACGGAGGTGTATCTCCAGCTCATCGCGGATGTACGCGCTCGCGGCCGCACCGCGATCGTCATGGTCCCCGAGATCGCGCTCACACCCCAGCTTGCGGACAGGTTCCGCGCGCGGTTCGGCGACGAGGTCGCGGTGCTTCATAGCGGGCTCACACCCCGCCAGCGCTTGGACGCGTGGCTGCATATCCGCCGCGGTTTGCGGCCGATCGTCATCGGCGCGCGCTCGGCGGTGTTCGCTCCGCTTTCGAACATCGGGGCGATCGTGGTCGACGAGGAACACGATCCATCTTTCAAGCAGGAGGAGGGCGTGCGCTACCACGGACGCGACGTGGCACTCGTGCGCGGGCAACGGGCTGGCGCGGTGGTGGTATTGGGGTCAGCCACACCAGCGCTCGAGAGCTATCACCTCGCCACCACCGGCAAGCACACGTGGTTGCAACTGCGTACGCGGCCTACGCCGCGGCCGTTGCCCGAGGTCGAGATCGTGCCGCTCTCGGTCCATCGCGCCGATCCCGAGAGCTTGCTGACCGCGCGCTTGCGCGACGCCGTCCGCGAAACCGCCGGCGCCGGGGAGCAGGCGATCTTGTTTCTCAATCGCCGAGGCTTCACCACCACCCTCGTTTGCACGGGCTGCGGCGCGTTTCAACAGTGTCCCGATTGCAGCGCGCCATCGATGACGTACCACCTCGCGCGCCACCGACTGATGTGCCATTTGTGCGGGCACATCGAGGCCACACCCGACCGCTGCAGCCGCTGCGGTGGCCACGACCTGACGCACGGCGGCGTCGGTACCGAGCGCGTCGAGCTGGCACTTGCGCGCGATCTGCCGGGCGTTCGTGTGCTGCGGCTCGATCGTGACGCGAGCCGCGGGCGCCGGCTCTTCGACACACTCGCGCGATTCCGTAACCGCGAGGCTGACGTGCTCGTGGGCACGCAGATGTTGTCGAAGGGGCATGACTTCCCCGGCGTGACGCTGGTGGGGATCCTTCAAGGCGATCACGGCCTGGCGCTGCCCGATCCGCGCGCGGCGGAGCGCACGTTCGGGTTGCTCACGCAGGTGGCGGGCCGCGCGGGTCGTGGTGACCGACCTGGTCGCGTGATCGTGCAGGCATGGGCGGTCGATCATCCGGCCATCGCATTCGCGCGCCAGCATGACTACGAGGGTTTCGCCGCGGTTGAGCTCGAGCACCGGCGTGCGCTTGGGAATCCCCCGGCGGGTTACCTCGCGCTCGTCCGCGTGCATGGCCCGGTCCCGACCGATGTCGCCACGCGGGCGCGCGCGATCGCGGCCACGATGGAGGCCGCGATAGCGACGGTTCGGCGCAAACACGGCAGCGATCAAGTCGCGTCGCTGCTCGGGCCGGTGCCCTCGCCGATCGAGAGGATCGACGGTCGGACGCGTTGGCAGTTGCTGGTGCGCGCGCGCGAGCGCGGGGCCCTGCGCTGGATCCTCGCCGAGTCGCGGCACATGCTCGGGCAGGGCGCAACCGGTGATCGGAAGACCCTTGCCACGGTCGACGTCGACCCGCAGAACATGCTGTAGACTCGGCCGCGCGCGTGGATGCCGAGGTCCTCATCGTCGGGCGACCGACCGCGACGGGCGAGCTCCTCGAGCCGATCCGCTCGCTCGGCTACCGTGTCGACCTCTGTGAACCAGCCAAGATCGCGGACCGACTTGGAACGAGGGCGCTGCCGCGGGTGATCGTTGTCTGCCTGGCTGACGTGGATGCCCCCGTGTTCATGGTCGAGATGCGACGCGTGCAGCGTGGCGCCGCGATCCCTGTGACCCTGTATGGCGAGCTCGGCGGCGCGGTGCTCGATTTGGCCGACGTTCTCGACCTTGGTGCCGATCATTTCCTCGAACAGCCGGTTCAAGCTGCAGCGTTGGAGGCGGCGCTGGAGGCTCTCGCGGGACCTCCGGTGCCCGCGCGTCCAGCCAAGCCCGCGCTGACGGAGCTCGAGCCTTCGAGTTGGCCCAGCCGCACCGAAGTGATCGAGGCCGACGCGCCGGTCGGGCGCACGCGATCGTCTAGCGATCGCCGCGATCTGGATCCGATGATCGGACAGCTCCACCGGACGCTCGATCTCGTGCCGGAGCTCAACGACGGTAGCCAGTCAGAGGACGATCTCGACTTGGCGTCGCTGAGCATCGCGATCGGTCCGAGCGATCGCCTCGGAAAAGGGGGAATCGACCCGGCGGAGTCGCACGATCGCCTGGAGGTTGCCGAGCTTCACGTCTTGCCGACGCCGGGATCGCGTGGCAACTCGCTGCGCGTGCCGCCGGGCGGCCGCGAGACAACTGTGCTGCTGGAGGACTCCAGCCCGTTGGTGATCGCCTCGTCGGCGGAACCTTCGACGCCCGAACAGTCGGGAACCAGGGAGGTCCGCGAACACACATCGCCGGC
>CADEGN010000531.1 GCA_902826865.1 uncultured Myxococcales bacterium
ACGCCCGTCGGCCCCTGCGCGGGATCGGCGAAGTCACTCAACACGCTGCGCACGCCGTTCGCACTCACGCGGAAGAGCATGCCTGCACCGCTGAGGGCCTGGTTGTCCAGCACGAGGACGGTGTCGCGATCGAGCACGGCCACGCCGAAGGGGCTCGTTCCGGGCGGGCCCTGCGAGGGGTCGCCGAAGTCGCTGAGCAGCACGCGCGCACCGCCGCTGGAGCTCAGTCGGAACAGGGCGCCGGCCCGGCCGGTGCCGGCTTCGAAGTCGGCCACGAGGATCTCGCCCGGAACGAACTGCGCCTGTGCCCGCCCTGCGATCGCGGCGAGCAGCACGGCGAGAATCGCGAGTCCTCGCCGATGTGTGTGCTGCCGGGGCTCGGGCATGTAGCGGCCTCCGCGGCGATGTTCCGCCGAGCCCCGTTCGCCGGTCAAGCGCTCAGCTGTGGCTCAGCTCAGAAGCTGAGAGGGAATCCAGCGGTGCTCCGACGCAAGCTCGGATGCGCCGGGGGACCCGGCGGATCCGAGCGCGCAGCGAGGCGAAGCCGAACGAAGCCGGGTGGCGCGGCCCCCCGACATCGGGCCATCGGCACGATGTTCCGATGGCGGGCGGGGTCGCGCCGGGCCCCGGAGGACTCAGCTCGCGGACTCCATGCTGCGCATGCCCGGCGCCTCGTGGCCGCTCGCCTCGACGTACTCGGCGTAGCCGGCGCCGTAGACGCGCGGTCCGTCGGGCCCGAGCTCGAGCACGCGGTTGGTCAGCGTGGAGAGGAAGTGGCGATCGTGCGACACCAGCAGGAGGGTGCCGTCGTAGTTGCCGAGCGCGCCGATCAGCATCTCCTTGGTGGCGAGGTCGAGGTGGTTGGTCGGCTCGTCGAGCACCAGGAAGTTCGGCGGCTGGTAGAGCATGCGGGCCATGACCATCCGCACGCGTTCGCCGCCCGAGAGCAATCGGCAGCGCTTCTCGATGTCGTCGCCCGGGAAGCCGAAGCAGCCGGCCAGCGTGCGCAGCGAGCCGATCGACGCGGTCGGGAATGTGCTCTGCAGCGTCTCCCAGACGGTCTGATCGCCGTCGAGCAGCTCCATGGCGTGCTGCGCGAAGTAGCCGAGCTTGACCGAGGAGCCCAGCGTCACCTGGCCCGAGTCCGGCTCGGCCTCGCCGGCGACCAGCTTGGTGCCGGCCTTGTCCTCGCACCACACGTCCAGCGCATAGGCGACGCCGTCGGCCTGCGGCGTGACGGACAGGACCCTGCCTTTCACGTGCAGGCTGGTCCCGAGATGGACGGGCTTGATGTACTTGTTCATCAGCTCGCCGCGCTCGAGATAGTGGATGCCGAAGGCCTTCACCATCAGCTCCGAGCACCAGTTGGTCATGATCATGCCGTCGGCATTGACCTGGTCGAAGCCTTCGCTTCTAGCGAACGCGGGATCGGTGTGGATGTTCGATCCGACCTGGCGCAGCTCGTTGGTCGCGGCGGACAGCATCGCGCTGTCGTACCACTCGATGCGCTGCGGGGTGATGGTGCGGACCGGACCGGCGATCTCGTCGCCGACCTTGTAGCTTGGCCTGACTTGAATGCTTGGGGCGGACATCACGCGACTCCGATCGGCTTGTAGCGCAGCAGGGTATGGTCGTTGTAGGCCGTGACCAGGCGGCCATCCTTGGTGTGGACCTCCAGGTAGTAGTGGAGATAGGTGCGGCCGCGCTTCACGTACTTGTCGACGATGTGCCCGGTGACGCGCACCGTCTCGCCCACCGCCGCCGCGCTGTGATGCTTGGCGTGATAGACGTAGTGCACGCGCGCATCGGGGCCCTTCATGCCCGAGACCCGACGCTCCTTGAGGCAGTTCTCCTCGAGGATCCGCATCTTGTCGACGTGGATCATCGTGGGCGGCCGCAGCTGCTTCCCGGCAGGGTTGTCCGCGGAGTGGAAGAACTCGCTCCCCTCCTCGCTGCCATGCGCGTACTCGCTGCACATGAAGGACGTGATGACGTATTCGATCGGCTTGAACACGTCCCCCTTCTCCAGATCGCTGATGTATCCGCCGAGCATGTTCTCTCCTCTTGCTGGAATGGTCGTCGCGACTGCCATGGTCCGGCGCGGCGTCGCTGTCCGCGTCGGAGTTGTTGAACCGCGCGACGCCGCTCTCTAGCCTCGCGGCCTCTCGCGCACGCATCGGAAGTCGTTCCTTGAAAGCCGCACGCCAGGTCACGGCCCTCCTCGCCCTCGCGCTCGGCGCCTATCTCGCCTGGCAAGGCACGAAGCTGCGCATCGAAGGCGATTTCGGACCCGGCCCCGGCTTCTTTCCGTTCTGGATCGGCTGCGGCATCGCCGTGCTGTCGGCGCTGTGGCTCGCGCAGCTCGTGTTCCAGCGCGCTAGCGTTTCGCCCGAGGCTTTCCTGCCGACGCGCGAAGGCGCCGCGAAGCTGGCGCTGGTCGTCGGCGCGCTCGTCGACGTCGTGCTGCTGCTGCGGCCGATCGGCTTCAACCTGGCGATGCTCGGCCTGCTGCTGGTGCTTTTCTTCGCGATCGATCGCCGCCATGTCGTGGCGAAACTCGTCATCGCCGTCGCCGCCAGCTTCGGCGTGCACTGGCTGTTCGAGCATGCGCTGGGCGTGCCGCTGCCCGATGCGTCGCTGCCCGCGCTGCAGGCGCTGGGCCTCTGACGCGCGCGTACTCACGACGACGCGCGCCCCCCGCGCAACGACTTCAGGACGAACCAGCCGAGCACGAGCGC
>CADEGN010000532.1 GCA_902826865.1 uncultured Myxococcales bacterium
GCAGATCGACCGCGCGATGGTCGAAGCTGCGATCGAGGCGTACCGCCGGGGCGTCGCGCAATACCCCGAACGACACGAGCTGCTGTACTCCTTCGGAATGCTCCTCATCACGCAGGTACCGGCCACCCAGGGATTCTCGCGCGCCGAGGTCACTGCGCTGCGCAACGAGGGCATCGAGCTCGTGCGCCGTGCGGCAGCGTTCGGCGCCGATCCGCTTGTGCGACAGTACGCGGCGACGCTGGTCGCGGAGCACGGTACCGGAGAGCTCGCGATCCAGTTCCTCGAGAGCCAACTCGCCCAAGCTGAGAACGAGGATCACCGTCGCATGCTCCAAAGGAAGCTCGCTCAGCTCGCTGGCGAAGAAGCCACTCGCAGTGTCGAGACCACGCGGCGCAGCTTCGCCGCTGAACACGCAGCCCGTGCCGGTTACGTGCCCGAGGCACTCTACGCCGTGATTCGCGACGACGCGGCTGCGCCCCCGAAGTGACACGCTGCAGCGTGTCGCTCAGCCGCCGCTTTTGACGACCTTGGTCTCGCCATCACCGAGGTCGACCGTCACAGTGACCTCGCTACCGTCGGGCCACTTCCACTTCACCTTGTGCTTCCCGGGCGTGACCTTGTGGCCGGGAATCGGTGTGGTGCCGACGGCCTTCCCGTCGACGCTCACTTCCGCCGGCGCCACCCCTGGGTTGGTGCCGATCTTCAGGGTGGCCGTCTTCGCCATGGACGCTGGCGAAGGTTCGGCCGGCGGCTTCGGCGGTTTCGGAAGCCGCGGTTTGCTGGGTCGACTCGCCGGCTGTGCGCGCGGCCGAGTCGGTTCGGCGGCGGGGGTGCCCGGGATCGGCGTGCCCGGGTTCGCCGTCGGTGCTGGGTTCGTTGGGCTGCCGGGCGGATCGGCCGGACCCGTGGCCGGTGTGCTCGGCACATTCATCGCGGCCGCCGCGCTGTTGTCGCGCGGCAACGTGAGCTTGACCCTCTGGGTCGTCTCGCCTGAAAACGCGAGATCGGCCCGTGTCGTCAGATATCCCGCGGCGGACGCCTCGATTTGGTAGCTCGAGCCTGGGCTGCGGGTGAGGATGTACTGCCCTCCACCCGTGCCGATCGCATACAGGCGCCCCTCGAACACCAGGTTCATCTGCGCGCCGGGGGGATCCGTTTCGAGCACAAGCGTGACGTCGCGGTGCTCGAGTGAAACTGGCAAGTTGAGGCCCGCCGCGGCCACGTCGATCTCACGCTCGAACGGCAGATAGCCGTCACGCGTGATCGTCACCTTGTGTTTGCCGGCCTGGAGGTCCGACACCACGAATGGCGAGGTGCCGGCGACGATTTGGCCATCGATCGCGAGTTGGACATCCGCGGGCGTCGTATGGATCGTCACCCCCGAGCGCGCGCCGACGACCGCAGCGTTGGTCGTGCCCTCGCCGGCGATCTGAGCCTGGGGTTGTGGGTCGTTGCGGTTGCCCTGGGTGATCAAGTAGACGCCACCAAAGCCGGCGGCAACGAGGGCAACGACCGCGACCACAAGACCAACGACCAGCCCAGCGTTTCCACGGGCTGGCCGACCGTCGTAGTCGTACTGTGCCTGGGGCGGTCCGGCGACCGCGGGCAGCGGTCGCATCGGCGGCGGAGCCACCGGCACGGGGTGCGCACCAGCCGGGGGCGCCATCACCAACGGCATCGGCTGCGGCATCGCCGGGACCGAAGGGAAAGGGCTCGCACTGTGCGCCACCATCGTGTGCCCGGACAGCGACGGCACGACGGTGAGACCGCGCTGCGTGCTGGTGAGGACCTCCGCCTGCACGTCGGGTGCGACGGCGATGGTCGGCGCCGCCAAGGTCGGGGGATCGCTCCTGTCTTCAGCGATGAGCGCTGGCGCCAACACGCCGCCGGCCGGTGCCGGACGATCCGCATCCCTCGTTGCATTGGCCGCGGCCGCGGATGGCTTGCGGTCGTCGTCGAAGAGCCGGGTTTCGAGCTCGTCGTCATCCCAGTCGAGCTCGCCGCTCGGCACCGGGGTGGTCGCGTAACTCTGCGTCGGCTTCGGCTTCGCGCCGTTGGGGCGCGGTAACGCCGGGCCCGACGGCACGGTTGGCGGATCGACGGGTCCCACGCTGCTCGCCGCCGACGGCTCCGCGAGCGGCGGCATGGTGGTCCCGGTGATGATGGCCGACGGCGCCCCCGGCGTCCCCGTGGGGGTCGGACGGGGCCGTGGCTTCGGCGGGCCACCTCCGGGCGGCGGCGGGATATTCGGCCGCGCCGTGGTCATGACCATCGTCTTGCGCTTGACCGACCTGCGGGGCATGTGCGCCTCGGCGGCGCTATCTTCCGTCGGCGTCGCAGCCACCGCTCCACCACCATCGGACGTCATCGCACGGGGGGTCGTCGGTCTCGGTGGGGGCGGCGGCGGGATGACAGTCTTCTTCGCCCCGGGCGTAGGCGCCGGTGGTGGCCCGCCGACCGTCGGCATCGACAGCGTCTTGCGACGGCCTCCCTCGGGCACGGGTGGCGGGCCGCCGACACTCGACTTCTCTTTCTCGAGCTCGATCTCCCGCGCGTACTGCTGGCGCATCCACGCAGCCAGGTCTTTGCGGCTGTAAAACAACCCCTGGGCGAACATGAAGGCCTGGAGCTCGTCGTGGAGCTCGATCCCAGATTGGTAGCGCTGCTCGGGCTCGCGGGCGAGCGCCTTGTAGATGATGTTCTCGAGGGGTTTGGGGATCTCTGGGTTTATCG
>CADEGN010000533.1 GCA_902826865.1 uncultured Myxococcales bacterium
CCGCCGGCCGCCTTCACGCCATGGCTCTGCCGGAGGCGGTCGCTAAGAGGCTTACACCGCGGCGTTCTGTACCAGGCGAGGCGAACCTTCCGTGAGCGTCTTGATGGTCGCGTCGAGTTCGACGAGCTGCATCGCCAAGCACGACATGTTCTGGTCGAGTGAGGAATCCGCAGAAGCGCCCCCCGAGGCGGTGCAAACGCTATCGAAGGTCGTGAGCCATTGCGAAGCGTACCTGTCGAGTTGGGGCACGAGTCGGGAGAGCGTTTCAGTGGCCAGCGGCGTGGAGGCGTTCTCGAACGCTTTGGCGAGCGCGTCCCGCTGCGTTTCGGCCCATACCGCTTCGACCCTTGAAGCTCCCGCGGTACATGCGGCGTCCTCGTCGCCGCCCACAAGTACGACGGCGAGAACGACCAATCCGGCGGCCGCAAGTGGAGCGTACCGCCCTTTGCCGTGCGGCTGCAGTCGTGCCAGTGACTCGGACATCGACGCAAAGCGGTCCTCGGGGCTGAACGCGAGGCCGCGGACGAGCACGTTGGCGACCGGGCGCGGGAGCTTGGCACGACGCAACGGCTCTAGCGCACCACGCCGCATTGCCGCGAGCACCTGTTCGACGTCATGTCCTTGGAAGGGACGGTAGCCGGCGAAGGCCTCGAACAGCATCACGCAGAACGAGAACTGGTCACTCGAGGGTCCGACCTCCGCGCAAAGCAGTTGCTCGGGCGACATATAGGCGAACGTGCCTCCCCCCGGCGAGCAAAACCCACGCGATGGGTCCTCGTTCGGCGTTGCGACTCCAAAGTCGGCGACCGCGATACGGCCATCGGTGCCCACGAGAATGTTCTCCGGCTTGATGTCGCGGTGGGTCACTCCGGAGCGATGCGCTGCATCGATTCCGGCCGCGGCCGCCAAGAAATATCGAGAGAGCGCCGACCATTCGCGGACCGACGACTCGAGCACGCGGCGGAGTGTGTCTCCCTCGATGAGCTCGAACGCGACCCACAAGCGACCGTCGGACTCGCCGACGTCGTACACGGTAACGACGTTGGGATGGTTCAACCCAGCCGCGAGTCGAGCCTCTCGCTTCACCCGCGCGGAGAATTCAGAGTCAGCGGCGCGCGGGAAGACCTTCAGCGCGACGTTTCGGTCGAGCTGTGGATCATAGGCGGCGTGAACGGAAGCGGTCGCCCCGCGGCCGAGAAGCCTGAGGAGCTCGAAGCGCCCAAGCGTGGTCCGCTCCGCGTCGATGTCGAACATCTGCCGACGCAGTCTCGCCAGGCCCAGCTTCACCGGAAGGGACTCGGCCAAGCCGGCGGCGCGTAGCGCCTCGTCCAGCCCGCTTCGCTCGTCATCGCCGACAGATCCCACCGCGACGGGAGATACCAGCGCGCTTCGTCTAGCGTGCATGAGTAGGCGCACAGCCATCCGTGGATCACTTTGGCTCGGCGACCGCCAGAGCAAACACCGAAGACCGCTCAAGACTTTCGACGCTCGCCCCGGATGTCGGCTCACCGCAGGGCAGTCCAATTCCCGCGAAGACCACAACAATGCCTGACTACCGAATCAACATCTCCATCATTGGCTTCCAGACTGGACCGGCGGACACCCTTCTTCGCCTTGGGGGGCTCCCGTTGGGCGTCACCGCCGCGGCGTGGCCCCGTTTCCGTGGACGGCCGATGCAGCACGCGTTCACGATCGACCTCCAGGGTCTCGAGCTCGATTGCGAACGGGCGCGAGGTATGCGCGCGCTCGCTGTGTTCGTTGACTCGCTGTACGAGCTGGAGCCTGGAAGTGACGGAATCAAGGTGCTGTGGCTCGACCAACGCCAGGTGGATGCCACGCCGCAACCGGATCCACCGCAGGACTACGTGCCCGAGACATTCCCTGGCGTCGAGACGAGCGACGATACGGGCACCTACGAGAGCTGGCCCTCGGTGAGGATCGAGGCATTCGGTGACGGCGAGGCGAGGGTCAGAGACTCCTACATTGGTGGCGAACCCGTATGGGGAGAAGTCGAAGCTCCCAGGCTCCCCGGAGGGGCGTTCGTGCTGTCTGTCGCGCGCACGTGGGGGCGTGGGGATGCAGCGCTGCTCGTCTTCGAGGAGGGAGGCGTGTTGCATCCCCAGTTCGAATGGAAGGGCTCGCTGCCTTGGCGCGAAGCGCTCGACCGCTCTCGTCTCCTCGAAGTGCGCAACGAACCGCCCGCAACCGACGCCCTGCAGAAGTGGGGCGGCATCCCTCGCGGGGTCAGGGATTGGCCACAAGACACGCGCCACATCCTCACCTGGGCCCTGGACGAGCCCAAAGATGACATGGTTGCAATTGCGTTGTTCGGTGCACCAGGGGACGCCTCCCCTCAACAGCGGTACACGCTCGTCGGGATCTACGGCTACCACCTCGAAGACGAATCGGCTGGGACGTTGGAGGCCCCCGCGGGAGTCGAGGTCTTGGAGGAGCGAGCGTTGTCCTTGGTGCCCCTCCACAGCGGCGTGTCGTGGCGGGACCTTGAGCGCGCGAGCTTCGTGGGGCCGCGAGCCGTGTGGCGTTCCCCCGACAAAGCACCTGGCCCTGAGTTCTGGGACGGCCCGATCCTCCAGCTCGATGGATCGCTCCTTCCTGGCGAGGACGCTCGAGGGACGCTTTATGGGCGCGGTACCAACTTGATCGTAACTGTTCACCGGGGCGGTTGAGGGTGAGATCGCGGGCTGGCATTCCC
>CADEGN010000534.1 GCA_902826865.1 uncultured Myxococcales bacterium
GCCTGTTCGAGCAGTTCGTCGTAGCGGGTCTCGAGCCCGAGTGCGCGCTCGCGCCAGGCCAGCTCAAGCAGGATCTGCCCGTGCAATCCTCGACTCTTGGGACCCTCTTTGGCGGCGCGCTTTTCGGCCGTCGCGAGGGCGCGTCGCGACCCATTGGAATCGGGATCGAGGATCGCGAGCAAGAATGCCGAGCGGGCGCTGGCGACGTCCGCGTCGGCCCGTCGCGCGAGCTCCACGGCGTGTTTGTCGTCCTTATCGAACGGATGAACGTAGCGGTAGAACTCGACTAGATCGAGCCGTGCCCACCCCCTGCGGTCCTTCTCGGCCGCACGTTCGAGCCCGCGCCGCAGCGACGCGACCTCATGGGTCGCGGCGCGCCCCGCTACGACAGAGGCCGGCGGCTCACTCGAGGCCTTCATCCCGGCCAGCGGAGCGCCGTCGGGCGCCGAGATGCGCGCGTAAAATCCCCACATGCCTTCAAGGGTCGCCACCTTGACCAGCACGCGATTCCAGCCGCGTCCGAGGTGGATCGCGTGGGTTTCCTGGAGCGGATCCGGCGCTCGGTAGGCGTCCCCTGCCCCGACCAACACGTCGCCGATCCACACCTTGTACGGGCCGGCCGTGCCAAGGTGCAGGGCCGCATCCGTCTCGCGATCGACATGGACCCACGCGGTTGCGTAGCCGACCGCCTGATCGGCCGGACGCAAGAGGTCATCGAGCGCGACATAGCCGCCGCGCGGTAAGCCTGCGTAGTCCCACGCGCGCCACCCGATCGCTTCGCCGGCGAGCTTGCCGAACATCTGGGCCTCGGGGACAAATCCGATTTTCTCTGGTTCGTACACCGCCGCTTCACCGGCGCGCGAGGCATTGTCGAAGGGGCCGACGATCTGCCAACTGACGAGGTAGCCGCCGCGAACGAGGCGTTCGCGTGCGCCGGCGATGTCACCGCGGTGCTCGAGCAGGCGCGCGGCCAGGTAGTCTGCGTAGGAGCGGACGAGGGGGTGGCGCCGGCGGTCGCCTGCGATCGCTGCGACGAAGCGCGTGAGCTCGTCCGAATCGATCTCCCCGAGGAGCTCGCCCAGAACGCCGGTGAGGGCCAGCACCGCCCCGGGGGAGGCGCCAGCGGCCCGTCGCGCCACGTCATGTCGGCGGCCAAGCTCGCGCACGAAGCGACCCCCGCCCTTTCCAGGACGGGCGCTGCTTTGCCACGGCAGGCGCTCCGTCTGGGCCGTGGGTTCGGGCAGGGTGTCGGCGCTCGCGCTCCAGGGCCAGGCCGAGAGCGCAAGGAGCGTGGAGAACACCACGACCAGGGCGCCAAAGCGGGCTGCCGCGCGCGCACGAGGGCTGGCAAGATCGCGGGGCCGGTGCATCGGTCCGGGCATGATGGATGATCGGGCCCCAGGGTGCCATAGCCGCGCGGGGGGGGTTGGTGACGGAACGGGGTCGGCGGCCTCGTTGCGAGCCTGCAACAAGCGGCAGTAGAGTCGCGGCCGCGAGGGACCGCCTTGGAACTTTCGAGCAACGCGTCGAAGCACGAGAGCCGAAACCCGATCCAGCGCCTGCTGCTCGGTCACTTCACGCGGCAGATGATCGCCCAGGTCGGCAAGGTCGCCCCGCGCTCCGTGCTCGACGTCGGTTGCGGCGAAGGCTACATGTTGGGCGCGTTGGCCGACGCCGGCCTCGGTGGACACCGCGTGGGCGTTGATTTTAGCCAGTGGGCCATCGATCGCGCCAAGGAGCGGCTCGGCGACCGGGCGGATCTTTCGGTGAAGGACGTGCGCACCCTGGCCGACGACGGTCGCAAGTTCGACCTCGTGATGATGCTGGAGGTGCTCGAGCACCTGCCCAATCCGGAGGTGATGCTACCCCTGCTCGAGCGCCTCGCGGACCCGTGGCTGCTCCTGTCGGTCCCCTGGGAACCCTTCTTTCGCGGGTTGAACCTCCTGCGTGGTCGGCACGTTCGCGCCTTGGGCAATCACCCCGAGCACCTGCAGCAGTGGACGCGCGCCGGGTTCGTGGCCTTCGTGGGGCAGCGCTTCGACATCGTCGAGGCGCCCGTCGTGTTCCCGTGGACGATGGTGCTGGCGCGCCGGCGGTGATCCGTTCGCCATATGTTGGCGGTGGTGCAGCGGGTGAGTTGGGCCGAGGTGGAGGTCGAGGGGGAGATCGTCGGCCGGATCGAGCGGGGACTCGTGGTCTACGTGGGGGTCGAGCGCGGCGACGGTCCCGCGGAGCGCACAATCCTTGCCCGCAAGCTGGTCGAGCTGCGCGTGTTCCCAGGACGCACCCCGTTCGACATCGACGTGCGTGAAGCGAACGGCGCCCTGCTTGTCATCAGTCAGTTCACCCTGATGGCCGGGCTACGCCGCGGCCGACGGCCGTCCTTCGATTCCGCTGAAACGCCTGCCCACGCGCACGCGGCATTGGAGGCCCTCATCGAAGATCTGCGCGGTTTGGGCGTGGGCGTCGCGACGGGACGCTTTGGCGCCCACATGCGGGTCCGCAGTGAGAACGATGGACCCGTGACGATCCCGATCGTGATCCGCGGAGGTGCCGTTCAGTGATCGATCGGACAGTGGCCCGGCGCGGACCGCGTAAAGCGCGCAACTCGAAATAGTCGGCCCTTTGGCATTAAGCTCGCTTGCCCTCTCGGCTGGATCTGTCAAGCTCGCGTCCATGATCGATCGGG
>CADEGN010000535.1 GCA_902826865.1 uncultured Myxococcales bacterium
TGGCAACACCAGCAAGAGATCGAAAAGAACGCCCCCGTGATTGCGCGCTATGAGCTGTCTGAGGACGTCGATCCCGCCACACGCCCGCGCCAATTGGTATGGAGCGATGGGCCCGCGCGCCTGGGGCTCTTTCGCGATCCCCCGGGCGTCCAGGAAATCGTACTCCCCGATCGTCGGCTGCGATTGGCGCCGGGCTACGATCAGGCCCAGGTCGGCGTTGAAGTGCGCGATGGGGTAACTGTCACGGTTGCGGTGTTGGCAGGCGACATCGTCGAGCTCCCGCTTCCGGAACGGCGAGGATCGCCGCCAGCTCCCGCGGCCAAGTCGCCGTGAACGAGCAGTGCGCGCCCCCGCGGCCCGGGTGCGGAACCTCGAGCTCCGACGAATGCAGGGCGTGCCGCGGCAGGCCGAGCTCTTGCTCGAGATCTTCCATTAGCCGCACGTGATCCGCGACATCGATGAACGCTTGCTCGTCGATGCCGTAGAGCTTGTCACCGAGCACCGGGTGACCGAGCTCAGTGAGATGAACCCTGATCTGGTGCTGGCGACCAGTGTGTGGCTCGCACGCGACCAACGTGATCGGCGCGCCGGCGAAGCGTCCATGCGCGAGCGGCTGCACGTCGGTGCGGGCAGGCACACCGCCTTCGGCCAGGCTCCGCGGCCCCATCTTGATCCGCACCCGCGACCCGACGGCAGCGCCGAGGGGTACGTCGATCACGTGCGAATCCGCGAGCTCACCCCGTACGATCGCGAGGTAGTGCTTGCGAACCTCGCGGTGCTGGAACGCGCGCTTGAGCGTGCCGGCGCTTGCCCCGTGGCGCCCGAATACCATCACCCCGGACGTCTCGCGGTCCAAGCGATGGGCCATCACCCACGGGTGCCCCGCACCAAACTTGTCGCGAAGCACTGCGGTGAGCGTGTGACGATGGTAGCGAGCACTCGCATGCACCGGCAGTCCAGCCGGTTTGTCCAGCACCAGCAACGCGTCGTCCTCGTGGATCACCTCGGCGTGCATCGGCACCGGCGGCTCGTGCGGCGCGGGGCGCCGGACGATCACGAGCTGCCCGGCACGCACCCGCGACGCCGCGCGCAACCCCGTGAGCTCGGTCCCGGCGCCCTCGGGGCCGACCCGCCCCGGCGCGGCCGTGCGGACGTTCCCGGCGTCGATGATCGCCTGGATCCGCGTCCGCGACAGGCGTGCGATGCGTTCTGCCAGAAATCGGTCGAGCCGGTAACCGTCGCGTGCGGGATCAACAACGAGCGGAATCTCGATCCATCCGGCCTCGGCCGCGCTGGCCGTGCTGCGGTATACTCCGGCGGTCATGGTGGATTCGAACGTAGAGCCGTCGGCGGATGCGGCAGCGCCCCAGGCGCAGGGCGACAGCAAGAGCATAATGCCCATCTTATTGGGCGTCGGCGCCGTCGCGGCGGTCGTCGCACTGGTGCTGATGTGGCCAGGCGGAGAAAAGGCAGGTCGCCCGGATGGTAGCAAGGCGAGTGCCTCCGCCGACGCCAAGGGCAGCAACCAAGGTGGGGGGCGCGGGGCAGCCGGCGGCGGGGTCGCAGCGCGCGAGAACGACGACCCCAACGCTCAGCCCGCGGCCGTGCGGCGAAACCCGGCGGTGCGCTTGCCCAACGTCGGCCTGGCGCCAGAGGCTCCGACGCCATCGAACGAGCCCCCGACGTTCGCCAACAAGGCGGAGGAAATCGCCTGGTACGAAAAGAAACTCGAGCAGGCCAAAAAATCCCGTGACGCGCGCCAGACCTTCGTCGATCGCCTGCCACGGGTACGTGAACGGCTCGAGCAGGGCCCCGATGCAGCGCGGCAACTCCAGGCGTTCGAGGGCCGCAAGAAGATCGTCGAAGACAACTACGCGCGGGCGGTCGCCGACGTAAACGAGCTCGAGCACAAGCTGGCCGAGCTCCGCGGTGGGTGACCCGACACCGCCATCCCGATCGACCGACGGCCGCTTGCGCCCCGAGCGTCTTCGCCTCCGTCGGCCGCTTTGATCGCATGGGTGGCGTCGCAGCTACCTGAACTCCACCGGCACCCGGGCCGAGAGTTCGATCGACGCACTCTGCTCGGCGACGACGATGTCGGCGGCGAGGGCCACGACCTCCACGCCATTGCCGACCGCCGCCTCGAGGGCATCCGCAAACTCAGGATCGATCGCAGCCGCCGGGGCCAACGCATCGACGTCTCCGCGCTGGATCACAAACGCGACCACGGCGCGACCACCACGGCGCCGAAGCTCTTGCAGCACCGCGATCTGTCGGCGCGCGCGCTCACTGGGCGCGTCGGGGAACCTCGCGATCCTCCGCCCCTGTACGGTCTCCACCAAGGTCGTGCTCTTGACCTCGACCCACACGCCAACGTCCTCGGGCGGCCCCTTGGGACGTGCAGCGTCCGAGAGCCACAGGTCAATGCGACTCCCGGCGCCCGGAGCAACTTCGCGGTGGGCATGCGCCCAGCCAGCGAGCTCCGGCACGCGGCCGCGCGCGATCGCTTCAACCACCAACGCCGGCCCTAGCGCGCTGTCGACCCCGACCCACGCCGCGCAGGACGGCGGACGGACCAGGACCCAGGTGTGCGTCAGCCGGCGGCCGGGCCGATCGCGCCGCTGCACCACAACCGAGGCGCCGGACCCCAGACCACCCGTCACACGTCCGGTCGTTGGACAA
>CADEGN010000536.1 GCA_902826865.1 uncultured Myxococcales bacterium
CAACCCCAAGTCGTAGCGAAACCGCTGCACCACCACGAGCACGCCGGCGTGCAAGACCCGCACGGACGCGAGCGCACGATGGCGACACGTGCGTCGACGGACCGACTGCATCGCGGCGCGGGCAAACCCACGGCTCACGCGTGCCAGCAGCTCGCCGTCGTAGCCGAGTCGCACGGCGTACCAGGTCGAGCGCGCCAGCTGGCATCGGAGAGGCGCCGTTCCCCCGATCCAGCCAGCGGGCCACGGCGCACGGGCTCCCAGCGTACGCACGTCTAGCGACCCCAGATTGTCTATGATGATGTCGAACAGGGCGGTTAGTTAGGCCTTGCGCTCGATCCCCTGCTCCACGTCGGCTCCAGCGACGTCGCCGTGGCTCACGCGATCACCGAGCCAACCATCGGCGTGCTCCAGCGTTGCCACTGACCTCGCGTTGGGATCCTGCAGCTCCTGGATCGTGAGGATCGCGAGGCCACGGATGCGCGTTCGATTCGCAACGTACGCGAAGCGCCTCTTCCGGCTGAGCAGTAGCCGGTGGGCCGCGATGAGCTCGGCTCGACCGAGGATGTCGTAGTCCTCAAGCCCGCGCAGATCCATGACCACTCCGAGCACGGGCTCCGACCCGGCAAGGTGGGACTCGATCGCGTCACGCAAATCGCGACCGAGCTGCTGGTCGAGTCGCCCGTTCATACGGATGATCAGCCGTCCCTTGTCTTCGCCCTGGAGTTCGAGCTCACCCACGCTCTTATTGTGCACGGGCCGCGCCTGCGCGGCCACGACAGCAACATCGTGCTCGCTGACCGTTCGGACACGACCGCGAGATCTAGCCTGCAGCGACAGGTCCGTCAGCATTTCCCACCGCACCACTGCACACGCATCAGTCCTGAAACGGCACCAGTGGCCAAGAGATCGAGGAACTTGTCCACAGCGCGATGGCCGAGCGATCGCGCTCTTACCTGTCGGGCGCGAAGCTCATTCACGCCAGTTCGACGCTGTCGGTCAGCGCGGCTTCGACCGCCATGATGTCGTTAGAGCGTCGCCGCCGATCGCTTGTCGATCGTCGGGCTCTCGGCGCCGATGGGAGTCCCGGTGCGAGCAAGATCGGCGCGAGGACGCAGCACGACGCGATGGAATCCCCAGGCCAGCGCGAACCATGCCGCGCCGAGAAACACCGAGGGGTCGCGTTCGACCAGCAGAACGAGGAGCACAACCACGCTCGAGATCGCATACAGAGCCGGTGTGAAGGGGTAACCCCATGTCCGGTACGGTCGCTCAATGTCCGGAAGCGTTCGCCGCAACTTGACCACCGCAAGCACCGTCAGCGTCCCGGTGATCAGCATGGCCGCCGCGGCGTACTTGAGCAGGTCCTCGAAGCTGTGCGTGAAGATCAGGAGCAGACTCCAGGCCGCCTGCAACCATAGCGCCACCGTGGGCGTTCCAAACCTCGGTGAAGTCCGCTGTGCGGCGTGAATGCACTGGCCGTCGTGGGCCATGGCTTGGGCGATGCGCGAACCGGTGAGGATCGTACCGTTGAGCGAACCGAGCATGCCCAACAGGATCGACGCCGTGACCATCAGCTCGCCGAATGGGCCGAACACGCGGCCCGCCGCGGCGGTCCCGGCTTCCCCGGTGTTGGCCAACGCATCCATCGTAAACACCGCGAGGAATCCGACGCACAAGATCAGGTAGAGAATCGTCACCGCGAGCGTGCCGCCCACGAGCGAGCGCGGGACGTTGCGCGCGGGGTGACGGATCTCGCTGCCAACGAAGATCGCGGCGTTCCACCCGGAGTAGGCGAAGTACACCGGCAGGTATGCAGCGGCAGCGGCAGACATGGACGGCAGCTGCGTAGGGCCGGTCGCAGCGGTCAGCGCACCCCCATCGGTACCGTGGTGCACCATGACTGCGCCGGTGCCCACCAGCAGGATTGTCACCGGCACGAGGGTCACCGCGATCTGCACCCAGCCTGCGACCGCAAGGCCCAGATGGTTGATGATCGTCAGCATGACGATCAGCAGCGCGGCCCATGTGGTCATCGGATCGAGGCCCAGGGCGCTTGGCCATAGGTAGCCATCGCCAAGCAAGCGTGGGAACTGAAAGGTCGCCGTCCCGACCGCCATCGCCGCGAGCGAGCCGGGGAAGACCGCCAGCAGCTGCAGCCATCCGGTCGCGAAGGCGAGCCCGGGGCCGTAGGCGCGCCGCAAGTAGGGGTAGTCGCCACCACCGCGCGGCAGCATGGCGCCGAGTTCTGCTACCGCGAGTGCACCGCAGAGCGCTGATACCCCGCCGACCAGCCACAGCAAGAGAAACGTCGTCGGGCGATCGACCTGGGCCGCAACCACGGGCGGCGCGATGAAGATCCCGATGCCGAGCATCGAGCCAGCGACCAGGGACACGGCGGCGGCTGGTCCGAGGCCGCCCTCGCGATCATCTCGGGTGGTGGGCGGCACCGGACGGACGCAGGGTACCTCGAAAGTCGACGCAGACCGGAGAAACCGGCCACCGCGCCCGCGAGCTCGGCCGCGGTTGCGCGGCGGGTGCCTTGGGCGTTCCATCGCCCGATCCGACGCGCCACCGCCCTAGGTTTCGTCCCACCGCGACTAGTGCCTCGACACAGGGGATCTGACCGGTTCACGCGGCCGCCGGCAAGGGCGC
>CADEGN010000537.1 GCA_902826865.1 uncultured Myxococcales bacterium
AGTTGTGGAAGATGAGCGCGAAGCCACCGATCACCACGGGGGATAAGCCCTGGCCTTCCAGGATGTCCGCGACGCGTTCCGCCAGCGCGATCGTCTGCTCAGGTGTGGCGAGCGGGCGAGCGTCGGTCACTTCGCGGACCGTCCGGCCTTCACGATTTCAGCGAGCCGTTCGTTGAACACGCGAAGGTCCTCGGCGCGTTCCGCGGGCGAGCGATGACTGCTGCGGGCCTCCAAATGCCGACGCGACGCGTCCGCACAAGCGCTGGGGCGCTCGACGTTCGCGGGGAGATCACCAACGCGGACAATGCTCTGAGTGTTCACGGTGGTATTCGCGCAGGTGCTGCCCCACGGTCCTCGTATACAATGCGACCCTTCAGGAGTCGGGGCAAGGCCGAACTTGCCAACCAGCTGGTTGATGTAGGCCATGCAACGCCCTGTTCTGTCCTGCTTCCCAAGCAGTTACAGGACGTTACGATCCGCGCCACTTCCGCACGACTCGCCCACGCGGAAATCCCGCGGCCATCGTCGGCGGAGAGCAAAGCAAGATCCGTGCTGACGGGGATTTTCGGGGGCACCGCTCGTCGCGCCCGGGGGCCCGGAGCGTGCAGTAGCGCGTGTGGTGGCGGTCGCTGGTCGGCGGCAGCCTCGGCGGCCCCCGCCCGGGCGCCCCGAATTAGTGCGCTACGACGAAATTATAAGTCGTTGATCTCAATTGATTTTTCGACCGACCAGCTCGGGGTTTCAGCACCATTTCGCGCCAAGCGCAGCTTCGTGAGCGCGGCGATCTCGATCGCCCGCACGCCGTCCTTCGTCGTGCCCAGCACGACCGCGCACTCGGTGAGTGTGAGCGGCTCGAAGACGAGCGGCCCGCGTTCGATCAAAGCTTCAGCGAGCTCGGGCGCAAGCGGTGGGTCGAGCTCGATGGGGCCACGCGCCGCGAGGACCGTGCTCGCGTCGAGCACCTGCAAGACACCGCAGGCCCGCAGCACGCGCGCGAACGCGTCGAGCTCGGTCCCCGGCGCGCTCACAGCTTGCGGCCGCCCTGTCGTGGGCCACGACCGCCGGTGTAGCCCTTCGGCTTGCACGCGATCGCCACGTCGGGCACGCGGCCACACGGAACGCGCTCGACGCCGTGCAACGTCATCCACAGGTCGACCGCCGCGCGTCTCTCCGCCTCGCTCGCGTCCGGTGGGACGGCGAACGCGGGGCGGAGAGACGCGCGGCGTGGGCGGATCACGTGCCCCGCATCAGCGCGCGCGCCGTGCTGATCGCGTCGACGATCGCCGCGCGGTCGGCGAGGGAGTGCTGACCTTCGCGATCCGCGAGCGTCGCGAAGTCGGACAACGCGTTGGCGACCCACGCGGGCACGAGGTAGGGCTTGCCGTCGGGGCCGATCGCGGTGATCTGCGCGTCGTTGCCCTGTAGTTCGATGCCGGCGTCGACGGCCATGCGCAGCACGCCAACAGCCCAGCTCGGCAACACGACAGGGCCATGCGGGCCGGGATACATCTCGGTAGGCTTGTCGACCGGTGAGCCCGCGGCGTCCGTCTTGCTGTCGCGCGCGAGGTGGCGGGCGTACTCGAGCACGTCAGGATCGATACGCGGCGCGGTGCGTGGTCGCTTGGCGTCGTCGCGGACGATGCGAGCTGTGCCGTGCTTCCCGCGGAAGTAGCTGACGTGCTTCGTCATGCGGCACCCGCCTCACTCAGCACGATCCCGCCACGCGGGCTCCGGCGGATCACGATGTGTCGGCCGGTGAGCCCGCGACGTCGCGCGAACGCGACGATCTCCTCTGGCGGGATCCCGATGTCCTCGCCGGTCTGGTTGTCGACGATGACCGCGCCGTCGTCGGGTGTTTCAACGTCGATCATCGCGCGGCCTCTTTCGCTTCTCGCTGCAAACGTTCCTCGGCGGCGATGAGCAGCCGCTCTCGCTTGAGCTTCGCGCTGTCGAGCCGCGCGTCGATCGCAGCAAGCACGCTGGTGCGTTTCTCGACTTCGCGCCAGCGCTTCAACGCGATGCGTGAACAACACCGACCCGCGAGTTCAACAGCTTCGCGTGCTCCGACCTTCATCGGATCGACGCGTGACAGACCGAACTGACGCCACGTGCGAGCGAGCGGAGCGAGATCCGACTCGTCGATCTCGCCGAACGGGATCGAAGCAAGCTCGGCGTGAAAGCGTGGCTCGATCTGCGGATCGACGTCGACGACGTTCAACCCCGGCCCAAGCACCAACGGCGGTTCGCGTTCCGAGCGCGGAGCAGGGACGAGCGCGTTGAGTCCGACGCTGAGGCGCTGTTGATTGACCGCCTCTAGCGCAGCCAACTGCTTGCGCTCCGCAGCGACGGCCTTGTCGTCGCGGCCGATCTGCCGCAAGGCTTGCGATTCGTTGACGATCCAAAAAACCTGTGTAGTTTCAGCTGCTTGCTTCGTGGTCATTTTCTCACTTGACTTTCTTTCTTGGGGCTCGAGCACCCGAGCGCGATCGCGACGCCGAAGAAATGGCCCAACCGACCGACACCATTGCCGGCGTGGCTTCGTCGTCGTGATCGCGCTCGGAGGATCGAACACC
>CADEGN010000538.1 GCA_902826865.1 uncultured Myxococcales bacterium
CAGCACCCCTTCCGCGCACAGTGGTGGCGGAGGCGTGGCACCCGTCGACGAGCCTGCCCCCACGGTAGATCCGTCGGTCGACGCCGAGCCAACGGCGTGGGTCGTCGAACTGTCGACGCTGCTGGACACTTCGTGGCCGCCCGCGCGCGAACCACAGGCGCAGAGACCACCGACAACAAGGACATGCGCGCGTAAGCGCGATCCTACCGGGATCCCGATCACGGGCAACTGCTGCATGGCTCACCTGGATCGTTCGGGGTCGAGTTCCACTCGAAGCCAGGCCTTCGCCCGCACGTCGGGGACTCGAGTGCGACTTCGAGCTGAGCGGTATTGGCTGCGTTGAGGTCGGTGCCCTCGATCTGCCCGGTGGCCTTCATGAAGTTGTAGGGGAAGCTGGTGTCGTGCGAAAGACCGAGGTTGTGCCCCATCTCATGGGCGGCAGAGGTGTCCGCGCGATCCGACGAACAGCCGGTACCCCACGACCGATACTGCACAACGCTGGCGCCCAGGTAGCCGCAACCGGCGTTTGAGAGTTGCGCACCGCAGCATCCGCTCCCCTCCTCGGCGAGGCAGTCGAGGTTGGCGATGTTGGGTGCCCCGGGGGCAACCACGGTCGGGTCAAAGCCATAGTAGAGCGTCACCACCTGGTGGACGGGCTCGTGCAATCCATTGTTGGCCCCGTGGGCTAGATCAGCCCACGAGTCCGCGTACCAGGCCGAAGACGTTGGGGCATTCCCTTTGTAGGGATATGCGCTCGCCCATCCGGGACACGTGCCATTCCTCGTGCAGGCGTGGGCTTCGGTCATGTTGGAGAACACCCAGCATCCCCCCGCCACATAGCGCGCCTCACCCTCAACAGGCGCAAGCCTAGCGCCATTGAGCAACTGCGCCGCGTCCCAGCCCATCCGCGTCAGTTCAGCGAACCAATTCGCTCGCTCTGCCGTGCAGAACCGGCCGTCCGCCATGATCGCGAAGCTCTCGCCCGACTCGTACTTGTGCGTGTGATCGGGATGCGCGCTGCAAGACCAGTATTTGTTGTCGTGCTGACACTCGGTGTCCCCCGAATCCGTCTGCAGACTCCCCGGAACGCCGTCGTCGTCGTTGTCGATCCCGTCCGAACACTCCGGTTGCGGGGCAATAACGTCATTGTTCGGCCCGCACGGTACGCCCGTGTTGAGGCACATCCAGTGGCACGCGTCCGGATCGCCGAGCCCACACGAGTCGTGCGCGAGCACCCCGTACGGCCCAAGCGCCCTATATCGAACGGCGACGACGTGGGCCACCACGATCGCAGGCTGACCAGTGGGCACCGGGATGGTCGACAACGTCCAGCCGGGGTTCTTTCCGTCCACCCGCAGGCGTCGCGCGTTGTGGGTGCCTTCGATCAGGATCTCGCCGTCGTTGGTGGTCAAGCCCGCGAGCCAGGCGTTGTTGACCGGCCGTGGATTCGTGAGGTTGATGCCCGATTGCATGTACGTGTGGACCGTCGGAACAGTCACCGCGGACTGCAGGCTCCCCGCCACGACCTTCCGCGAGATTTTCGAGACGTATGCAGTCGTTCCGTTTCGGTTCAGCGATACCGTTTGTAGCGTCGTGTCGGTGAGCGGCAGTCGAAGGTTCAGGGTGTTGCCGCCCGCAGCCGCAGCCGCGACGATCGTGCCGTCTTCGACGAGGTAGGTGCCACGCAACCAAGAATTCGCGGTTCGTTCGGCCGCCGTCGTCTTTCGAAAGCGGATCCCAGTGGCGGTGTCCACGCTCCAAACGGTGGGGTCCGTCCAATTCGCGAATGCGGGGTCCACTTGGTTGCAAGGCGTGCGGCACTCGGCTTCGCAGTTGCGGTCGGGGACCATCGTCACCGTCTCGAATCCGGAGATCGTGACGCCGTACTGGGCAAGATCGGCGGCCGGCATCGGGAGCTCGAGCGTATCGGTGCCGTTGCCGCCGATTAGGCTCTCGCCGCTGGCGAGCTCGCACACGTCGAGGACGACGACGCGGTCATTGCCGTCGCCAGCGTTGACGAGATCAGCTCCCATTCCGGGGTAGATCGTATCGGCATCGGCACCGCCCTGAATGTCGTCGTTGTCGCGACCGCCGTAGATGACGTCGTTGCCGGCGTCACCGCGCAGCACGTCGGCTCCGATCCCGCCCGAGATGGTATCCACACCCGCGGCGCCAAAGATGTTGTCGTTCCCATCGCCACCGAACGCCTCGTCGTTCTGCCCGAGGGCATTCAGGGTGTCGTTGCCACCGAGGCCAACGATGCACTCCGCATTTGCAGTGCCATTGAGGGTCTCGCCGGCACTCGTGCCCGTGATCTTCGACGCCAGCGTGCAACACGAAGCGGCCTGGCAGTTCGGGTCGAGCAGCATCGTCGGCGCCGGCGCAGATACCGATACGTCGTCGGCTCCGGCGTCAGCCCCTCCGTCAGATTCCGCCGCCGTGCCGCCCGACGAAGAGCCGCTCTCCGCCGGGGCGGCTCCTTCGCGGGTTACGCAGCCGCACAGGAACAGCAGAACACAAAACTGGTTTGCGCGATCGATCCGCATCCGAGAACCCTCCTGGTTGGACAGTCC
>CADEGN010000539.1 GCA_902826865.1 uncultured Myxococcales bacterium
CCGGGAGTATGGCGGATCCGTTCGCAACGATTAACGCCGGCATCGACGCCGCGGACCCGGGCGACACGATCTGTGTGCGTGACGGCGTGTATGAAGAGACCGCGCATTTCTCCCGCTCCGGCGAGCCAGACGCACCGATCACGCTTCGCAACGAGCCTGGGCATAACCCGGCCATCGAGCCCGGACAGTCCGCGGTCCACAGCGTGCTACTCCAGGCCTCGACCGGTTTCAACACGCGGATCGGCCACATCGTCATCGAGGGTCTCGAGCTTCGGGATGGCCACGATGGCATCAAGATCTACAACGCGCACGACGTCACCATCCGCAATAACTGGATCCATGACAATCGCAATCAGGGGATCCTCGGCAACGGTGCTCGCGTCACGATCGACGGCAACGCGATCGCCCGCAACGGCCCGGACAGCAGCAGCAACAAAGAACACGGGCTATACCTTTCGGGCTCCGAGGTCACCATCACCAACAACGTCATCTTCGCCAATACCGGCTATGGGATCCAGCTCGCTGGACGGGGATATGACCCTGAGAAGCATGCAGGTCCGGAGTTCGCTGGCGCGACAGATTTCCTGATCTCTAACAACACGATCGCGTTCGAGGTCAACCGCACCGCGATCATCTTGTGGTCGTCGGGCACCGAGAACGCCACGATTCAAAACAACATATTCTTCAGCAACGCCGGCGACGCCGCCATCGCGTTCTTGAACGCCAGCGGCGGGCACGTGTTTCGCAACAACATATACGACGCGCAAAACCTGACGAATGGCAGCGCCGACCAATATGACGCGAGTGACAATCTCGCCGCGGACCCGAGCTTTGTCGATGCGGAGGAATCCGATTTCCACCTCGCCGCGGATTCGCCCGCGATCGACGCTGGTGTGCTCGACGCCGCCCCCGACCACGACCACGAAGGGCGCCAGCGCCCGCAAGGGGCCGGCATCGACATAGGCGCATTCGAGGCCTGCCCGAGGGATTAGCCGCGACGTTCTCAGCTGCGCTCAGCGGCACTGCGAACCGCTGAGCGCCAGGAACAAACGAAATGACGTACCACCCTGAAACCCAGCCGCCGGCGACCGTTTCGCCATCCCTCGACCCCAAGTCTGCACACCACGCTGCCTGCTTGAGGCCGCGATGGGAGCATCTTGCCATTCCCATCGCGACGTTGGCGATCGTCTGGCCGGCGGATGCCACGGCCGCAACGTACTACGTCGACGGAACGCGCGGGAACGACGGAAACGACGGAAGCGAGGATGCGCCGGTCCGAACCATCGCCGAAGGCTCGAACCGCCTCGATGCCGGTGACACGCTGCTCATTCGAGAGGGTACGTACACCGAGGCGATGCACCACGGCCAAGCCGGTTTCACCTTCACGAACGGCATGTCGATGGCGGCCATGACGCGCTACTCAAGCTACCCCGATGAGCAAGTCGTCCTTCGACCGCCCGACGGATCCTTCGTGGTGTGGTTCAGCGTCGGCGCGCGATACATCGAGGTGAGCCATCTGATCCTCGATGGGGTCAACGTGCAGAACTACGTCATGAAGATCGACAGGTACACGAACAACGCGGGTGAGGGACTCGCAGCGCGCCATATTCGTGTCCTTGGCAACGAGATTCTGAACGGGCCCCTAGGTATCCAGGGCGGGGCAGGATGCGAGATTATCGGCAACGAGATCCACGATATCAGGTTGTACGGGATCTACGGCGGCGGCTCCTACGACGGGATCGGCGGCCTTTACGAAGGCAACACCATCCACGACTGTGGCGGCTTCGGCATCCACCTCTATCAGAGCACCGGCGGCGTCGATAATAACGTTATCCGCAACAACATCTTCTACGCCAACGGCTCGGGCTACTACCACCCGTCAGACCCCGAAACCTTGCGCAATGCCCCTGCTGTCATCATTTCGAAGGGCGAGAACAACCAGTTCTACAACAACGTTGTCTACGCCAATCACGCCGGCGTCTCCCTAAACTACGGGGCCGTCGACACCCTTGTCGCCAACAACACGGTCTACGGCAATGAGACTTACGGCATCAAAGTCGGCGATGCTAACAGCGGGAGTGAGAACGCGAGCGTCGTCAACAACCTCGTGTGGGGCAACAGTGACGCGCAGATCGCCAACAACACCACAGACACAACGCTCGAGGCAAACTTCGAGGACGATCCGATGGTCGAGGATGCCGCCGCGGCAGATTTCCGTCTGCTGCCCGACTCCCCGGCACGTGACGCTGGCGTCACCGTCCCTGAGGTCGAGACCGACATCAACGGAACCCCTCGCCCGCAGGACGCGGCCTACGACATCGGGGCCTTCGAGTTCACGCTCGAAGACGGCGAGAGCGGCGGCGACGACGAGACGGGCAGCGGCGAAAGCGAGAGCGGTGGCACGGGTCAGACGGGCGGCACGAGTGGCACCAGCGGCACCGGTGGCACCTCGGGCGGCGTCGACCCGACGACGGCCGCGCAAGAGGAGAGCGGTGTCTCGACGACCGGCACAAGTGCCGCCGCTGACGGTGACGGCGGCAACGCCTGCGCCTGCACAACATCGCCGAAGG
>CADEGN010000540.1 GCA_902826865.1 uncultured Myxococcales bacterium
GGTCCTCCGGTTTACGAGCGCGCCCTCGCGATCCTGGGACGGCTCGTCGGGCTATGCTCCGCAACCATGGCGCGACATCGATGGATCTTGGCCGTCCTGCTCGTCTCCGGTTGCGACAACTCGCGACGGAGCGAAGCGATCGCGAACGTGGATAAACCGGTGGACGCCGAGGCCGACAAGCGCGAGGCAGACGCGCGCAAGGCCAAGCGCGCCGCCGAGGAGAAAGCGAAGGCGGATGCCGCCGAGAAGATCCGCGAACAGATCGCGGCGATCGCTGTCGCTCCGGACAAACGCCCCAAGCGCGCGCTCGCCGATGCCTGCCAGGCCGTGACCGACGCCCAGGATCGCTTCGTCCAGCGCCTAGGAAGTGGCGACGCGTTGGCGAAGTGGCAGGCCAATCGCGACGATGAGCTGGCGATGGCGACGGTCGCATGCGTGAGCAACGACAGCCCCACGGTTGCGGCCTGCCAAGTCGCCGGTCTCGATGCGGCGGGCGCGGAGCTGGCCGATCACATGCAGGGGATCCTCGACCACTGCATCGCGCGCTACGCCAAGCCGCGGGCGGGGGTACAGCAGGAACTCAGCGCCGCGATCCCGAGGAAGCCCGCTTGATCGCGGTGCCGATCGCAGGCGCACCATACGATCGGGCCAGAAATGCGAAAACGCCGGCCAGGATCACCTAGCCGACGTTTCGCGTAGTAGCGGGGACAGGATTTGAACCTATGACCTCCGGGTTATGAGCCCGGCGAGCTACCTGGCTGCTCCACCCCGCAGCGCGGTGCCGGGGTTCTACGCGATGCGCGTCGGCCCGTCAACCTTCGCGGGGCACATCCGGTTCCCGTGTTGGGGGTCGCCGGGGCGCGGAGGACGGCCGACGGACCCAAACGCCGCGGTCTTTCCACACCGCGTGCGGTTCCGGCGGTCACCGATAGGGGATTGACCCCGCGTGGTCCGCTCCGTAAGGTCGTGCGCCCGTCATGGACGTAGAAGCCGTTCGCGCCGCCTTATCCCCGCAGGCTCTGGCGCCCCCGATCGCGCGTGCGTTGGGGTTGCGTCCGGAATCCGTGGCGGCGGCCCTCGGTCTGCTCGCGGAAGGGGCGCAGCCGGCGTTCATCGCTCGCCACCGACCCGACCGGGTCGACGGCCTCGGTATCGCCGAGCTCGAGCGGATCCAAGGTGCGGCCGCCCGCGCGGCCGCGTTCGAGTTTCAGCGCCAGCAACTGCGCGACGAGCTGCGCGAGCGCGCGTGGACTTCGGACGCGCTCGACGAGGTCGTGCGCAACGCGGAGCACGCGCTGGATCTAGAGGATGTTCGGCTGCTGCTGCGGCGACGCAAGCGGGGTCCGGCGGCGAAGGCCCGCGGTGCGGGCCTGCAGCAGGTTGCCGATGCGTTTCTTCGGGTGGGCACGCGGGGCCCCCTCGCCGATCCAACCGCGAGCGGATGGCGGCGCGGCGGCGGCGGCGATCGTCCGGGCGCGGAAGAGCACGAGGATGTCCAGGACGAAGCGGCAGATTCGACCGCGACCCACGCCGAGACGGAGTCGGTCGTCGAGACGAACGCCACCGGTGACGACGCGGCTGGCGAGGGTACGGCTGCCGAGGTCGGGGCGAAGCACGGCGAGGACGTGAACAATGGCGCGAGCACGCGCGCGGACGGGGCAGAGGCCGCCAATGCTGCGCTCGCTGACGATCCATTCGCGTTGGCGATGGCGCGGACGTCCGAGGCGTTTCCAACGCTGGACGACGTCCTGGCCGGCGCGCGGACGATCTGCGCCGAGCGGATCGCAGAATGGCCGGTACTCCGGATCGCCCTGCGGCGGCAGCTCATCGCCCACGCCAAGCTGGCGGCCCACGTGGTACCCGAGCGGCGCGAGAAGGCCGGTCGGTATCTCAAGCTGACCGAGCGGGCCGAGAGTTGCGGCCAGATAACCCACGGCCACTTGCTCGCGATGTCTCGCGGCGAGCGCGAAGGCTTGCTCGCGGTGGAGCTCGAGGCCGACGAGACGGCCTTGTTTGAGGAGGCTCGGGCGCTGCTCGGGATCTGCGACGATCCGGCGGGGGAGCAGATTAGCCTTGCGCTGCAGGAGGCATGGCAATACGGGCTCGGAAAAGCTGTGCGCGCGGGCGTCCGGCGGATGCTCAAGGAGCGTGCCGATAGCGACGCGGTGGCCGAGTACGCCGACGCCCTGCGGCCCATGCTGCTCGCGCCCGCGTATGGCCACCGGCCGGTGATCGGGATCGATCCCGGGTTCCAGGGCGGCTGCCGCGTGGTGGTGGTCGATCCGAGTGGCGCGGTTCTCGAGCACGACGCGATCTTCCCCCTGCAGCCGCGCTTGCAGGTCCCACAGGCGCGGGCGCGTCTACTCGAGCTGGTCGTGCGCCACGGCGCCTACGCGATCGCGATCGCCGACGCTGGGGGAGGGCGCGAGCTCGAGCGATTGGTTCGCCAGTGGCTGCGCGAGCCATCGGCGCCGATCACCGTCGCGTCGGCGCCGGGCGATGACCGCGGTCGTCGGCGGCGCAAAGGGGCGAACAAGACCGGCGCCAATTCGGGTAC
>CADEGN010000541.1 GCA_902826865.1 uncultured Myxococcales bacterium
TTCCGATCGATGCAGTCCCGGACATCACGAACGTCCAGGTGCAGATCCTGACGAACGCGCCCGCGCTTGGACCGCTCGAGGTCGAGCGTTTCGTGACCGTCCCCGTAGAGCGCTCGATGAGCGGTCTGCCTCAGGTCACCGACCTTCGTTCCGTGTCGAAGTTCGGACTGTCGCAGGTCACGGTGGTCTTCGAGGACGACGCCGACATCTTCCGCGCACGTCAACTCGTCGCGGAGCGACTCCAGGAGGCACGCGACGCGATCCCGGAGGGGTACGGCACTCCGGAGATCGCGCCACTCTCCACCGGCCTCGGCGAGGTTTACCAGTTCGAGGTACGGGGCCCGGGCCGTTCGCCGATGGAGCTGCGGTCGATCCTGGAAGGGTACATCTCACCGCAGCTCAAGAGCGTGCCTGGGGTCGTCGAGATCAACACGTTCGGCGGCGAGCTTCGGACCTACCAGCTCGAACTCGATCCGGCCCTGCTCCAGTCGCACCGCTTGTCTCTCCGCGACGTGATCGAGGCGCTCCAACGCTCGAACGGGAGCGCCGGAGGCGCGTACATCGAGCGCCATCGCGAGCAACTCCTGGTGCGGGGCGACGGCCTGATCGGGACGCTCGACGACCTGGGCGACACGGTGATCGCCAACGGCGACGACGGGACCCCCATTCTGGCTCGACACCTCGGCCGCGTCGCGTTCGCACCGGCGGTTCGCCACGGCGCAGTCACGCGAGACGGCAACGGCGAGATCGTCGCGGGCGTCGTGATGATGATGCTCGGAGAGAACTCGCGCGCGGTCGTCGATCGCGTGCGGACGCGCGTCGCGCAGATCCAGCCGACGCTGCCCGAAGGCGTCACCATCGCCCCCTTCTACGACCGTACCGAGCTGATTCGGAGCACGATCACCACCGTCGCCAGGAATCTCGCCGAGGGCGGCCTCCTCGTGATCGTCGTCCTCTTTCTGTTCTTGCGGAACCTGAGAGCGGGCCTGGTGGTGGCGAGTCTGATTCCGCTCTCGATGCTGGTCGCCTTTCTCGGGATGCGCGCAGCGGGGCTGTCCGGGAATCTGATGTCCCTCGGGGCCATCGACTTCGGTCTGCTCGTGGACGGCGCCGTCATCATCGTCGAGAACGCCGTGCGGCGCATGAGTGAGCGCTCCCATGCCTTGGGTCGCGCGCTGACGCCCGCGGAGCGCGACGAGCTGGTCTTGAGTTCTTCGCTCGAGGTGCGAACCGCCACGGCCTTCGGAGAGCTCATCATCGCGATCGTCTACCTCCCAATCCTCACGCTTGAGGGCATCGAGGGGAAGATGTTCCGGCCGATGGCGCTCACAGTCGTCTTCGCGCTTGCCGCCGCGTTCGTCCTGTCCATCACGCTGGCGCCGGTCCTCGCCTCGCTGATGCTGCCGCTCCATCCGAAGGAGTCGGAGGGGCGAGTGATCACGGCGCTTCGCAATCGGTTGGCTCGCGCGCTCGACGTGGTCCTGCGTCACCGCGTCGCGACCGTCAGCGTCGCGGTCGGGCTGCTCGCCGGCGCGATTGGCGTCGCGGCGACGCGCGGCGCCGAGTTCATTCCCGAGCTCGACGAGGGTGCCATCGCGCTTGAGGTCTATCGACTCCCGAGCACGAGCCTCACCGAAGCCACACGGCAAACGACGGCGCTCGAGCGAGCCCTGCGCGAGTTTCCGGAGGTTGAGACCGTGGTCTGCAAGACCGGGCGCTCCGAGATCGCCATGGACCCGATGGGCGTCGAGATGACCGACGTCCTCGTAGCGCTCAAGCCGCGTGATACCTGGCGATACGGCACGAGAGAGGAGCTCGTCGAGGCGATGGAGGAGTCGCTTCGCGAGCACGTTCCAGGCATCGTCTTCGGCTTCTCCCAACCCATCAAGATGCGGATGAACGAGCTCATCGCGGGCTCGCGCGCCGACATCGCGCTGAAGCTCTACGGTGAGGATCTCGAGGTACTTCGTGAGCGCTCGGAGGCACTGGTGCGCGTCCTTCGAGAAGTGCCCGGTGCACAAGACGTCCGAGCCGAGCAGATCAGTGGCCTCCCGATGCTTCGTGTTCACGTCGACCGACAGGCCGCGGCTCGCTATGGGGTGCGCGTACAAGACGTCCTCGACGCGGTCGCCGCGCTCGGCGGGATTCAGGTCACGCAGGTCTACGAGGGAAGCCTCCGGTATGCAGTGGAGGTCCGCTTCGATCCGGCGACGCGCCGCGACCTCTCATTGCTCGAGTCGCTCCCCGTCGCGGCGAGCGCCGGACAGACCGTGCCGATCTCGCAGGTCGCCGACCTCGAGGAGGAGACAGGGCCGGCACAGGTCGGTCGCGAGGACCTCGAACGACGCGTCACTGTTCAGGTGAACGTGCGCGGCCGCGACATCGCGTCGTTCGTCGCAGATGCACAGCGCAGGGTCGATCGGGCGGTTCCACTCCCGCCTCGGTACCGCCTCGAATGGGGCGGGCAGTTCGAGCACCTCCAGGCCGCGACGGAGCGCCTGACGCTGGTCATCCCGCTCGCCCTGTTGCTCATCTTCGTGC
>CADEGN010000542.1 GCA_902826865.1 uncultured Myxococcales bacterium
AGGCTCCGTTTGGGGACGAGGCGTCGGAGCCTCGCGCGCCGGGCGACGATCCTGACGCTTGGTTCATCGCAGACAAGCTCCGCACCGCGGTGGCGTCGTTGCCCGAGCCCCAGCGCGAGGTCATCATGCTCCACTGGTTTGAGGGCATGCCGTTTCGCGAGGTGGCGCAAACGCTCGGCGCCACGCACACCGCCGTCAAGGTACGCGCACATCGGTCCTACGCACGGTTGCGCGAGATCCTCGAGGGTGCGGGGGTAACCGCCGCGGACCTGCCCGCATACCAGGAGATGGAGTAGCCGTGGACCCGGCGTTGCAGCAACTGCTCGAGTCCACCGTCGCGCGTGTCGACGGCGAGCGCGGCCTGCGGGCGTGGTTACGCTGCCGCCCGACGCGGTTGCGATGGTTGATTGCGCTCACTGTCGCTGCTGTGGTGCCGCTCATGGTTGCGCTCGCGTCACGTCGGCCGGATGTCGGCGTGTATCCCGGGTTTCGGATGGCGCTCGAGATCGCGGCGCTGGCGCTCGCGGCCGGCGGGATGCTGGTCGTCGCGCTGTGGCCGATGCAGCGCGCACCCGCACGGGGTCGCCAGCTTGCGCTCATGCTCGCGGCCGTCGTGCTGCCCATCCTCGCAAGCCTTCCAGCCGCGCATCACGCGGATCCGCGCTCGCTCGCCGGCGCCGGCGACGACCTTTTCGCCCGCGCGGCTGGCTGCTTCGCCTATGCCGTGGTGACCGCGTTGCCGGCTGCCCTTGCCGCCCGCTTGTTGCGTCGCGACGCGTCGGGTTCCACGGCCGTTGAGCTGGCATTTGCGTTCGGGGCGGCGCTCGTCGGGGGCCTCGCGGTGTATCTACATTGCCCGATCGTGCACGGCGTGCACATCTGGCTCGGGCACGTCCCGGTCTTGGTGCCGTTCGTGGCTTGGGCCGCGGTCGTGGCCCTACGATTGCGTTGTCGGCCCTAGCAGCCACGGGCTGCTGAGACTTGCCGTTGCGATAACTGGTCGGGGATCGGTGGGATGCACCGCTAGATCGCGAGGCGGACGCCGCGGGCGCGACACGCGTTGCGCAGGCTCAAGCCCTGACCAAACGGCACCTTTGTGAAGGCGCGGTTGGCCGCCTCCGCGTTGCCGAGGGCGCAGGCAGAGAGCACGGCGAGTTTCGCCGCCGCCGCGCTGGAACGGAGCGCGAGGCTGCGTTGAGCGCCCTTGAGAGCGGCCGCGTATCTTCCTTCGGCGTAGGCCTTCTGCGCCTCCGCGAGCAGTGAGTTGGCGTCGCGCGGAGGCTCCGGAGCTCGCTTGGCGACCGGCGTGACGGTGGGCGCGGGCGGTGGCGGCTTGGTCGGCGATTCGGTTTGACTGCCCTCGCTTGGTGGCTGCTTCGGCGCGCGCCGCTTGCTCGCCGCCGCCCGCTCGCGGGTGCGTGGCGCCGGTCGAACTTCGGCGAGCGCCGAGGCGTGAACCGGTGCTGGCGTATCGGCCGCCGTGGGGGTTTCGGCGGGCGCCCGGGAGGAAACGGGCACCGCGGGCGGGCTCGCCGGTCGCTCGGATTCCACCAGCGGTGGGCCGGGCGGCGATGCAGCGATGGGCGCTGCCGTGGGCTCGGCTCGCGCTTCTTCTGGGAGTGACGGCACCGCAGCTTCGCCCCGTTGCGCCGCGGTGGGCGAACCGGGGGGCCCGGCCTCTGCGACCAGCGCGAGCGCGGTGTTGCTCTGCTGCGGCGTCGGTGTGTCCGTCGCCGCGGGTTGAGGCGCCGTGGCCCGCGACCGCGATCCGCCGATCGACAGCGCGAACGCGGCGAGGACGATGACGGCGACCATGATGTGACGCGCGCCCGGACGCTCCAGCAAGGGAGTTCCTGCTGCCCGCGCTGGAGCGGTCTTGAGGGCGGGGACGACACGGGGGACGTAGGTTGGCGGCCGGTCCCCGGTCCTCGCGAAGGCGGCCGTACTCGCAGCGTGGGTCGGTGAGACGGCACCCGCTTCGGAGGCATTGCCGGCGGTTTGCGAGGCGGTGGCAGTTTGCCGAGCGATGGGAGTTTGCGAGGCGGCGGGAGTTTGCGAGGCGGCGGGAGTTTGCGAAATGTCCACGACGTGCCCGCCGCTAGCGGCCACCGGGGCGGTCCCCGCGACTGAAGCGGCCGACGCAACCGGGCCGTCGTCGGCGACAGACGCCGTTTGCGGGTGCGCAATCGTGGCCAACTCGTCGGCGACCTCTGCGACGGGGTCCGCCGGATCGAGGTCAACCGCGATGAGGGGTGTGGTGGTTGGGATCGGCGTCAGCTGGGGGAGGGGTGGCGTCTCGGGCCTCGGGGGTCTCACGGCGCCCGCCGTGGTGAGGGGGCCGTGGCGGAGGACCTCCGGCAGCGGAAGCGCAGTTCGGGTGGTCCGGCGAGTCCCGCTGTCGCGCAGCGATCGACGCTGGGGGGAATCCACGTCCGTGGTCGGCGTGGCGGGAAGGCGCAGCGTGGGCGCGCGTTCGGAGCTCGTTGAGTTCTCGGCGGTGTTAATCCGTCCGGGGGTGCCCGACG
>CADEGN010000543.1 GCA_902826865.1 uncultured Myxococcales bacterium
TCCCGACGATCTGTCGCACCGCTCAAGGGTACAGGGCACGGGCACGGGCACGGAGGAGCGAGACCCCTTACGGGGTCACGCTCCTAGCGGCGTCCCCCGCCCACGCCGGGGGGGCAAGGGCCTGGAATCGCGGAGAACTACACAATCGGGGGACCGGCGGCGACCAAGGTGTACGAGATCGGCGGCGGCGGCGACTCCAAGTTGACCGAGCCGAGCCCAACGGGCTGACTTGCCGCAGAGCCCGGGCCTGGACGGCAATCGAACCTCGGCGGCGAAGGCCGCGGGGCCGTCAGCCATGGACGAGGTTACGGAAACGCTCGGCGGAAACAGGGCTGCGGCGCGACGGGCGGCAAGACAGCGAGATCAGGCGGGAGAAGACCGGGTATGCAACGTTTCAGCTGGGGTCCGTTCGTGGTTGTCTGCTCGATCGGATGCGGGGGGCGACCCGCGGTCGAGCAAGAAACCAGCGATCCGGGGTCGAGCTCGGCCAGCTCGCTGGGGTCGTCTGGAACACCCGAGCCAGGCACGACCAACGGCACAAACGCCGACACCCTGGCGGGTGAGTCAACCGGGGCCGCCGATGGTCCCAAATACGACGTCAATGGCGTCGTCGAACACGAACCGTGCGAGACGAAGCCCGCGGGCATCTACTGCGACGACGGAAACGCGATCGAGTGCGATGGCGCCGGCAAGGTCGTGTCGGTCGACATGTGCAAGCCAAACATCTGCCTCGCCGGCGAGGGCTGCGTGGTGTGCACCGAGGGGCAATTTCATTGCTCCGGCCCGCGGGTGATGGAGTGCGACACCGATGCGAGTCCGCCGGGTTGGAAGGAGATCGAGCTTTGCGATCCGGTGGCAGGCGAGGGCTGCAACGGTGCGTCGGGAAGCTGCGAGGTCCTCGAGCCCCTTGGCGGCATCGCGCCAACGGGCACCTACTTCCAGTATGCGGACTTCCGGGCGAGCGACGGTTTCGCCCCGGGCTCCGATGTCGATTGCTTCGGCGACTTGATCTACGTCTCCGGGATTCTCGGCACGTCGGTCGACGTGTATCAGGTCAGCATTGAAGACTCCGACAACGATGGGGAGATCGAGCCCAACCAGCACCCCGACAACCCTGACGAGGCCGGCCCGATCGAACAGCGCACGCTGCTCCATCTGATGACCATCCCGGACGTGGCGGTGTCGATTGGCGCTTCGGAGATCTATGCGCTCGAGGATCGCATCTACGTCGGCGGGACGAGCATCACAGAGTACCTTTTCGGAGGTGCGAGCTCGGTGCTCACGACCTCGCCTGACTGGGTGTCGTACTTCGCACAGATCGGTTACGACGACGTCAACGGCGTATGGTACGCTTCTAACGAAGAAGAGCGTCGGGTGTTCCAGTACGACGAGGAAACCGAGGAGTGGGGCCTCGCGTTCCGGTTCCCGTCGCTCGCCGGCGACCACATGGATGGCCTGGAAGTCGTTACGGATCCCAACACTGGCATCCCCTACGTCTACGTCTCCGACATGACGAGTGACTTCATCGGCCAGTATCGCCTCGACCCGAACGACGGTTGGGTCCAGCAGAATCTGTTCGCCTACGCGGGAACCACCGGTTCGGCGGTCGAGGGCATGGGCTTCGGCGCGTTCAATCACTTCTGGGCCGCCGACGGTGAGTCGCTCTACGAAGTGGGCGGCGGCGACCTCGAAACGTACACGGAGCCGATCCCAGAGGGGTGAGTCACCTCGGCCGGGCACCCCATCCCGGCGGCGGCGCGCACAGATCGGCGGGACGCAGCGTCTACCGCCCCCGAGTTCCCCGGAGGGTCGAGAAGAAGGGAGACTCGGAGCAACGGGAGCGCAGCAGAATCTCGTCGACCGTGCTGCGCGCGGGCCAAACGATGCTCGGGTGTCGGTCGGAGAGCACGCGCAGCAGCTTCCGTGCGCCCCACCGCCGGGCCTTTCGCTCGGCGACGATCATCGCCTCGAACTCGTCGAGCGTTCGCTGCGGACAGCTCTTCGGCGCCCGGCTCCGCTCCTCGACCGCGGACTCCCCCTCCAGAGGAAAGCGGCGCACGAGCGCGTGCCCAGTCTTCCGACTGATGCCGTACCTCTCGCACAGCTCGACCATCGTCCAGTGCCCCGACGCGTGGTCGGCCAGAAATCGTCTGCGCTCGTCACGGGGTTCGTCTCCGTCCATGCCATCGCGCTCGTCTCCGAGCACGATTGTGCAGACGTGTCACCGATGTACCCGGACACCTGTTACCGATGTACCCGGGTTGTACCGAGCGCCGTCCAACAAGCCGTTGCAGCAGACGGCTCACGCGAGCTATGCTCGCGCGGGCCGCCGCTGATCGCCTAGTCCCCTGGAAACATCCTGTGCGTCTGGCCGAACTGAGCACGCACACCGGTCACGACGATCGTCCCCTGGGAGGCCGCGTCCGGTTCGTTGGCGCGGCCTTCGGGCGTTTGGTGGTGTGCTGGTTCAGCGGAAACGTGACGGGTGGATGGGTTGCGTAACATAGATTCAA
>CADEGN010000544.1 GCA_902826865.1 uncultured Myxococcales bacterium
CTCGTGACACCAGCGGTCGATCACGCCCGGCACCATTTGCCTCGGGCTCGAACCCGGCCGACGCCGTGATCGTCGCGCCGTGCTCGATGAGTTCGTTGGCCCGCGTGGCCTACGGCGGCGGCGGCGATCTCATCGCGCGGACCTGCGATGTCGCGCTCAAGGAGCGCCGCCACCTCGTGCTCCTCGCGCGCGAAACCCCGCTGTCGCTCGTGCACCTGCGCGCAATGACGGCGGTCACGGAGGCGGGTGCGATCGTGTTACCGGCCGTCCCGTCGTTTTACGCCGGTGTCTCCAGCCTCGAACAGGCCATCGACACCGTCATTGTGCGTGCCCTCGATCGCGCAGGCGTGAACCTGCCGATCCTCCGCCGCTGGGGAGACTCATGACCGACCTGTTGCCCGCGAAGCCGGGCGGTGCCACGCCGCCACTACCGTTGCTCGAGGCCCCCGCTCCCGAGCTCGTCTTGTCGTGGATCCACGAGCCGCTGGTCGCGGCCGCGCGCGCCCGCGTGCGTCGGGATACCTGGTTCGGACGCCACATCCGGATCGCCGCGGTGGAGGCCCGCGCCGGCGATGACCTGCCGGAGGCTGCACTCGTGCGCGACGGTCGACTCGAGCAGCTCGACGCCTGGCCGACGGCGAGCTTGCGCCCCGGCGACGAGCTGCTCGTGCACGTCGACGCGACCGACGAGGCCCGCGCCGCCTGGGCACGCGGACTCGTCGAACTCGTAGCGCGCGAGCCCGCCGAGGTTTCGATCGCGCCGTTTTCGCGGACCACCGCGGGCCTGCATCGGCTGTGGTGCATCGCGGCCGCGCGGGTGCTCTTGCCTGCGCGCGTCCGCGTAGTCGCACGACATGACCTGCTCGGGATCCGCCTGGCCCAGGTCGCACTTGGTTTCGGTGCCGACACCCTCGCCGGACCGATCAGCCCCGATCGCAGCCTGCCCCTTTGCGGGGTGACCCGGCCCGACGAGACCAGCTTCGCCGGCCTCGCCACCTTGGTGCGCCACGCCGGCTTGCTTCCCCCCGGCCAACCCGTCGCCATCATCACGGAGCGTCGACCATGACCCCGCGCGCCGATCGCTTCGCCACCATCGCGGCCAAGGTCGACGCCGGCGTCCCGCTCGATCTCGACGATGGCGTTGTTCTTTACCGCCATCCCGATCTGTGCGCGCTCGGAAGCCTGGCCAATCGTGTGCGCGAGCGCCTCCACGGCGACCGCACGTACTTCAACGTCAACTTCCATATCAACGCCACCAACGTCTGCCACGCGGACTGCAAGTTCTGCTCGTTTGCGCGGCTGCAGCCGGGCATGCCTCAGGCCTACACGATGGGCCTCGATGAGATCCGCGGCAAGCTGGTCGAGCGTCGCGGACAGCGGATCACCGAGATCCACATCGTCAACGGCCTTCACCCGGATCTGCCGTGGTCGTATTTTCTCGACACCCTGCGGGTGCTGAAGGCCGAACGCCCGGATATCCACCTCAAGGCCTACACCGCGGTCGAGATCCACGACTTCGCCCGCCGCTACGGCAAGGACTACGAGCAGGTGCTGCGCGAGCTGATCGATGCGGGCCTAGGCAGCCTTCCGGGCGGCGGGGCTGAGATCTTCGCCCCGCGCGTGCGCCAGAAGATCTGTCGCGACAAGGCGAGTGCCGAGGAGTGGCTCGAGATCCATCGCACGGCCCATCGCCTCGGGTTGCGGACCAACGCGACGATGCTCTACGGAACCATCGAGACCATCGAAGAGCGGGTCGATCACATGCTGCGACTGCGGGCCTTGCAGGCCGAGACCGGCGGGTTTCAGACCTTTATCCCGCTCGCGTTTCACCCCGATGGCAACGATCTCGGCAAGCTCCCCGCGCCGACCGGCATCGACGATCTGCGGACGTACGCGGTCGCGCGCCTGATGTTGCACAACATCGCGCACATCAAGGCCTACTGGGTGATGCTAGGGGTGAAAACCGCCCAGATCGCCCAGAGTTTCGGCGCCGACGACATCGACGGCACCGTCCAAGAAGAGAAAATCTATCACATGGCGGGCGCCGAGACGCCGCAGACCCTGGCGCGGGTTGATCTCGTCCGGCTCATTCGCGAAGCGGGCCGTCAGGCCGTCGAGCGCGACACCCTGTACAACGTCCTGTGGGAAGACGACGGTGCGCCGCTCGAGGGCATTCGCGTCGATGCCAGCGTGCCGTATTCGCGCCACGCCAACCGCGTGAACCTCGCCCAGGTGCAGTGAGGGGAGGCCCGTGACCACGCCGCTGCGCACCCTCGCCGTCTCGTTCCTCAACGCTCGGCCCCTCGTGGCGCCGCTCGGCGAACTCAGGGCGATGTTCGCGGTGGAAGAGACGCTGCCGGCGCAATGTGCCACCGCGCTCGCCGAGGGCAAGGTCGACCTTGCCCTCGTGCCGGTGGCGGCGCTCCTGGACAACCCGAGCTGGGAAGTGGTGCCCGAGGTGGCGATCGCGTGCCGCGGTCCGGCCCAAACGGTACTCGTGGTGTCCGAG
>CADEGN010000545.1 GCA_902826865.1 uncultured Myxococcales bacterium
CGCCTTGATCCGGCCGTATCGGCCAAGACCCGAAGGTCCAAACCCGTACGGTTACCTAACAGCGGCTCACGTGCTGGTAGATGGGAACAAAACTGTGTTCGCAGATGGAGGGGGAGCCAACTTCTTCCCCGGGTATGGCCCTGGCGACAATGTCGGCTACCCGGCCAACGGGGTGTTCGTTGATTTGCGCTGGCTGGAGTACAACCGCGCTCGCGCCGACCTTGCGATCCTCCTCCTTGAGGACAACCCTGACACGGCGAGCATGGCGCGCCTCGACATCGGTTACGATTTCTCGGCGGAATGGTATGAGGATAGGTTTCTCACGCTGTTCGGCTACCCAGGAATGCCGATTGGAGATGGCCACGCGCAGGCTCGCTACATGAGTTTTGGCGGCTTCGGAGGATTCCAGGATAGCGATATCGCATACTTCTGTAATCCCACGGCGGCCGGCATGAGTGGGGGCCCCGTTCTTGCCGTGGGAAGCGACACGTACGCGGCCAACGCGGTCCACTTTGTGCTTTCTGGCCGATATGGCGGCGGTCCGGCGAATCATGACGCGTCAGGCGTGCGATTTGATTACTTCAAGGCTCATGTCGTTCTGGACGTCATATGCGACACTTGGAGCAGCTTCGCGGAACCAATACCGGCGTGTTGAGTGCCCCATGCCGCCAATCACCGCTGCGAGTCCGTTGCATTCATCGGCCCGGACCCCAGGGACTCGCGCACGGGTTCTGTGGGTTCTGTTCATCCGAGTCAGTTTGGTGCTCGTCGCCGGATGCGGTCCTCGACCCGCCGAACAGCACTGCATCGATCGGGAGATCGACGGCCTTGAGGCGCAATGCGATTCGTGTCTGTGCGAGCTCGATGATCGGCGAACCACCGGATTCGCGTGCTCACAGGAGTTCGCCGCGGGGGCCACCTCAGTCTGCTATGGTATCCAGCCGGCAGACGCCGATCCCGCGATGCCGGGCCTTCAGTTTGACTGCAACGCGGAGGCTTACCGAACTTCCAGCACCTTTGTGCAGGCCCTCGTTGTGCGCGCGTGCACTCCCAACGGGGAGATTCCGGAGGCCGACGTGTGCTTGGACGCGCTGCCGGAGGCCGTGCCCTGCGATGGGACGGACGCGGGTATCCGACTTCGGATCGACCTAGAGCGTCTGGCTGGCCCGGACAACGCTCGCGTCCGACTCACGTGCGCGGTGGCAATGCCGGTATGCCCAGGGGACGAACGATGAACAAACCGTGCGACGTAGCGGCGGCCGTGAGCGCCCCGAAACCGCGACGCGATGACACGCGTGCCGCCGCGTGGGCGACAGGCTACGCGCTCGCAAGCCTTGTCTTTTGTAGCGTTGGCGCCACCGCCTGCTCGGATCGCCACGCCGGCGGAGGCTGTCGCGACGGAGAGAAGATGCCGTCCGGAGACGACTGCCGCCCCTGTGTGTGCATGCGCGGCCGCTGGGGGTGGATGGACAAGGCATGTGCCCAGCTCCTGCCCGAGGAGGAAAACCGTACCTGCGTGACACTCTCCCTGGGAGACGTCGACGAAGCGGCAGCCGGCGTGCAGGTCAGGTGCGACGCCTATGCAACGATGCCGACAGCCGACGGCCGTATTCGACGGTACATGGTGCCCAGCTGCAATAGCGAAGGCATGTGGCCCGACGCCCAGACCGATCTCTGCTTCATCTTACACACCACTACCGCGTCCGCCGCGTGCGTGGCCCAACGCGGCGGAGAGCCAGCGGCCGAGGCGGAGGTATTGCGCCGACCGGGGAGCCCAGACGAGCACGCAGACGTGACGTTGCAATGTGCCGCGCCCGACCCGACCTGTCCGGGCGTTGACGAATGACGCGGCTGGGCTTCCCCGAAACGAGTCGGGACCAGCTCGGCACGCGCGTGTTCGACCAGTAGGAGGATTCACCTAGCGCAGCTCGACGCCTTCGAAGTAGAGCTGGCCACCGATGCGAGCAAAGCCATCACCGATGACGGCGGGCGTCCCATCGAGCCGGCCGAGCTGCACGGCGCGATAGTAGAGGTGCATGCCATCATGCCAGTACCCCCCACCCAGCGTGGCGCAGGCGGCGGGGGGATTCCCGGGGCGGACGCTCGCGTAGTCGTCATAAGCGGTCGAGGCGTCCTCCATCAATCCGAGCGCGAGCGGCGAGGGACGAAACGTCGCCACATCAAGCCCCTCGACGCGTCGTCCCCGGTTCCATACGCCCGTTGCGTCGCGTGCCCAGCCGTTTCCAAGAACCTGAACCGTGTGGGGGTCGATCGGCGACGCACCTCCATGGACGAACACGCCGGCGGGCGTACGCAGGTGCAGGTCGTCAAGCAGCTCGCTCCCATGTGGGTCCGCACCGGGGACTCGCTGTTCGCCGAAGTAGACTTGCGCGTGGTCCTTGGCCCACAACCCACCTAGTGCCTCGACACAGTGATTCTGATCGATTGGCGCGGCTAACGCAGCTCTGGG
>CADEGN010000546.1 GCA_902826865.1 uncultured Myxococcales bacterium
GCGGGCGGACGACCCACAGTCGCGCCGCGTCGACCCGCACCGCGCGCTGCCCCACGCCAGACGAGTCTTGCAGGATCTCTCCCGTCTCGAGACCCTTCGCAGCGGGACGATCGTCTGCGTACGCTGGGCCGCCGATGCCCTGTTCGAGTCCGGCTTCGCCGCAGTTCCGGCGCTCGTCGCTGCTCTCGATCGCGACGAACCCTGGCGAACCGCTGGGGGCGGTCGCGCTGAGCGTACTCAGCGTCATCTTGGCTGAACCGGGGCTCTCCGCGAACGGAGCCCGTCTGTTGGCGGCGCAGGTCAAACGCTCCGACGAGCGGGTATGGCTCACAACCCGTCTGAGTCGAGACACTACGTCGGCCCTGGTTGTCGCGCATCAACTCTTGCGACGGTTCGGACGCACCGCCCTGCCTGCCATCGATGCGGGGTTTGCCAGCCGCGTCTCGCCTGCCGCTCGGGTCGAAATGCTGCTCGCATTGCTCGAACACACGCATGCCGTCCCAGACGATCGCGCATGGGGTGCAGCCGAGATCGCTCGCCGATTGCGCGGAGCGATCGCTGAGGGCCCCTCCGAAGGGTTGATGAACGCGATCGAGACATGCGCGCGCTACGACCTTCCGGGGTGGCGCGAGGCCGTGCTTACATCCTTTGCGGCCGAACTCGCCGGCGAAGCCCCTGCTCGACTCGACGACCCGCTCGGGTTGGTCCGGGTGCTTGTCGAAGACGGCAGCGACCCAGCGATGCGGTTGCTCGCGGTGGCATTGCGGCACCCACGACGCGCACGCCGGGGCCGCGTGGCGCAAGCTGTGCTCCGCGACTGTTTGTCTACGGGGCGGTGTCGCCTGCCTCTCGACCTGGTCCGTGGCGTCGTCGACGGGCTGGCCGAGTCGGTGAGCCAGCCCGAATCGGTGTTCGAGTTCGACGACTATGTCGCCCAGCCGCTCGCTGAAATGGGAGTCGCCGAGCTGCCACACGCGCTACCGCGCACCGAACGTGTGCGCCGCATCTTGGCCGCATTCGCTCAGATCCGGCGACGCAAGGGTCTACCCCGCTTGCGCGTGCCGATGCCCGCAGTTCCTCCACCACTCCGCGGTCCTGAACGAGTGCGTGGAGTCCAGCGCTTGTCGGATGGGCGGCGAAACGATCCTGCCGCCAATGCGTGGCTTGCCGCGCGAATCGGCGCGCGTTTCGCGATGGGCCGCATGCTGGCGGCATTCTCGGAGTTCGTCGTTTCGCGGCCCGACGATGGATGGACCCTTGCGATCACGCGTCACCCCGGACGCGGTGTGACTTTGAGACTCGCGAACACCCATACCGGCCTTGACGGAATCGCCTTCGACTATCGCGACGGCATCCGGAAACAGCAGGGCCTCATCTCCACCCGTCGTGCCCTTGCCACGGAGGTGATCGACGCCCTGGATATCGACTGGCGAGCTGCTCCAGGAACAGTGACCGAGCTCGTGATCAGCGTATCCCCGGAGGACTGACTTCTACGGACGACTCGCGACGCGCATCGACAAGGCAAAGGCCGTGATCGCCACCGCACGCAAGATCGCGATCCTCTTACAACACACTGCGTCATGGGGCGGCTTACGTAGACCCGGGCGCCGACTGCTATCAACTGGATCGACGACGCGGCGTTGTGGCCTATGGAAGTCTGACGCGAGGTCGCGCAGGAAAGCGAGAGGAGCGCGGGCAAGATTCTCGGACGCAGCGCGTGATGATTGGCGAACACGCCATAATATCGAAGCCGGTGCTGGCCCGGCGGAGGTACGAGGCCGACGAGATGCGCGAGGAAGCGATGGGGCTCGAGCTCGACATCGGTTGCGCCCGCGCGGCGGTCTGCGGCACGTCGTTGTATGCGCCCGAGGTCGCGAAGCTGGTCGCGGTGATCGTTATGAGCTTGTGGTAACCGCCTTGGCGATAGTCCCATTGTCCGTAGAAGCGCTCGCGCGTGCCGACCTCCCGCCCGACGACCAGGTCACCATCCTTGCCGAGCTCGGTGGCGAGCTCGCACAACGCGAGCGACGAGGTCTTCGTTCGGCCGGTTCCCAGTTGCGTGCCTGCTTCGTCGAGCAAGCACCAAACGCTTGCATCCGAGTGGACGTCGATTGCCAAGGCACGTCACGAGTTCCTCCGTTCGGGTCGAGGATGTCGGGGCGGATGCCTTTTGGACCGAGCGGCGCACCTGCTCGAGGCCGTTTACGAGTCTGACCGACTCATCTGTGTCCCGGCCCGAACGTGGGGAACCCTCGCTTGCGCTCCCGACGACGAATCGCTCCCGCAGCCGCTCCGCATATCGCGGCCAACCCGCGGCCTCGACCGACGCGCCCACAAGCGACCCCACCAAGGGTCGCGGCCACATCGCTCCAGCCGTCCGTGCGTCGATCTCCGGCCCACCGGACGGCCAACGCCCGTGAGCTCGACCACACGATCGGTGGCGGCACGTGGCGC
>CADEGN010000547.1 GCA_902826865.1 uncultured Myxococcales bacterium
TCTGAAGATCACGCTGAAACCACGCGAGCAGCGGCCGACGAACATCAACGAGGTCATCGCGCAACTGCAGCAGGCGACCTCGCAGACGCCCGGCCTCACTGTGTTCTTCCAGTCCGTGCAGGACATTCAGATCAGCACCAAGGTGAGCCGGGCGCAGTACCAGTACACGCTGGTCGGCAGCGACGCGGCGGAGGTTTCCTCATGGGCCAAGCGGCTTGTCGACGAGTTGCGCAAATCGCATGTGCTGCGCGAGGTCGTGTCGGAGGCCCAGGATGGCGGATTGCGTGCGCTTGTCAGTGTCGACCGCGAGACGGCCGGGCGGCTCGGCGTCTCCATGCAGGCGATCAACGATGCGTTGAACGATGCCTTCGGTCAACGGCAGATCTCGACCATCTACGGCCAGGCGAATCAGTATCGCGTCGTTCTGGAGGCGATGGCCCAGTACCAGAACGATCCGTCGGCGCTGTCGCGCGTCTATGTCCCCGGCCCCAACGGCGTACAGGTTCCGCTGAACTCGGTGGCGCGCATCGAACGCCGCATCGCACCCCTCGCTGTTTATCGGCAGGATCAGTTTCCGTCCGTAACGCTGAGCTTCAATGTGGCGCACGGCGCAGCGCTCAGCGACGCGGTTAGCGCCATCAGCGAGGCCCAGCGGGCCATCGGGATGCCGACCTCCATCACGGGCAACTATTCGGGCGATGCCGACGAGTTCGCCAAGTCTCTCGCCGGCCAACCGTGGCTCATCCTCGCCGCCATCATCACCATCTACATCGTGCTCGGTGTGCTGTACGAGAGCTTCATCCACCCGTTTACGATCCTGACCACGCTGCCGTCGGCCGGCATCGGCGCCGTGCTGGCCCTGATGTGGTTCGGTTACGACCTATCGCTGATTGCGCTGATCGGCATCGTCCTTCTCATGGGCATCGTGAAGAAGAACGCCATCATGATGATCGACTTTGCCTTGGAGGCCGAACGCACCCGCGGCATGTCCCCGCGCGACTCCATCGTCGAGGCCGCGCTCCTGCGCTTCCGGCCGATCATGATGACGACGCTCGCCGCCCTGTTTGGCGCATTGCCGCTGGCAATCGAGGGCGGCGCGGGCTCCGAGCTGCGCAATCCGCTCGGCGGGATCCGCGGCGTGGCGGAATTGCTCGAGGCCAAGCTCGTCGACACCGACCTGCGCGCGTACCCCAATCTGATCCGCAGCGAGGCCGACCGCATGTGGCGGCTGCTCGACGACCTGGCCGAGCTGACGCACGGCGGCGACCTGCGCCCGCTGCCCGCCAACCTGCACCAGGTGCTCGACGCGCTGCTCGACCTGCACGTGCGCACGCCGGAATGGGCGGGCGTGCGCGTGCTGCGCGAGTACGACCCGAGCATCCCGCGCATCGAGCTCGATCCGGACCGGATCTCCCAGGTGTTCCTCAACCTGATCCGCAACGCGCTGCAGGCGATGGGCGGGCGCGGCCAGCTCACGCTGCGCACGCGCGTGGAGTCCGGCTACCACCTGGCCAAGGGGCGGCGCCCGGTGCAGATGGTGCGCATCGACGTGGAGGACACGGGCCCGGGCATTCCGCCCGACGAGCTGCCGCACCTGTTCACGCCGTTCTACACGCGCGGCAAGAGCGGCGGCACGGGGCTCGGGCTCTCGATCGCACAGCACTGGGCCGTGCGGCACGGGGGCCACGTGCAGCTCGCGAGCCAACCCGGCGTCGGCACGCGCGCGCGCGTGCTCTTGCCGCTGCGGAGGGAAGCATGAGCCGCGTGCTGGTCGCCGACGACGAGCGCTCGATCCGCTTCGTGCTGCGCGAGGCGCTCACGGGTGCGGGCCACGAGGTGGTCGAGGCCACGAGCGGCGACGAGGCGCGCGAGCGGCTGGCCGCGCAGTCGTTCGACCTCGCGTTCCTCGACATCCGCATGCCGGGGCCGAGCGGGCTCGACCTGCTCGACGAGCTGCGCCTGCGCGGCAACGGGCCCGCGGTCGTGATCATGACCGCGCAGAACACCTTCGAAAACGCGATCGAGGCGATGAAACGCGGCGCGTTCGACTACCTGACCAAGCCCTTCGACCTGCGCCAGGTCGAGGCGCTGGTCGAGAAGGCGCGCCAGCTGCGCAGGCTGCGCGGCGAGGTCGCCGAGCTGCGCCGCGAGCTGGGCACGGTGTTCCGCGGCGGCGAGATGCTGGTCGGGCGCAGCACGGCCATGCTCGAGACCTTCAAGCTGATCGGCAAGGTCGCCGCCAGCGACGCGAGCGTGCTGATCCTGGGCGAGAGCGGCACCGGCAAGGAGCTGGTCGCGCGCGCGATCCACTACCACAGCCGCCGCCGCGAGGGGCAGTTCGTCGCGGTCAACATGTCCGCGCTGCCCTCGGAGCTGATCGAGGCGGCCTACGACGCCGCCTCGGCCTACCTGATCCGGC
>CADEGN010000548.1 GCA_902826865.1 uncultured Myxococcales bacterium
CGACGGCTACCGCGGGATCCGCTCGGTCGTCGAGGAGACCTACCGCGGGCGCGCCGACACGATCGCGCGGACCGAGCTCGGCACCGCCTCGCAGCGCGCCGCACACGACCGCTACCGCGCCGCGAACGTCGTCGAGGTCCGCATCCTCGACGGGAACGAGTGCGGGTGGCTCTACCACGACGACCCGGACCTCGCGAACGGTTCCGTGCGGACGCTCCGCGAGGCCCAGGAGCACCCGCTCGCACACCCGAATGCCATCATGGCAGGGACGCTCGTCGAGACTGTGGGCCGCACTCAGGCCGCCTATCGGGCACGCTGGATCGGACCAGTCGTCGACCTACGAACGGCGTCGGGGAAGCGGCTCGCCATCGGCCCGAATCATCCGGTGCTCACCTCGCGCGGCTGGCTCCCGGCCGACGCTCTTCGCGTAGGCGACGACGTAGTCAGCCGCACGGGCCAGGTCGGAGATCGCGCGCGCTCGCGCGTCGGCGCGTATGTCGACCACGTGCCATCCAGCGTCGAGCAGATATTCGAGGCGCTCCGGGAGCGCGGCGCGGCGACGCGCGGAGTACCCACCGCCGACGATCTCCACGGCGACGGGCGATTTTGCGAGGGCGAAGTCGACGTTGTATGGACCGATCGCCCGCTGTTGTACGTAACCCATTCCGCGCTGATCGAGCAGCGCCGCGAACGAGTGCTCGATATCGCTCGCGTGGAGCGTCAGTCGCTCGCGCGTGTGGGCGCGAGCCTCTCGAGTGGCGAGCGAGTCGCGTTGCCCGCGTCGCGCCTCATGGGCGGCCTCCACGTGGGCGGGGTATTCGTGCCGAGTCCGCAGGCTGACGCCCGCCTTGCGGAGCCGATCGCGGATGACCGAGTCGCTGACGCCGAGTTCGTGAGCGAGTTTGAGCGCCGATATGCCGCGGGCGTAGCGCTCGATCAGGTCGTTGATATCAGGTTCCAAGATGCGTTTCGGGGGCACGCGTTCGACCTCCAAACCGAGGGGCGGGCGTACTTCGCCAACGGCATTCTTACACACAACTGCCTCCGCGTAACCGTGCCGATTGTGGGGAGACGCTAAATGCTCGGCGAAGAGTGGATCACGCTCGAGTCTCGGACGTTCCCCTCGGCGGGTGAGCGCATCAGCGGGTGCGCGCGCTGCGGTGGCGAGCACTCGGACTATCCAACGCACGCGTTCTTCCGCCCCGTCGAGGACGAGTTCATTACGTGGGGGTGGTGGTTCACGTGTCCGACGACGGGGGATCCCGTCCTGATCGCGAAGTTCCCGCCGGGAACGCCGCGCGGCATGACTCACCTCGAGGTGGTCGACTGGCTCCGCTCAGGTGAGGATCGACGTTGACGCAGTTCGGCGACGCGCACCTCTTGAACCCGGTGCGGATCACCTGTCCCGGGACGTGGTCGAACGAGTACGGCGCCCACGCGTGCAATCGGTTCGTCGCGAACCTCGTCGGCGACTACCTCGACCCGCCGCCGTGTCCGTCCTGCGGGACCGTGTTCACGGTGCGCGTGATCTCGCAGGTGCCACACTTCGAGATCGTGCGCCGGCGCGCCGCGTTGACGCCGACCGAGCGCAAGGTAGACAATCCGCGCGAGCACACGTAGGGGCAAAGGCCCGTGCTAGAGCACGGGAGCACTGCGCCCTATGGTCGCCGCTCACACCCGCACACTCGGCCCGTGGTCCGTGAAGTCCGCGCCCGTCGCGGACCCGCCCGCGCCCGTCGATCTGACCCTCTCATGGGAGGCGAAGCTCGCGAGCGTGGAGCAGCGGATCATCGAGGGCCACGCCGCGATCACCGGGAACCTCGACCTGAACGGCGACGTGATCCTCGCGGGCGCGTTCGCCGGCACCGTCTCGGCGGGCCCCGGGTCGGTCAAGGTCCTGATCGGCCACGACTACGGCTCGCTCCCCGTCGGGCGCGTGATCGAGCTCCGCGAGGACGCGAAGGGCCTCTACGCCCGCGCGCGCATCCTCGAGACCGCCGCCGGGAATGACCTCCTGACCGTCGCGAAGGACGCTCACGATCACGGCGAGTCGATCGGTATGTCGATCGGCTACCGCGTGAAGGAATACGCGTACGCCGAGCGCGAGGTGAGCCGCGGCGTGACCCGCCTCGTACGCGAGATCAAGGATCTCGAGGTCCGCGAGTTCTCGTTCGTCACCTTCCCGGCCAACCCGAAGGCCGTCACCACCGGCGTCAAGGCCGAGGGTCGCACCCTGACCGTCACGCTTCCCGAGGGCGCGTCCCTCGAGGAGGCGCGCGCGCTGTTCGACGAGGCCGTCGCCGGCCTCACCACCACGCCCGCCGCACCGCCCCAGGACGAGCCGATCGTCCTGTCGTCGTGGCAGGCGGACGCCATGCTCGCGACTCTCCGCCTCCCGGGCCCGCTCTAGTTTCTC
>CADEGN010000549.1 GCA_902826865.1 uncultured Myxococcales bacterium
GGGCCCTACCGGAATTCTCAACCAGGAAGAAGGAAGGTAGGGTCTACCAATGGCCCCTTCTAACCTGCTCGCGCTGCTCGATGCCCGACCGAGCGGGCCTCCGTGGCCAGCTCAGTGGCTCGCGGACGTGCTCGATCAGCACCTGCACGGCCGCATCGCGCAGCTCGCAGGCGACAAGGGGTTCCACATCCGCGGCTGGAGCGTGGGCGCGACGGTCGGCAACGAGACCTTCGTGCAAGCGCGTCCGATGGTCCGCGATCGCGACCTCGACCCGGTGGAGGATGTGCTCCGCAACCCCGCCCATTGCACGATCGCAGCGTTCACCGTTGCGAGCGACGACGATGCCCCCGCGCCCCCGAGCAAGCCGGCGCTGGCCCGCTTCCGACGTTGGATCGGCGTGCGCGCCGAGGACCAGCTCGACCCAGACACGCGCCGGCGGTTGCGATCCGAGATCCCCGACTTTCTCGCCCGCGGAGAATCGCTGGACGGCGACGGCGAGCTCGTGTTTTTCCGCTTCCTCGCCGCGTTGCACGTGGCCGGCGCGCTCGGCGGAGCGTACGCCACCCCCGAGCTCATCCGTCGCGCGCTGCGGACGACCGAGGCGCTCCTGGGCGAGGGCACACTCAACATGATGATCAGCGACGGTCGAACCCTCGGCGTCATCCATCGCGGCGGAACGTTGCTGGCGATTGAGCCGCCGCGCTCGCCGGGGAGCCGCGGGATGATCGACGAGACCAAACCCTCGCGCGGCAACCTGTTGTGGTTCGACGCGCGCCCCGCTTCGGACACGCCGGCGCTCGGCGCCGAAAGGGTTGCCGAAGGGATCTTCACCATCGAGTGCGCGCGCCCGCGGCTACCCACGCGCGATTAACCCGCGGCGAGACGGGCGCCCCGGCAAGCGCTGACGCGCCGCCCGCGCGAAGATCCGCGCGTGCGGCCTTTCTCGCCGGCCCCGGAGCGTTGTAGGTTCGCATCGACAGGCACATGCGCGTCCACGTGCTCCACCACGGCGGCTGCTTCGATGGGGCCGCGAGCTCAGCGATCTTCGCCGCGTTTTATCGCAGCCGAATCGATCGCCAAGCGGATGTCGTGTTCGTGCCCAAGCACCACCGTCCGGGGGATCCGTTCGCGCCCACCGACTTCAACGCCGACGACGTCGCGATACTCGACTTCCGCTACTCCGCGCATCGCAAGCTCGGGTGGTTCTTCGACCACCACGCGTCGGCGTTTCAGCTCGCCGGGGAGCGCGAGCACTTCGAGACCCATCGCGGCCAGCACCATCACTACGACCAATCCGCGCCGAGTTGCGCGAGCATGCTCGCGGAGATCGTGCAGGAACGATTCGGCTTCGAGCCCCGGCCCCATGCCGAACTGCTCGACTGGGCTGAACGCGTCGACTCGGCGTCGTTTCCCGATCCGCAGACCCCGGTGCGGCTCGAGCATCCCGCGCTGCGCCTCATGACGTTCGCGGAGCAGAACCGCGATCTTGGGTTGCAGACGCGGTTCATCACCGATCTGGCCACCATGGGCTTCGACGATCTCGCCCAAGCGACGTATGTTGTCGACGTCCTGGGTCCTGTGCTGGCGCGTCACACCGATGACATCGCCCTGCTCGCCGCGCGCTGCCGGGTCGCCGCAGATGTGGTCGAATTCGACCTGCTCGATCAACCGCCGCGCGCCTACAACAAGTTCATTCCATATTTTCACCACCCCGGTATCCGCTACGTGGTGGGGCTGAGCATCGACCCCGACGGGCGCATCAAACTCACCGCGGGATACAATCCGTGGCTGCCGCGGGAGGCACGGGAGCACGATATCTCCGGGCTGTGTGAACGATTCAACGGCGGCGGCCATCCGTTCGTCGGCGGTGCGAGTTTTGCCCGCGGAGCGGTGGATGAGGCGCTCGCCGCCCAGCGTTGGATCGCCTCGGTCCTGCGTGGCGAGCGAGAACCACTGCAGTCTGGCGGCTCGCCGTGAGCGACGATGTGACCGCGGCTCGGTCGGCGTTGGTGGTGTTGCGACGCCGGGTCGACGAGCACTTCGCAGCCGCACGCGCGCGTGAGCCCGATGCGTTCGCCTGCCGACTGGGTTGCGCGAGTTGCTGCCGGCCTGGGCGGTCGGTATTCGCCCTCGAAGCGGAGTCGATCGCGCGAGCCCTTGCGGTGCTCGAAACGAGCGAGCCGACGCTACGTGCGAGGATCGGCGCACAGGCCGACGATCCCAACCACCCAAGCTGCGCGTTGCTCGTCGACGGCCGCTGCGCCGTCTACGAGCAACGGCCGCTCGTCTGCCGTTCCCATGGTCTCGCCATCGCACGCGAGGAAAACGGCGCGAGCGTGGTGGAGCACTGCGAGCTCAACTACGTAGGGGGCGCCGCGGCGCCCGCCAGCGTACTGCGCGCGATCGCAGTGA
>CADEGN010000550.1 GCA_902826865.1 uncultured Myxococcales bacterium
GAACCCTCAGAACTCCCGCGAAGCTCCCCCTCAAACAACGCGCCCGTGCTCACTACCGCGGCGACCGAGATGGTTGCCGCGAGCGCGAACAGCCCAACCCCGGCGCCACCGTCTCCGCGCGCGCACCGAGCCGCGCCCCAGATCCACACCAGTCCGACCGTCACCGTGGTGAGTCCGATCGACGTGCGAAGCAGCGCAAGCCCCGTTCGGTCGTCGTCGACGCCCACGTCAGGATGCTCGAGCAGCAAACCGAGCCGCACGGCGCCAACGATCACAGCGAGCAGCGTAGCGGCTACAACCGCGTAGAGACCCGACGCACGAACTACTGGGTCGTTCGCCATCATCTATCAATCTAGCGCGTACAGACAACCGGCGCCGGAGAATGATCCGCGAGCAACGCTACGCCGGGTGCATGCGAAACCAAGAACGCTACGAATGCTGCGAACGCAGCGAACGCAGCGAAAGCTGCGAACGCAGCGATTGTGTCCATCGCCCCGCTCGGCGATGCGCTCGGTGCTCCACGGGTCGCGGCGTTGCGGCCGCGGAGCGCCAGAGGTGTAGTTGTGCACACGCCGGCGTCGCTCCATAACCTCGTTCGCGCGGGTTCGGCGACGTTCGCGACCGCCCCTGTCGATCTGCCCCTTGGTTCGTCGCGCGGTTGCTAGCCTCCGCCGAGCCATGGTCCCTGCCGTTGTCCTGACCTTCATCCTCCTCAACTACTTGCGCGCGGGCGTTGTGCTGACGGTGGTTGCGTCCGCGCTTGCCGAACAGGGGGCGTCAGTGAATCTGGCCCGGCTTCGCAATGGATCGTGGCTGTACTTCTCCTCGCGACCGGGAATGTCGCTCCACGACAACGTCAAGGACGCGGTGGTCGAGCACGGCGGACGCTTCTTCCGGCTCACCTACGACGAGGACCGGCGCTTGCTCCAACTTGTCCCTCAGGGGGGTGGCGAGGTGCCGATGAAACTCCAGCAGACGATCACGACGGCACTCGCTCGACTCCGCGACTCTCGAGCGCAGCCCGAAGTTCAATTCGTCCGCGCTGCACCCAAGACTCTCCCACAGGCGGAGAACCTCGAGTGGGTTTCAGATGCGGCGCTGCAGTGGATCGGAATGCGGCGACCGGCGGCGAGCCTCGGTCCGCGACTGAACGTTTTGCCGTGAACGGCACCCCGCGTCGCGGGAGCCTTCGCTTCGAGCAGGTCTACAGGCTTCTGGCCGCGGCAACGCGCGATCAATGACTCGTCGGTCGCCGCCACGTTGCGCACGAGCTCGTTCATGCGGCATGCAGGACGCTATCGCCCCGACGAGAGCTGCTCTCCCATAGTCCGGTCTCAGGGCGGTGCGGTTGACGCCGTTGCTCGCGCGGGGCAGGCTGAAGGCGACGAAAGCGATGGCGGTGGAGTCCGCCGCCGACGGTCGCCCTTCGGGGCGACCAATGACTCCTACCGGCTGCCGCTCGGCGCCGTAGGCATCCCGCGGCGCCTGACCTCCAAAAAGGACCGGTGACGGAACGTGGAACGCTTTCTCTGGATCTGTCTCGCGGGCGCCGTCGGCACCGGCGCCCGGTATCTCGTCGGGCTCTGGACCGGCGATCGCTTCGGTGGCGCCTTCCCTTACGGCACGCTCGTGGTCAACCTCGTGGGCTGCTTTCTGATCGCGTTCGCGATGCATGCCTCGCTCTCGCTCTCGAGCTTCCCACCCACGCTCCGCCTCGCGATCACGACCGGATTCCTCGGCGGTCTCACCACCTACTCGAGCTTCAACTACGAGACGACCAAGTTGGTGGAGGACGGTGCTCACCGCGCTGCGCTCGCGAACGTCGGCGTCACGACGCTCGGTTGCTTCGCCGCTGGACTCGTGGGCCTCGCGATGGCACGGCGCATCTTCAGCGGGTGAGCGAGGACGAATGAGACGCATTAGCCGCGAGCATCCAGGCCGGGATCTGCCGACGCAACCTCTCGGGCTCGTCGGTCAGCCGAACCGTCGGGTGATCCGGAGATCTCGTGTACGCCTCGACGGATACTTCTCGCCCGCACCACCGGTGCCAGCGGTAGAAGACCCGCCGGATCTCGGTCTTGTAATCAGTCTGTCCCGTACTTCGACGTCTTTGCCAATCGACACCACCTCCGACGTTGCGTCGCACCGCCCACTGTCGATGCACCCGTCGTCCCGAGGCAGCTTGCGTTGCTCGACCGAGACAGTCACCGACCTGCGCCCGTCGGCGCCGATGACCCGCCCCCGAGGCCGCCGCGCATCGGCTGGGCGCGACTGCTCGCCCGAGCCTTCGCGATCGACACTTTGGCCTGCCCGCGTTGTGACGGCCGCCTCGTTGGCGGGAAGAACCGTGGGCCCTCACGGCTCTCTTCGTACCAGGCGTCTAGATCGTCGACG
>CADEGN010000551.1 GCA_902826865.1 uncultured Myxococcales bacterium
GGCGGCCAATGGCCCCTCGGGAGCCGAAGAATGCAGCGATCCACGCGCGCGGTGCTGGCGAGCCTGGTTGCCGCGGCATGCGGTGGCGTCCGCAACTCGGATTCGCCGCCCGGCGACGGTGGCACCTCTGGCCCCGGCAGCGCGGCCGGCACGAACGAAGTCTCTTCGGGCCCGCACCCGGCCGACTCCGACGCCCCCAAGCTCGACGTCCATGGCGCCGAAGGTGCGGTGTCCGCCGAAGGTGGCGACGGTGTGGGCTGTGCCAAGGCCGACTTTCTGTTCGTGATCGATAACTCCGCCTCGATGGCCGACGAGCAAGCCAATCTGATCGCGAGTTTCCCCGGTTTCATCGCCACGATCCAAGACACGCTCAAAGCGGATGACTACCACCTGATGGTGGTCGATACCGATGCGCTTGGCGGCGGCGGCGATCCGTTCATGTGCACGAACAACGAATGCACGTGTTCACCTTCGCCTGGATGCTGCGGTCTGATCTGCAGCGTGCTAGACACCAGCTGCAACGGCATACCGTGCGGGATGCTGCCGAATGACGAGTGCGATCGTACCCTCGGCGCGGGCAAAGTCTTCCGCGACGATGGCGTTCAATGCCTCGACGCGCCGCCGCGCTTCATGACGGATACCAGCGCCATGGTGAGCGAGCAGTTTGCCTGCGTCGCCGAGGTGGGGATCTCCGGCCATGGCAACGAGCAACCCATGGCAGCGATCCTAGCTGCGACGCACGAGTCGATGGCGACGACTGGCGCATGCAACGAGGGATTCTTGCGCAAGGACGCGATCCTCGTGGTCACGGTCATCACCGACGAGGACGACGCCGATAAATCACCGGGGGATCCGGCGAGCTGGTACAGAGATCTCGTTGACGTCAAGAACGGCGACCCCAAAGCGATCGTCATGCTCGGCCTAATCGGTGACACGGGCGAGCCGGGTGGCGTGTGCCAACCCTTCGACGCCGAGCTGATCAACGGGGCGGAAAACGGCGTGCGCCTGCGCCAGTATGTGGAGAAGTTTGGCAGCCACGGCGTCCTCGGAAGCGTGTGTTCGCCCGACTACGCCCCGTTTTTCTCCGCGGCAGTCGCCGTCATCGATCTTGCGTGCGACGGATTCGTACCGCCGGGCTGAAACCGCCGCACCGGCCGACACCAAGCCCGCCTCCGCCGCCGAGTCCGCTTCGCCGGCGGGTCGCGAACGATGCGCAGGAGCGTGCCCATACGACGGCGTGCCTCGGCGTTCCTGATGTTCACGACCATTGTCGGGTAGGCTCGCCGCATGTTGCGGATCGTCCGTGCCCGCCTCGCGGCCCTACCTTGCCTGGTCACCCCTGCCGCCGCCTGCCAGCAGAGCGACACAACGGCCCTGTTGGGGCGCTCCGGCGAGCTCACCGACGCGCCGGTGCTCGAGGGCGAGTTTGAACGGCGGATCGCGAGCATGCTCGACGGCAGCGAGCGAACCACCTTCCACATTCGCACCGCCGACGGCCCGGTGGAAGTCGTCCCGCCCGATGAAGCGACCGCGCGATCCTGGGAACAACTGCGCTACCAAAGCCGCGTGCAGGTGTTTGGCGAGGCTATCGACCCCCGCACCTTCGCCGCCGACGAGTTGACGCTGCTCGCACCACCGCCCTCACCCCTGCTCGATCCGTCGCCCCGCCCGCATCGCCGGATCGCAACCGTGCTGCTGCAATGGGAAGGCGCCACCGGCCTCTCAAACATGAGCGCGAAGAACACGATGTTCATCGATCCCAAGTCGACGAACGTGTTTTATGGCGAGAACTCGTATGGAATGGAGAAGATCGCCGGCGATGTCTTCGGGCCGTATACGATCGAGAAACCCGCGGACTGCTATTCCGATCAGATCGCTGAACGCGGCCTGCTTGCCTTCATCGACAAAGGTCACAACCCGTCGGACTTCATCCAGTTCATGTGGCACTTCCCGGGCGGGCTCGGCTGCGGCTGGGGCGGGCTCGGAGTCTCCGGCAATGTCGAGTTCCCCGGGCGTGACAGTTGGTATAATGGCGGTTTCCAATGCGTAGTCCGGGCCCAGGAGATCGGCCACAACTACGGACTTGCCCATAGCCACGCCTACGACTGCGTCGATGCCGAGGGGGCAGCGACGCCGCTTTCCGACAATTGCGACCACATCGAGTACGGCGACCCGTACGACCCAATGGGCGGAGGCTGCGCCCACATGAATGTCGTGCAGAAGTCGTTCATGGGTTGGCTGGAGGGCTGCAACATCGTCACAACCGCCACCGATGGCATCTACAACGTCATGGCCACCGAGCTTCCGTGTGCCGGCACCCAAGCCCTACGCTTCCGTAGCTACCGCGATGATCGCCACTACTATCTTGAGTATCGCCGCCCATTTG
>CADEGN010000552.1 GCA_902826865.1 uncultured Myxococcales bacterium
GCGCTCGTACTCGCTGTAGGCCATCAGCAGGCGAGCCTGTTCGAGGTAGCTGACCGCGCTCCAGTATTCGTAGGGGGCGTACCGCTCGGCACCCGCCTTCTTCGCGTCGGCGACCGCCCGATCCGCGTCCCGCGACACCTTCTTGAGGTACCCGAACGGACCGCAACCCGCGCCGAACGCGAGGATGGCGGCGAGAACGAACGGCGAGCGCTTGGGCGACACGGACACCTTCGGCACCTGGGACGGGGCGGGAAGCGCAGCTCGGACGGCCCCGAGCAGGCACGTACGAGCAAGAAATTTGCGGTTGCACGATAACAGGGGCGGCGGCGGGGGGTCAACCATTCCTGCCCTGTTGCCGCCACAGATCGCGCGGCCCCAGGCGCCCGGGGTAGGCTCGCGCTGGCAGTGCGAGACGTGTGTGAGGCGGTGCGTTCGTTCTCGGTCGCTGCTGCGGTCCTCGCCGCAAGTGCGTGCACCCGCGTGTCCGACCGCGAGCGGTTCACCGCGCAGGGCGACGCCATCGCGATTGCCGAGGCCATACCGACCGCGGGGCGGCAAGACGTGGCCACCGACGTACAGATCGACCTGTGCTTCTCGGCCTACCTCGACCCGCGGAGCGTCGGCAGCGGTGACGCCACGCTGACCTCCGGGGTCGCCCCGATCGACATCGAGGTCGCCCTGCAAATCCTGCCTTGGCGCGGGCCGGGCAATGCGAGGTTGGTGGACCACGATGAGTTCGCCGCGCCGTGGTGCGAAGGTAGTGTGGTCAGCATTTCCCCCAGGGCGGAGCTCCTCGGCGGGCTGCTTTACCGACTCCGCCTGGTCCCTCGCGCGCGCGGTTGGGCCGGGGAAGCACTCGACACCGAGACACCGGGCTGGACGGTCGAGGGCTCGTCGACCCGCTACTACCACGAGTTCCGGACGCGCGACGACGGCGGCGCCGACACCGGAGTGGAGTCAGGCGACGATGCCGACACCAGTGGTGGTGACGAGGGCGGGACTACGACGCGCGCGGAGTCGGGCGACGACGGCGCGGCCACCACTTCGGCCGGGTCCAGCGACGACGGCGGGGCCGGCGATGGCGAAGATGGCACCGAACCGCCAACGCTCGCCGAGTTGTTCGCGCCGGGGAATCTGTTCGATCCGAACCGCGACACCTGCAGCTGTCACCGCGATCCCCACGATGTGCCGGGGCAGCTGTTGGACCTCCGCACGCCTGATGCCGCCTACGCCGATCTCGTGCTCGGCACGCGACCGCGCGATACCGGTTTCCCCATGGTGTCGCCGCGACGGCCCTCGGAGAGCTTCCTCATCCACAAGCTCCTGCGAAACCCTGACGGCAGCGCGCTCCACGGGCTGCTTGGCGACGCGATGCCGCAAGGGGGCACGCTGCCATACGCCGACTTTGTGGCGGTGGCGCGGTGGATCGAAGGCGGCGCGCAACGCTGATCGGAACGTGCGGCGGGGACGGTCGCGCCCGTTGCCGCAGGGCGCACGCGGTGGCCTCGCCCGGGGCGCCGAACGACCGACAACTGCTCAGCGGCGGAACAGCACGGTCTCGCGCCGAAACCATCGCTCGCAGAACAAGAGGGCGGCTCCCGCCAGCACGAAGCTCGACGCCAAGATAAGCGCGAACATGGCCGGATCCAACGATCCTTTGACGGCCTCTTTGATGCCGAGCGCCACATTGGAGATCGGCACCATCGCCCAGCGCCAGTCGAGCGTCGCACCCGGGAGCATCGCGACGAACGCAGGCAAAAGGAGCAACAAGTTGAGCGGACCGGCGTACGCCTGCGCCTCCTTGAAGCTGCGGGCAAAGATCGACAGCGAGAGCAAAAGTGATGCGATCACCGCAGCCAGCGGCACCAGCAAGCACGCGATCGATGCGAGGTCGCCCACGCCGATGCTGGACATCACCGCGCCCAGGGGTTTGCCCTCCCCGCTCCCTTGGCTGGCCAGCCAGACGCCGAGGCTCGCCGTGCCAAGCAGCGCGGACACTGTTCCGGTTGTGAACAACACGAGAAACTTTCCGAGCACCAGTGAGCTGCGAGAAACCGGTGCCAGCAGAAGCGTCTCAAGCGTGCCGCGTTCCTTCTCGCCGGCGCCGAGATCGGCGGCTGGATAAAGTGCCCCCAAGAAGCAGAACACGATAAACACGTACGGCAAAACGCCGCCCATCGCTTCGCCGACGACCTCGCGCTTGGTCGCGATGCCGCGGGCGACGACGCGCATCGGCTCGATCACCGCGGCGCGCGCTTCGGGGGTCGCGACACCGAGGGCAACCAGTTCGCGCTCGCGCTCAACTTCGTTGACGCTCGCAACCAGCGCCTCGACGCGCGTGCGGACCTTGCTCGTCATCCGGCTATTCTCGAACGC
>CADEGN010000553.1 GCA_902826865.1 uncultured Myxococcales bacterium
CTACACGCTTCGCGCTTCGCTTGGGTTGCGGGCGACAGCCCGCGCTATGCGATCTCCGATCATCTCACCGGCACCGCCCGCGCCGCCGATCGACCCGACGGCCGCTCGCGCGTGCCACCGGGCCAGCGCGTCATCGAAGCTCTCAAGCCGATGGGCGGCGAGCCCGGCGATCCGTTGCCGAGCAATTTCCGCCTGCAGATCCACGGCGAAGTCGAAAATCCGCTGACACTGACCTTCGCCGAACTCGTGGCCTTTGGTGCCGTGCAGCAGAACGCCGACGTTCACTGCGTAACCGGGTGGACGGTGCTCGACGCGGCGTGGCGTGGCGTTCGGATCAAGGATCTGGCGGCGAAAGCGGTGCTCAAGCCGACCGCACGCCACGTCATCTTCGAGGCTGCCCATGGCTACACGGCCAACGTCCGCCTCAACGAAGCGCTCGGCCCCCAAAACCTGGTGACATGGGAAGTCAACGGACAACGCCTGCCGCGGACCCATGGCGCGCCTGTGCGGGCGCTCGTGCCGGATCTCTACTTCTGGAAGAGCGCCAAGTGGCTCACCGGAATCCGATTCGTCCGCCGCGACGAGCCCGGATTCTGGGAGACACGCGGGTACAACAACCACGCGGATCCCTGGAACGAGGAGCGCTATGGCTGATGGCGAGCTCACCCGACCCGCGCGTCGACTCAAGCTGCGGCCGTGGCTGCGTGCGCTGCATCGCGACCTCGGTTACCTCGCGGTCGGTCTCACTGTTGTGTATGCGGCGTCTGGCTTGGCGGTGAATCACATCGCCGACTGGGATCCCAACTTCGTCGAGATCACCGCTGAGCGCCAGGTTGTCGCACCTCTGCCCGACGACGACACGGCCGCTGCAACTACGGTGCTCGGTGAGCTCGGCATCGCCGAAACTCCCCTCGACGTCTATCGCGTGAGCGAGCAAGAACTGGAGATTGCCCTCGAAGCCAGTACGCTTCACGTGGATCCGCGAACCGGTCGCGTGTTTGAGGAGGGAAAGCGACCGCGGTTCTTTCTCCGCGTCGCCAACTGGCTCCACCTCAACCGAGGCAAGCAGGCGTGGACGGGGTTTGCGGACGCGTACGCGATCGGGCTGCTGGTGCTTGCGACCACCGGATTGTTCATGATCCCCGGCCGCAAGGGCTTGCTCGGCCGCGGGTTTGTCCTCGCCGCACTCGGCGCGGCCGTGCCGCTTGGTTACCTCGCGTTGGTCGGAAGCCCGTGACCCGGGAGATCACGGTCGACGCGCGCGGCCGGCCGAACGAGCTGCTCGATCGGGATGGCAGCACGGTGTGGACAGCGCGGTGGGACGACCGCGGCCTGGTCGGCCTACGGCTCCGACTCCCGTGCAATCGGAACATCGAGCTGCGGCGCGGCCATGAAATCGACCTCATTCTCGGCTCGTGCGATGAGATCGTGTCCGGCGGCGAAGTGATCGCGAGGGTCGCAGCGATCGACTGGAGTGACCCGCGATGGATCCCTGCGGTCGATCGTCCAACCGCGTTGCCAGGCGGTGCGGGCACTGCGATCCTGAACTTCCTGGCCTTCATGGCGGCGCACCGCGGCCACGGCATGTTGCGCTATCGTGGCCCCTACCCCACCGCAGCGTTGTTCGGATCGCTGCGATCGAGCTTCCGCATCGTTGGCGACGAGATGCGAGCGCGCGCCGCTTTCGAGCAACCCCTTGCGTTCGGAACGATGCGCGAAGTTGACGTCGACTTCATCCCCGCGCCGCATCGCTGGCACTTCGCAGACCAGCGCGTGTGCGTGCAGCTACGCGACGGGCTCGAGCGCGTGTATGTGGACGGTCGCGCGTACACGCCCAACGGCCTCATCCGCTGTCTGCATCGCGATGGCGATGGTTGGATCGCGAGCTTTGATGTCGGACCGCGACGGTGGTGCACCGTACTGGCGCTCGACGGCGATGCACGCCCGCGCGGGCTCGCGACCTCGCGGCCGGACACGCCCGCCGAACTCGAGGGCCTGGCTGTGCCCGACGCAGTGGCAGAGATCCTACGGGCCGCCATCACCGAGCGCATGCCTTCACCGCTGCGCACGGCCGCAGCCGCCGTACTCGCGGAGCTGCCCATCGTGTTCGGCGACGCAGGTTTCGACGGCGCATCCGCGGGCAACGGAGTGATCGTCGTGCACGCCGCGATCGCGGCGTGCATGGGTTCTTTGACGCCGCCGGCGACGCTCGCGGTGCTGCTCGATGTGATCACGCCGCTCGTGGCCAGGCTCGCCCAGGATCGCCTGGCGAGCGCGTGGCGTGCCTAGCAGGGTGCGGAAGAACGCGAAGCGTTCTTCCGGACACCCTGCTCCGTGC
>CADEGN010000554.1 GCA_902826865.1 uncultured Myxococcales bacterium
GAGGCGATCTTGCGGACCTCGAGATTGTGCATGGTGTTGCGGACCAGCCACCAGGCGACGGCGACCACCAGTCCGATCATCACCACCTGGTAGACGATGCCGCGAACGGTGGGATCCGACAGCGACAAGCGCATGTTTGCGGATGGCGGTCGACGTCCCATCGAACGCGGGTTGGATGCCATCGTCAGCTCACCCCAGAAGAATCCAGATCCTGTTCCTGCTCCGGCACCGTCTTTGTCGCGATGCTCGGACCTTGATAGGGCACCGGCCGCCCTGCATTTCCGCGGGGCGGCCGGTGTTCCGTCTCAGCGCATCGGCGGCGCGTATTGGAGACCGCCATCCTTCCAGAGCTTGTTCACGCCGCGCTCGATGCCGAGCGGCGTGATGTTCTTCTCGAAGACTTCGGCGTAGTTACCGACCTGCTTGATGATGTTGGAGGCCCACTTCGGGTCGAGGCCGAGCATCTTGCCGTACTCGCCCTGGGTGCCGAGGAAGCGCTGCACCGCGGGGTTCGGGCTGCTCGCCAGCGAGTCGATGGTCTTCGAGCTGATGCCCATCTCCTCCGCCTCGAGCATCGCGTAGTAGGACCAGCGAACGACGTCGGCCCATTTGCTGTCGCCGTGGCGCACGGCCGGCCCGAGCGGCTCCTTCGAAATCACTTCCGGCAGGATCACGTGATCCGCCGGCGTCGGCGCCTGGCTGGTGCGGATCGCGGCGAGACCCGAGATGTCCGTCGTGTAGACGTCGCAGCGGCCGGCGAAGTAGGCCGCGTTCACTTCTTCGAGGCGCTCGATCACGACCGGCGTGAACTGCAGGCGGTTGGCGCGGAACCAGTCGGCGAGATTGAGCTCGGTCGTGGTACCGGGCTGCACGCAGACCGTCGCGCCGTTGAGCTCCTTGGCGCTCTTCACGTTGAGCTTCTTCGGCACCATGAAGCCCTGGCCGTCGTAGAACGACACGCCCGTGAAGTCGAACCCGAGCGAGGTGTCGCGCGACAGCGTCCAGGTCGTGTTGCGCGACAGCACGTCCACCTCGCCGGACTGCAGCGCGGTGAAGCGCTGCTGCGCCGAGAGCGCCGCGTACTTCACCTTGTTGGCGTCGCCGAACATCGCCCCGGCGAGGATGAGCGCACCACCCGCACCGACCGCCGGCACCGCGATCAACCAGCCCGCGAGCAGCGGTCCCACGATCCTCGACGCGTTGAACGCCACCTGCTGGAGCGCCATGGCGTTCCCGAGGCTGCGCGCCGGGACTACGTCACCGATGAGGGCGGTGCGCGCCGGGATGTAGAACGATAGCGAGGCGCCCTCGATGACCGACGCCACGATGATCATCCAGTACTCGAGTAGCCCCAGCGACAGCAGCACGCCCAGCGTCACGTACTCCACGCCGAACCACGTCTGCCCGATCAGGACGAGTGTCCGCCTCGGAAAGCGGTCCGCGACGACTCCACCGAACAGGCCAAACAGGAGCTGCGGCACGCCGAACGCGACGAAGACACCGCCGAGGGCGGCGTTCGAGCCCGTGAGCTCGTAGACGATGAATCCGCGCGCCAGGCCGACCATCCACAGCGCGAAGAACATCGCAGTCAACGCGTAGAGGAATCGCCGGTACTCGGGGAGGGAGGCGGCAGCGAACGTACTCGAGGCCCAGCCGCGGACGCCCGTCATCGTCTGCCTGTCTGCGCCGCGGTCCCTCGAGGCAGCGATGCAGCCGCGGCGATGGCGCGCCCGACGTACGGCACGCCCTGCTTGATCGGCGCCGTGCGGATCCACTCGCGTGGCGTGTGCGTCTCGCCGCCCGTGGTCACGCCAATGCAGGTCGCGGGCAGCCCGGCGGCCACAGCGGCGTTCGCGTCGGTGGAGCTCGCGCGGAACTCGGGGGCCCCGAGCCCACTCGTGGCTCGCGCACCCAGCACGGCCTCGATGATCGGCGTGTCGCTGGCCACGTGGCCGCCGGGACGGTTGCCGATGCGTCGGATGCTCAGCTTCCCGTCGCCGCCCACCGCCGCGCGAATCGCGGCGCGCGCGGCCTGGTACAGCCGCTGGAGCGCCTCCGTGTCGGCGGACCGCATGTCGAGCTCGAACGAGGCGTCCGGGGCGATCGTGTTCACGCTGCGCCCACCACGGACCACGCCGACGTTCATCGTGACCTTGGGGGTGGCGCCAACCGCCGGCATCAGCGCCTCGAGGGCGACGATCGCGCGCGCCAGCAGCGCGATCGCGTTGGGTCGTCCGTACGCGCCCCAGGAATGCCCGCCGTCCGTCTCGACGCTCACTTCGTAGCGCAGCGAGGCGACGGCGTCGGTCT
>CADEGN010000555.1 GCA_902826865.1 uncultured Myxococcales bacterium
GCCTTGATCCGGCCGTATCGGCCAAGACCCGAAGGTCCAAACCCGTACGGTTACGCCGAGACCGCGCTGGCAATCATCGGCGCCGGAAGTTGAGCTCCGTTATCGACGAATCCTACGACGTCCGTCGAGGCAAACAACCCGGGCGTGAGCAGGTCAGCCGCTCTTCCGCTCGACATGATGAGGACCTTGTTGCCCTCGCGGGGTGGATACGGCGGCGGGTCAAGGGTGCCGATGTTGCCCTCGTGCACGTGGAACGCTCGCGGGTCGCCATTGAGGATGCCATCGACCTCAGGACCGCCGGGGCAGTTGAGCCCCACGGCGTGCAACGGATCGTCATCGCTGTTGTCGCACTCATGGGGTTGTGGCGCCCCGCACTCGCCGGGAGGTGCATCCGGAATCCCACCAAGATCGAAGACGACTGGCGGCGGGGGCGGCGGCGAGTCGTCGAGGGTGGTGGACTCGCCGACAGAATCGAACCCGTCCTTGTCGGCGCCGGTGGAGGAACCGCCACTCGAACTTTCGGAGCCGCCGGCCGCGATTCCCAGGGTCAACATCTCCCCGCCGGGGGATGCCCCACAGGCCGTCAGGCCAATGGCCAACACAAGCGCTTGTGCGAACCTGCATTTTTTCATGTTAAGCCGCCCCTGAAGTTGGATGGCGCCAAGCTCGGAGCCTCACCACCGCTCATCTCGCTCGGTTCGATTGCTCCGCTCGAGCCGTCCGACGGGCCCGACTCAGAGGCGCCGCTAGTGTCCGTATCTTCGGACGCACCACCATCGCTTCCGCACGCCAGGAGCAAGCAAACGGCGGATACCTCCACAACCCCGTGTCTCGACATTGAACAAGCCCTCGCCATCCGGAGACGAACGAGCCGACGAATCGATCACGCTGAGGCGCCCGCGCGACGCCGCTCACCGGCGATTTCGGCGCGGCGTGCACATCCCAACGCGTCGGCCAAAGGCGTGGACGTTGAGGCGGCTCGTAGGCGCGGCGATCGGGGTGGCCGCGGCCGGCGTCGATAAGGAAAGTTGTATGCACGTCGTGATGCCGGCGTCGACATCGAGGTCGTCATCGCCTTCGTCGGCGAGGTCGCGTGACATGATTGGAACGGATCGGTCAACGCTTTCGCCGACTGCGTCTAACTGAAGCGCGATGCCGCGTCACAACGCGGCGCGGTGCTGCTCGGTTACGTCGTCGTGCACCTGGCCCCGCGAGTGGACGCATTCGTCGAGGGAATCGGGTCGGCGATCCCGATCTATCTATACGCGGCGTGGACGATCGGATGGCACGGGCCTGGTCTGCGGTCGCATCGCGCGCTCGCAGCGGGTGCGTGACGACGGTTCGTGGTCGGAGTGGAGCGCCGACCCGACCAACCCGGTCGAGTAGGTCGCAACTACCAAGAACCGGTGCCCGAGGAACTCGTTACTCCAAGTACCAGGTCCAGGCCCGCTCGGCCGCAAGGTGGTCGAAGCCCATGATCGCGCCGGTGCAAACCAGCTCCGGACCCCAGTAGTCGCTCTCTGTGAACAGCAATGCCTCCGCCACGATGCCCACGTCACGCGGACAAGCGCCTCGAGCGACTTGCTCGCTTCCTGCTGCGCCCTCGATGGTGAGATCGCTCGGCCGAAACGCATCGCTGAGGTTATCGCGCGACGGCTTTGGTCCTTTATCCAGGAATCGTCACCGGCGGCCCGCCCTCACAGCCCCAATGGAAGTTATCGAGCAACACGACCGTATCGAATTCAGGATCCGACAGGTCGAACACTGCGAGGATCAGCGTAATCTGCTCGCCTGGGCTGACGCCCGCGGTGGTGGTGAGCCACTTGGTCCCGGCATGACCCTCCATCGCGGTGCCATTGAGTTCTTCGGCGATGCACGGCGCCGGGCAATCGTAGGGGTTCTCAGCGTCTTTGTAGTCGAGAAACCCCGCGTTGAGCGACATGGGACGACCCATCTCGTCGAATGAGATGTTTCCCGTCCACACTTCCGACTCGAGCCACGCGACAAACATATCGTTATAGTCCGACTGGTAGAACGCGGGATACTCGGCGGAGAACATCGCCAGCTCGTAGCTGAAGCTCGATGTCGCGATCGGGACATCTGCGGTAATGCGCAACTCCGCGTAGTCGTACGCGCCCGAGCCTTGGTTCCACTGTGATTCAATCGTGTTGGAGCAGTCGCCTGTGCCAACGAGCCCCGGATCGGCCGCGCAATTGTCTGTCGCCGAGACGTAACCGTACGGGTTTGGACCGCTGGCGGCTGGGAGTTCGGCGGGCGAGGCTT
>CADEGN010000556.1 GCA_902826865.1 uncultured Myxococcales bacterium
CACGGCAGCTTGCGCGCAGCGGACGCGAACTCGCCGGTCCGGTCGTCGTTGTGGGTGCGCCCGACGACGCCGGACCCTACGCGCGGGCGTGGGGAGTCGATCCCGTGGTCCCCAGCGACGTTGAGGCCATCCTCGGCGGGAACCAGGTCGAGGCGGTCGCGACCAAGCGGGGGAAGTTGCCGGCGCGGCTGGTGGCGCTCGCGCCCACGCCCGCGCCGGCGTCCGAGCTCGCCCGCCAAGCCGGCTGCGCGGTCGCATGGGACGGCCGCGGATTTCCGGTGGTGCGCGACGTCGAAGGTCGCGCTGGCACCGGCCCGTGGATCGTGTGGGCATGCGGTCAAGTCGCGGGCGTGGGATCCGACGCAAGTTCGGACGACGGCGATCGCATCGCGGACGCGATCTTGCGCCACGAACGAGGACGCGGGCCGTGACCCATCGCGTGTTTCTCTGTCGTTGCGAGGACGTCACGTTGGCGGAGGTCGAGCACGCGTGCAGCCTCGGACTTTCGGACGTGGAAGAGATCAAGCGCTACACCGGTCTCGGGACCGGGCCCTGCCAGGGCAAAGAGTGCATCGTCGCGCTCGTCCGCGCCTTGGCCGCGGGCGGTCACGTCGATCCCGCTGCGGCCCGCCCGTTCACCGCGCGACCGCCCGCAGAACCCGTGACGTTGGCCGAGCTCGCGCAGCTCACCGACGCCTCCGCACTCGACGACGGCGACGAGGGGGCCGCGTGACTGGGCTCGGATCACGCGACGCAACGCTCCCGGCGATCTGCGACGTCGCGATCGTCGGCGGCGGCGTGATGGGCCTGGCGACCGCGTACCACCTGGCGGAACTGTCACGGTTACGCGTGGTGGTGATCGAGCGCGGCTACCTCCTCAGTGGTGCGTCGGGCCGCAATGGCGGCGGCGTGCGCATGCAATGGGGTGACGAGGGCAACGTGCGGGTCATGATGGAGAGCATCGAGATCTGCCGCGGCCTGGCCCAGGAGCTGGGCATCAACCTGTGGTTTCGCCAGGGCGGCTATTTGTTTCTCGCCCGCACGGCCGCGGGCGAAGCTCGTCTGCAGCGCAACGCCGCGCTTCACCGCTCGTTGGGGGTGCCAACGCGCCTCATCGGCCCCGAGGATGCGCGGGAGCTCGTGCCCGAGCTCGATCCCACGGGGGTCCGCCTCGCGGCCTTCAACCCCCGAGATGGCGTGGTGTTCCCGTGGCCGTTCGTCTGGGGCTATGCAGCTCGCGCGATCGCCAACGGCGTGGTCGTGCGGACGCACACCGAGGTCACCGGTGCCGACGTCGCCGACCGCGACCTGGTGCTTCGGCTGGCCACCGGCGAACAGCTGCGCGCGCATTTGGTCGTCAATGCGACAGGCGCGTGGTCGCACGGGCTCAACGACATGCTCGGGATCTCGTTGCCCAACCGTCCCCATCGCCACGAGATCCTCTCCACCGAGCCGCTCAAACCCGTCCTCGATCCGCTCGTGGTCGACCTCGCCAGTGGACTCTACCTGTCCCAGAGCACGAGGGGAGAGATCGTCGGCGGCATCACCATGCCCGATGAGGGTGGTGGATCGGTGAGCGTCGACCAGCGCTCGTCGCTGAGGTTCTTGGCGCACATCGGCCGAACGATCACCGAGCTGCTGCCCCGGTTTGGTGGACTCAAGGTTCTCCGCCAATGGGCCGGTCCGTACGACGTCTCGCCCGACGGCGACGCGATCGTCGGTCCGACGCCGGGCATCGACGGACTGATTCAGCTGTGCGGATTCACCGGCCACGGTTTCATGATGGCGCCGGCGGTGGGGCGGCTCTTGGCGCGCTGGATCGCCCGTGGTGAACGCCACAGCATGCTCGAACGCTGGGACCCCGGGCGGTTCGCCCGCGGGGACGGTACGCGTCGCGAGGACATGATCATCGGATAGTGGCGCCGGCCGTACACGACCCGCGGCCGCCTGGATCGGTTCGCGGATGGGCCTTCAGCCTGCGCCCGGGCCGGCCGATGTCAGCGCGGCAATGGTTGGTGCCGCCGTCTGTCGTATGCCGCAGGAGTCGATCGACGTGGAACCGGAGTTCGAGCTTGTCGGACTCACGCCCCCCGTCGAGGCGGCCGCGCGGTACGTCTTGCGCCCGGGCACCGCGTTCCCGATTCTGGCGGGCAACGTCGCCGACGTCCTGAAGTTGTCCACCCGGCCAGAGGCCGCGTTTCGCGACGTCGATGCGGTTGTCCGGCGCGATCCCATCCTCGCCGCTCGCGTGCTCTCGGTGGCCAACTCGCCGCTGT
>CADEGN010000557.1 GCA_902826865.1 uncultured Myxococcales bacterium
GTCTTTCGATGGTCACCAAGCTGGCGCCCGCACACATGGTCGGCGCCACCATGGGTGCGTGGTTCATGAGCATCGCGCTCGGGAACAAGTTGGCCGGCAATCTCGCGGCGAGCATCAGCGGCGAGAGCGGTATGACGGTGGCATCCGCGTTGTCGGGGTTTTCGTTTAGCTTCTACCTGCTCGCCGGCGCCGGCGTACTCCTGTTCGTGCTCTCACCGCTCATCAACCGGCTCATGCACGGGGTCAAGTAGTGGGTTGCCGGCCAGCGCAGCCGCCGTGGCGCTGAAGCGCGCGTCAGTGGACGCGAGAGTCGTCGTCTTCATCACCAAGCGCGGGGGCGATCGCGACGCCGATCGACTCGAACAGCTCGGTGAGCTGCGCTTCGTCGACCCGCAGGGTCACCGCGCCGACGCTCACATGGTACACACCGCACGAGCAGCGCTCGATCCGGCACTGTCGCCGCTGCACCAGGGTCTTGCGCTCGTGGACGGCCATGGACCGCAACCCTAGCAGCCGGCGACGAAGCGCTGCAACAGCGCCCCGCGGATCGCCCGCGATCGCGTATGGTCGGCCGTGCCGCTCGATCAGCTCGTCTCGCTTGTCGGCGCCGTGCTCATCTTGATCGCGTTCGCGCTGTCCACCCTAGAGCGACTGGATCCGCGGACGCCGGCCTACCTCTGGCTGAACTTCGTCGGGGCAAGCGGCCTCACCTACACGGCCATCGTCGGGACGCAGTACGGATTCGTGCTGCTGGAGGGCACGTGGGCCCTGGTGGCGTTATTTGGGCTTGTCCGGCGGCGACGCGCGCGGCGCCACGGTGGGCCCGACCGCCGGCAAACGCCGTGACGTCCGTCGCGGCCTCGGGCACGCTCAGCGTGTGATGCTCGTGGCCATGCCAAAAGGGCGGTACGCGACCGTAATCATCGCGGTCCTACTAGGGTGCGCCGAGACAGGCGCGGCGGCCACGAGCACGACCACCACCGCCGGGCCCGAAACGGTCACCACCAGCGCAGCGAGCGAGAGTTCAACCGGTGTCGACCCATGCATCGGGCCCTTTGCATTCGGGCCCCCGGCGGCGTGGACGAGCTACGGCAGGGACGCGTCCAACTCGCGCAACAACACCGAGGAGCGAGCGCTCGATCCCTCGACCATCGGCTGCGTCGTCGAGCGCTGGCGCATCGACAACCTCACCGACGTGACCAGCACGCCCGCGGTGGTGGCCGGACGCATCTACTTCGGTGACTGGCGAGGCGCCCTGCACGCTCGCGCGGCGAACGATGGCACCGAGGTGTGGACGCAGACTCTGCCCGCTCCGATCAGCGATTCCCCCCTCGTGACCGCGGACTCGGTCTACATCGGCGATCTCGCGGGCCAGCTGCACGCCGTCGCGCGCTCGACGGGAGCGATCCGCTGGTCACGCGCCCTCGATCCCCATCCGGAGGCTGTGATCTACGGCTCGCCGATCCTCGCCGGCGATCGCATCATCATCGGGATTGCATCGACCGAGCCAGAGAATGCGCCGATCGACCACACCTTCCGCGGGAGCGTTGTCGCCGTCGACCCCGATGATGGTGACGAGCTGTGGCGACGGTACACCACCCGCGATGACGAATCCGAAGGCGCAGGCGTACCAGTGGGAGCGTCGGCCGCCTACGACGCGGGACGCAAGCGCATCTACGTTACCACCGGAAACACTTACGAACCGCCGGCGGCGTTGCTCGCGAACGCGGTGCTCGCACTCGACGCCCAGACCGGCGCGGTGATGTGGGCACATCGACTGACCGTCGACGATGTCGTCGCGAGCGTGAAGCCGATCCCGCAGGGCGTCGAAGCTGTCCTCGCCGCGGCCCCCAATCTCTTCCGCAGCGGCGCGCGAGACGTCGTTGGCATCGGCGATCGGGCCGGGTACTATAGCGTGCTCGACCGCGAAGATGGCTCGCCGATCTGGACGACCCAACTAACGCCGGGTAGCCACTTCGGTGGGATCGTAAGCACAGCGGCGATCGCCGAGGAGATGGTCGTTGTCGCGTCGAACATATGGTCGGACGACGACTTTGACCTCGCCAGCGAGGCCAACACGGCGAGCGTGTTCGGGCTGGATCGCGAGACCGGAACTGTGATGTGGCAGAGGCCCGTCGGTCGCCCGAGTTTCGGCGCAATCTCAATCGGCGGAGAGCTTGCGTATGTCACGAGCGTCGACGGGGCCGTCCACGCGATCGACACCAAATTCGGTATCGAGGTGTGGAGCGTCGGACC
>CADEGN010000558.1 GCA_902826865.1 uncultured Myxococcales bacterium
TCGTTGACCGTCGAGGCGCTGCTTTCGCTGCGGCCCGCCAAGGCGCTGGCGTAAAAACAGTTGTTGTCCATCGACATCTCGAAGAGCTTGCGTGCCTCGCCCCGGGCTTTGCCCTTTTCGATGGCGGACAGACACGCGATGTCCTTGAGCCGATAGGTCAGCCGATCTTGCGCCGACGCCCGGCTGGCTTCGACGGTTAGCTCAAGCTTTCGCTCGCGGATGTCGACCTGCTGGAACACGAGCTCGTCCGACACAACCACCCCCGCCTTGTTGTCGACAGGCTCGAGCGGCGCCTCGCCCGGCTTTGCCGGGCTCCCCTCGGGCGTCGCCGTCGCGCCAAGGCCCTCGATGCTCTCCTCACCTGGCGCCGGCGCGTTTGCGGCGTCGACCTGGGAGGGATAGGGCGTCCTGCCCAGGTCGCTCGGGGTCGCCGCTTGGCTCAGCTGCGCCAGGACCTCGAGCGCACCGCGCTGCGGGATCAAGCTCGTGAGGTCCTCACCCTCCACCGCGTCGAGCTGCTTGTCGACGTCGCCGACCGCGACCGCGGACCCAAACACCTTCTTCGTCGCGGTCTCCAGCTCGGCGAGGTAAGCGTCGCGCTCGGCGTCCATCGCCCTGATCCGGACGATCGTGTCGATCGCACTGAAGGCCATGACTGCCACGCCGATCGCGACCATCGAGGTGATGCGCTCCTGCACCCAGCCCGCGTCGCCTTGGCCGGCGTGCATGTCGTGAAGTTGAATCGTCGGCCGGCGCGCCGCCCCAAAGGCCGCGCCGATCGCAGCGCCAAAGGTCGCGACATCGCGCGCCACCGTCGACTTGATCTTGGCCGCGGGCCGCAGCTGCGGGAGATCGCAGCGCACGCCGGTGTGCTCGGCTAGATAGGCGGCCAGGCCGCTCAGGTGGGCGCCGCCGCCCGCGACGATGAGGCGAGTGACTTCGTAGCGATAGGTCGATCGCAGCCACATCCGGGTGTGCTCGATCTCGCGGACGATGGCCTCGATGGTCCCGGCAACCAGCTTCCCGGCGTCAAGCTGAGCCGGGCTCAGCTCGGAATGGCCACGATGGGGCACGAACGCGTCGCGGTGCTTGGCGGCCTCGGCCGCGACGTCGTCGAGGCGATAGGCGCGGCCGATCGCGGCGGTGATGTTCCGCCCAGCTCGCCGAAGCGTTCGCACCGCCACCGGTCCCTTCGCCGCCACGCCGACGAGCTGGGTAAGCGCGTGGCCGATGTCGACGACCAACGAGATCGGCTGGAGCCCGCGCTCGGCCAACGCGGGTGTCGTCGGGCCCGGGTCGGTATCGACGACCTGAGCGAACGCCGTCGCACCCGACGTGACCGCCTTGAGGTCACTACCGGCGCGCTTGAACACGGTGGCGAGTTGCTCGACGCGCTCGCGCTTGGTCGCGACGAGCAGCGCCCTGCCGCCTCCGGTGGGGCTCGGCAACACCGTGTGTCCGTGGGCCAACTCATCGAGGGGAACGGCGAACTGGCCGTCGGCCTCAAACGCCACGGCCTGGGCGATCCGACGCTCCTCTGCAAACGGAAACGAGAGCAGCCGATACGACAGCGTGGACGGCGGCAGGGCGATGCCGACCGACTCCGCGAGCAAGCCTCGCGCGCGCATGGCTCCCAGGGCCGCGTGCAAGGCCGGCACATACGCATCGGTCTCTTCCGGCTTGCCACCCGCTGGAGGCGCGGCAACGGGCTCCTCGAACGCGTCGAGCAACTGAACGCCGCGCAATCCCGAGGTGACAACCGCGATCTTCACCCGCGACGACCCGAGATCAATACCGACGTACTTCTGGGCCATGGCTTAGTCCTCCCGCACATACATCCACGCGCCCTTGCCCTGGCTCTGGGCCCGCGCGTACTGCATGTCATAGACCGCGCTGAGCCGCTTGCTCACCGCGCCGACGGTGGTGATGACCTCAACGCGATAAACACGCTCTGGCGCGACGGTGGACACATCCGCGAGCGCTCCGCCCTGCTGCGAATCGCCAGTGGAACCGCCCTTGCCGTCGTCGCCGCTCGAGGCCCCAGCCTTGAGGTTGACTTCGATGCCTTCGGGAATTCGCGGCAACGCCTGGGACTGCGCGGAAGCGTTGCCCCCGAGTGCGAGCAGCGGGTTGGCGAACTCGTCGGGCTTCTCGACCAACGTTTTGAAATCATCGAGCTTCTCGAACAAGTTGAACTCGCGCATGTCGACCACGTAGTTGGCAAGCGGCATCGTCTTGAGCCT
>CADEGN010000559.1 GCA_902826865.1 uncultured Myxococcales bacterium
GGGGCCCTATCGGAATTTCCGCCAAGAGGAAAGGAAGGTAGGGTCTACCAATGACACGTCGATCGGGCGACCCAAAGGGCCCCGCCAACGGACCAGATGCGGATCTCCTGGCCGCGACCGATCGGGCAGCGGCCCTGCGGGCCGAAATTCGGCACCACGCGGAGCGATACCACCTGCTGGATGAACCCGAGATTTCCGATGCCCAGTACGACGCGCTTGTGCGCGAGCTCAGGGGGTTAGAAGACCGTTTTGCTGGGCTACGTCGCGACGATTCGCCCACGCAGCAGGTGGGTGCGACGCCCTCTGTGCTGTTCGCACCGGTTGTCCATCGCGACCGGATGTTCTCCCTCGATAACGCGCTGTCGCGTGAGCATCTCGCGGCCTGGCAGGAACGACTGGTGCGTGAGCTCGGTCGTACACCGGCTGGATACACCTGCGAACTCAAGATCGACGGCCTCGCCGTTAGTCTGACCTACGAAAACGGCAAGCTTGTCCTCGGCGCGACGCGCGGTGATGGCACCACCGGCGAGGACGTCACCGCCAACCTCCGAATGATCGCCGCGGTTCCGCAGCGGCTCCACGGCGACGCGCCGCGACTGCTCGAGGTCCGCGGAGAGGTCTACATGCCGGACGCGGCATTTGCGGCCCTCAATCGCCGGCAGACGGAGCACGGCGGCAAGAGCTTCGCCAACCCGCGCAACGCGGCAGCCGGCTCGGTGCGCCAGAAAGATCCGGCGATCACCGCGAGCCGCGAGCTCTCGATTTGGGTCTACCAAGTGGGAAGCACCCAGGGCGGACCGAAGTTGGCGTCGCACTGGCAAACACTGACGTGGCTCGAGTCGCTCGGCTTCGCTTGCAATCCAGCGAGCGCCAAGGTCCAAGACCTCGACGGTGTGCTCGCCTACGTCACCGCCGCGCAAGCCGATCGCCCGACCCGGGGCTACCAGACCGACGGCGTGGTCGTGAAGGCGGACGAGCTCGCGGATCAACGCGAACTCGGTTTCACCGCCAAGGCTCCGCGCTGGGCGATCGCGTTCAAGTTTCCACCCGAGGAACAGATCACGCGGCTACGCGCGATCGAGATCAACGTCGGTCGTACGGGTGCGGCCACGCCGTTTGCTGTGCTCGAGCCGGTGTTCGTCGGTGGCGCGACCGTGTCGATGGCGACGCTGCACAACGCGGATGAAGTCGCACGCAAGGGCATCTTGGTCGGCGACTGGGTGATCGTCCGCCGGGCCGGCGATGTCATCCCGGAAATCGTCGGACCGGTGCCATCGCGGCGCGACGGGAGTCAGACGGCGTGGTCGATGCCGACTGCTTGCCCGTTTTGCCAGAGCCCGATCGTGCGGGTAGCCGAGGAGAAAGTTGCACGATGCACTGGCGGCTTGGCCTGCCCCAGCCGTGTGCGCGAGTACCTGGCTCACTTCGCTTCCCGCGGGGCGATGGACGTCGACGGCCTGGGCTACAAGACGATCGACACGTTGCTGTCCCGTGGACTGATCCGCACCCCCGCGGATATCTTCTTTCTTACGCCCGCGTCGCTGCGCGGTCTCGAGGGTTGGGGCGACGTGTCGATCACCAATCTCATGGCAGCGATCGAGCGGGCCCGCACGCGCCCGCTGGCCAACGTCTTGGTCGCTCTCGGGATTCGCCACGTCGGGTCGACCGTTGCGCGCGTACTCGCCCAGCGCTACCGCACGCTCGACGCGCTGCTCAGCGCGGCGACTTGCGCCACCGAAGCCCTGGCGGCGACCCATGGTGTTGGCGAGGTCATCGCCGGTTCGATTCGCAAGTGGGCGGAGGATCCCGACAACCTCTCGCTGGTCGCGCGGCTGCGCGAAGGTGGGGTAAAGGCGGAGGACCCCCAACCCACGGGCGCACCGAGCGATCTGCTGGCGGGCGTGACCATTGTTGTGACCGGTACGCTCGTGGGCTACACCCGCGAACAGGCCGAGCAGGCCGTGCTCTCACGCGGCGGCAAGATCGGTTCGAGCGTGTCCAAGAAGACCACGGCGGTCCTGGTGGGCGAGTCACCCGGGAGCAAGGCGCAAAAGGCCGAGCAACTGGGTGTGCCGCGGATCGACGAGCGGGTGTTCGAGCGTTTGCTGGCCGAGGGGCCGGACGCGCTGGCGGGGTGAGTCGCGTGCGGTGCGCCGCCGAGCAGTGGTAAGCTGGCGGTCGGTGGTGCGTCCTGACGAACGACGGACGAGGAGCGCGTCAGCGCGACGAGGCCGC
>CADEGN010000560.1 GCA_902826865.1 uncultured Myxococcales bacterium
GCGTGACGGAGAGCCGATCGTCGATGAGGACGGCGAGCCGATCCCTGCGCCGACGGAACTACGGACCATCGAGCTCGCGCCCGGCGACGTCCTCTATATGCCCCCGGGCGCGTGGCACACGACATCGGCGCTCACGCGCAGCATGGCCGTCAGCCTGAGCCCGCCGCGTGCACCGGCGTTGCGGCTTGTGCTCGCGTTGCTCGAGCAGGAGCTCACACGTCGTGGAAACTGGCGCACTGATCTCTTTCGCGGGCCTGCTTCAGCGGGGCCGCTTCCTGCAGGCGTGGCGGCGACCCTCGATCACTGCGCCAAGGAGCTGGCCGAGGTCGTGGGGGCGATCGATGGGACGCTCTTGCGCCGGGCGTGGGCGATGTCGGCACTCCCGCCGCTCGCCGGATCACGGCCAGGCGCCCGCGTCGCGCTCACTCGCAGCAGCCCACTTGTCCACGCCGACCTTCGCGGCTTCTTCACCGTCGATGCTCGGGACGCCGTCCACCTCGTGTTCGCGGGCGGAGAGGTCGAGTTGCCAGCCGAGGCCAGGGGATTTGTGCTCGAGCTGGCGAAGCACCCGAGCTTTCGCGCGGATGAGGCACTGCGGTGGGATCCGCGCCTGTCGTGGGACGAGGCGCGTGACCTGCTACAGGAGCTGGTCGCCGTCGGGCTGCTGTGTCTCGGATAGGGACTTGAGCCGCGCCCTCGGCGGCGTCGGTGCGCTATCGCACTCGCATCGACGCATTCGGCGCGGTGTCGCTCGATGCCAAGATACCGGCCAATCCGGGGCGCCCGTGGCAGACTTTGCCGGCCCGGCGGTTGGCCCGATACGAGATCCACCCCCGCGCCGTTAAGAGCCCCGTGACTGCCCGCGTCATCCCTCTAGCCCGAGAAGTCGCTGCGCCAGACGCGTCGGCGATCCCGGAGCGGATCGCGTGGGACCAGGTCATCGCGACCCACGAGCGCCGTGTCGTCGTCGCGCTGGTCGCTCGGGGGATTCCGCTCGAGCGCGCCAAGGAATTCGCCGACGACGCCTGGGTGAAAATCATCGGCCAGTTTCGGGCGGGGCGCTTGGCCGAGCTCAAGCTGCCGGGCCTGGTGGTGGCACAGGCGCTGTTTCTTGCCCGCGATGCCCAGCGCCAAGCGATGCGCAGGGCGGCGCTCGCACCCATGTCGAGCGGTGACGTGGCCGCGATCGACCAGGACGAACTCGATCTCGAGGAGCGATTGCTCGCACGCGAGCAGTTGCGCAAGATCGCGAAGATCGTCGAAGCGGCGTCCCCGAGTGCGCGGCGAATATTCGAGCTCACCTGGGGCGATTCACCGAGGCCGGCGGCGGAGGTGGCGGAGGAACTGGGGATTTCGGTCCAGCGCGTGCGCCAGGTCGCATGCGAGTTACGCAAGCGCCTACGGGGTGTGATCGGAGGGCGTGGCGATGAATGATCGGCACCTCGACTCCGCCGATCTGATCGGCTTCGTCACCGGCGAGCTTGGGACCCGCCAGAGTGCGGCGCTCGAGCGCCACGTCGCCAGGTGCACGCGGTGCGCCGAGCGCTTGCGAAGGGCGGCGCTTGTGGAGACCGCGCTTCATGAGGCGGCCGCTGCGGTTCCGCGACGGCGCGTCCGTCGGTCGTGGCTCGGTACGGTCTCCGCACCTATGGCGCTGACTGCGTCGCTGGTGCTGGGGCTTGGCCTGCCGCATCGCTGGCTCGGTGTCGGCGAGCATGCACGCTCGGTCATTCGTGGCCCCGCCACCGAGCTGGTTTCGGGCGGTGCCTGCGCTGATGACATCGGGATCGGCCTCTGCACCGACCCGACCATCGGTGACGGCGCTCTGGCCCTGATGTCGATGCCCGGTGCCTCTGCTGACGATCCGTTCGGCAGTGACGACGTGCTGCTGTGCGAGGCCGCGGCCGACGGGTCGGATCTGCGCTGCATCGGCGAGCCCGTCGACGGCTAGGAGCGTGACCCCGTAAGGGGTCTCGCTCCTCCGTGCCCGTGCCCGTGCCCGTGCCCGAGCGGCAACCACGCAGGTCGCGGGTTGGCGCGAGATGTGATCTGCTTTGGGCGTGAAGACGTTCCGGCCATGGGACTTCGAGCAGTCGTGGCTTCTGCCGCCGTCGGTTCTCGACTTCGTGCCGCCCGAGGCTCCGGCGCATTTCATCCGCGAACTGGTCCGGGAGTCTCTCGACCTCAGCGAGATCTACGCGGAGTACACGGAGG
>CADEGN010000561.1 GCA_902826865.1 uncultured Myxococcales bacterium
AGCCGCCCTCGGGCGGAGTGGAGCCGCCCTCGGGCGGAGTGGAGCCGCCCTCGGGCGGAGTGGAGCCGCCCTCGGGTGCTTGGGAAGCGCTCGACGGCGGGGGCGGGACCAACTTCGGGCGCGGCACGGTGGTGGCCTTCGGTACCGTGGCCGGCGCGGTGGCCTTGTCCGGTCGCGCCGGGTTGTCCTTGTTGCGCGGGCGCGGCGGGCTGACGGGCTTCGGTGGCGCGCGATCGGGTCGCCTGCGCGAACCGTCGGCGGGGCCGTACTTGTCGCGGATGTATCGCAGATACACCCGCGCCTGCTTGCCATGGTGATGCTTGGGGTGCTGCGAGAGCAACTCGGTGAAGGTCGAGCGCGAGAGTTCGACCTCCTCCATGCGCAAGTAGGTGATTCCGAGGAGAAACAGGACCTCGGCGTCCAGCCCGATGCCGGGGTAGCGGGAGTGGGCCGCCTCCAGCCGTCCGATGGCGGCCTCGGGCTTATCCTTCTGCAGGTAGAAGTTCGCGACGTAGAGCTCATGGCGCAGGAGCCGTCGGCGCACTTCATCGCGCAGTTTGACCGCGTATGTCTCGGTGACAGTGCCCCGGTAGTGGTCGAAGTAGAACTCGAGCTCAACGAGTGCGTCCTGCAGCTGCGACTGGTCGCGCATGTGGTCGGGCGGAAACAGAAAGAACTTCTGCGGCGCATTCATGTACGCCGATGCCGCGCTCATGTACGTCGCCCAACCGTTTCGCACGTGCTCGTGGGTTGGGTGGAGCTTGGCAAACTGCTTGAACGCATCGACCGCGGTCGCGTAGTTGTTCTGCTCGAACTCGGCGCGGGCGATGAGCAGCTCGGCCTCGACCGCGTAGCGGCTGAACGGAAAGCGGATGCGCACGAAGTCGGCGTACTGGATCGCCTCGTCCCAGTCCTTGTCGAGGAACTCTCCGACCGCGAGCTCGAAGTTTTCCTCGGCGGTTTGTGCGTAGTCGGCCGCAAGGCTCGGGCCGGACTTGCACGCGCCCAGCACCACCGCGAGGAGCACGGCGAGGAGCTCGGCCCAGCGCAAGGCGGCGACTCGGCGCATTGGCCCCGGACGGTACGGCCGGGCCGCAGCAGGTGTCAAACCGCGCTGCGATAGGGTGGGGCCGGCGGCGCCTTGCCCTGGGGGCGGATGACGGCGTTCACGCCGCGGGGTTTCACCACAGGCGGCTAGTGCCTCGACACAGTGATTCTGATCGATTGGCGCGGCTAACGCAGCTCTGGGAGCTGTGCCGTCGGCACGAGTACCTCGATGGTGCGCGCGCGTCCGGGCTGGCGGCGGATCAAGCCGCGCTTGTCGAGCGTGAGGATCATGGTGTGGACCGACGGCGGTGTGACGCCGAAGTAGTCCTGGATGTCGGCTTCAGCGGGGGGCTGCCGGTGGAGCTTGGTGTAGAGGTGGATGAAGGCCAGGTACTGACCTTGCTTGTCGGTGAAGGCGGGCTCGGGGGGGATCGACATGGGATCGCGGATGTGATCTGAAACGCGCGGCTCGTGGGAGCCGGAGGTGTCCGTGAACGTCCGCTACATCGTAAATCTGACCAACGCCGAGCGCCAAGCCCTGCAGCAGATGATCTCCGGCGGTCGCGACAGGGCGCGCAAGCACACGCGCGCCCTGATCCTGCTTGCGGCCGACCAGGGCGTTTCGGACGAGGAGATGGCGCGCACACTGAGCAGCAGTACCTCGACGATCTACCGCGTGAAGAAGCGCTTCGTGGAGGAAGGCGTCGAGGCCGCGTTGAGCGACCGCCCTCGACCAGGCAGCCGTCGAAAGCTGTCCGCACGCGAGGATGCGCTCCTCGTTGCGCTGGCGTGCTCGAAGCCTCCGACCGGTCGGAAATGCTGGACGCTCGAGCTCCTCGCCGGTGAGTTCGTGCAGCTCGCCGAGCGCGAGAGCATCTCGCGAGAAACCGTGCGTAGGCGGCTGTCGGAGAACGATCTCAAGCCCTGGCAGAAGAAGATGTGGTGCATCCCCTGTGTCGACGCCGAGTTCGTGGAGCGCATGGAAGACGTGCTCGACCTGTACGCGGAGGAGCCCGACGCGAGTCGACCGGTCGTCTCCTTCGACGAGAAGCCGTACCAGCTCATCGGCGAGACGCGGGTCCCGATCCGGGCCAAGCCCGGGCAGCGTGCTCGCGTGGACTACGAGTACAAGCGCAACGGCACCGTGAACATCTTCATGATGGTC
>CADEGN010000562.1 GCA_902826865.1 uncultured Myxococcales bacterium
TCGAGCCCCGCGTGGCGCTGGCACATGCGGCAGGCGATGACGCCGCGCTCGGCGTCGAGCTGCGCCTGCTGCACCCACGCGCGGTGGTGCTCAGGGCGCATCGCGCACCTCGCCGAACCACGCGTCGAACTCCTCGCGCGGGACCTTCACACGCTCCGTCTCCAGGTACCGTCGCGCGAGGTCGAGGCGGCCCGCGGCGAGCCGGTCCTCCTCGGCACGGAGGTCTTCGCGCAGGGCGAGGAGCTGCTTCGCGCTCGGCAACAGCGCCTCGGGATTCACCGCCTTCGGCTTCAGGTCCTCCACGCCGGTCTGAATGCCCGCGAGCGTCAGGGTGATGGGGCGCTTGGTCCAGTCGTCGCCGATCTTCCTGAACTCGCGGTTGAAGATGTCGCCCGCGAGCAGGCGCCCCTCCTCGGGCGTGAGGACGCCGACGCGCACGAGCCGCTCCACCATCTCGGTCATACGCTCGGGGTCGCGCGTCACCGGCGTCTGCGAGCGGAAGCGCCAGAAGCGGATGCCCATGTCCGCGAGGAGCTTGCGGTTGATGAGGAAGTCGAACTCGTCGCGCTCGGGCTGGAAGACCTGGTCCTCGGCGAAGCGGAGCGCGCTCTCGGCGGTCGCGCGGTTGAAATCCTTGCTCTCGCCGCGCAAGAGGCGCGGCAGACGAAAGGCGCTGCCGACCTTGTCGATGTTGCGCTCGTCGTAGACCTGAAAGAGCGCGTCCTGCTGCTGGGCGTCGGTGAGCGGGCGCAGCTCAATCTTCGCGCGCCCGCCGTCACCGGTGCCCGCGCCGTCCGCCTCGAGGATGAGGATCTTGTGGAAGTTCGCCTTCCCCTTGAGGTTCTCCTCGATGAAGCGCTCGATGCGCGGCACCGATGCCTCGGAGATGCGTCCGCCCGACACGAGGAGCGCCATCGGCGGCACCGACTTGTTCTCGAAGTAGAGGAAGTTGACCTCCTCCATCTGCCGCGAGCCGAGAACGCAGAGCAGCGTGCCCACCCAGCGCGGCACGCCGTAGGGCGAGCGCGGCGAGTGGATGGCGAAGTGAAGCAGCTCCGTCGCGGGGCCGTCGTCGGGCTTGGCAGCCTTGAGGGCGGCGATATCGTCGAAGACGCGGCCCGTCGAGCGCGAGACGACGCGCGGATCGCCGAACGACTTGAAGTACACGCACTCGGTGGATTGCACTTGCACGTAGCGCCGCATGCGGCGGCGCGAACGCACGGTGTCGAAGCTCACGGGCGAGACGCGTGCCCGCTCTGTGACCTCCACCGCCTCGCGATCGAGCGGGAGCAGCCGCACCGTGTACGACGGCACGTAGACGAGCCTCGCGAGGTCACCCTTGCCGTCGCGAAGCACCTCCCAGAAGGCGTTGCCCGTGACCTCGAGATCCTGGCGGGTGCGGCGCCGCAGATCGACGAAGCTGTGGTCGAAGCAGGCGAAGTCGAAGAAGGCATCGAGCTTTGCCCGCTCGACGCGCGCGGCCTGGCGCAGCTCGGTGAAACGTGCGGAGACCTCCTCGGCGCTCGGCGTCGTAGACATGCCCTCGGGGAGCGTGCGTGCTTCGCGGGCGGCAAGCCGCTCGAGCGTGATCGCGTCGGCCACCTTCGAGCGCGCGTCCTCGGCGTCGAAGTCGATGACGGCGTCGAAGCGGTAGCCGTTGCCGTCGATGTTGGTGGCGTAGGCGTCGACGTTCTGGCGCAGCGAGTTGGAGTGCTCGACCAGGAGGCACAGCGTCTCGGGGTCGTAGGGCGGGATGAGCGCGCCGGCCGAGGTGAACGCGCTGGCCGTGTCCTCGCCAGCGGGGCGGCTCGCGGGGTCTTGCACCGTCGCGCCGACGACGTGGGCCTTGAGGATGGTCTGCAGCCGCTCGTCGGCGGCATGGATCGCATCGGGCGTCGTCACCGAGCGGCCTCCGCGTACGCGACGAGCCCGGTGGGCGTGAACGAGACCGCGCGTGCCCGCATCCCGCGCTTCGCGATCGCCTCGTGCGCGGCGGCGAGGAGCGCGTCGTCGCTCGCGGCCTCGAGCTCGACGTCAGGCCCGGGCTCGGGCGGGGCGCCAACGGGCTTGCCGGTCGGGATGACGAAGAGCTTGAGGGTGCGGCGCATGGTGGACCTCGCAGGACAAAGGAGGCGAGGCGCTTGGCCAGCCTGCGAGGAGGCAGTCCACCTGGG
>CADEGN010000563.1 GCA_902826865.1 uncultured Myxococcales bacterium
GCCGCCACGCTCGTCTTCGGTCTCGCCACGTCCGTGCACGAGCACGCGCGGGAGGTTGTTGCGGAACATCACCTCGACCTTCTGCTCGCCCGCGACCTCGGCGACGAATCCGACGCCGAAGGTTGGGTGCACGACGACCTGGTGAATCGAGAGTGCGGCCCTCGGGGAGTACCGTACGGCCGTCGAGAGGTCGTAGGTGTTCATCCCGTCCAACCAGTCGAGCTTCTTCGAACTCTTCCGTTTGCTCGCGGCGAGGGGCTCCGGGTTGTCGTCCTCGCCCCCTCGGGGGGGCTTGAACGCGTGGGTGTCGCCGCATACTGCGCACTGCACCCGACGGATCTCGTCTGCATAGCTCTCGAGAATGATGTGCTGCGTATCCGCACGGCACTTGGGGCAGTAGCCGTCGGTTTCGCCGCCATTGCTCGAGCTCTGATTTCCCCCGAAATGGCTCTCGAAGATCTGATCCATGGCCAAAACTCCGGCCTACGTTGGCACGTGACCTAGCACGCCGGGATCCTACCAGCAAGCCTTCAAGGGCCCGAAAATGCAGGAAAATTCCAAGCGGTGTCCGCTGCGCCCGTAGTCGCGCATCCTAACACACAGAAAAGAAAAGCGAATCCAGTTTTCTTCGCCGCACCGCGAGGATACCCACCCGCCGCGTCCTCACGGACGATGTGCCCAAGAAAATTCGACTTAGGAGGGGGGCTCGCCCGGGATCGCCTCGCCGTCGCCCGCCGGGGCCCCGCCCAGCTCGCTGAGCCGCTGGGCCTCGGCCGCCGCGTCCTTCGCTTGCTCGGCCAGGGCACCGAGCTCGCGGCAAACCACGCGAAACGCCCGGCCGTGGTCCCCCGCCTGGGCGGCGATGATGTTGCCGTTGAGGGCCAGCAGTTGGAGCCGGCGGGCCACATCGTCGACGAACCCCGTCAGGGCGGCAGCCCGCTGGGCCTGCTGGGCCTGCTGTCGGGTCACCGGATCGTCGGGGGAGCGCTCCTGCCAGCTCGCGGCGAGCATGTCCCGCAGGGCCACTTCGTCTTGATATGCCTCGAGCATTCCGACTGGCCCGTAGTCCTCTGGCTTGTCGCCGGCGAACAGCGGGCGGGCGGCGATCAGGCATGGACGCCCGGCGACCTCGAGCCCGCCGCGGAATGGTTGGCGCCGCCGCAGGACATAGTCGACCAAGGTGGCCTCGGCGAACGCGCCAACCTCGTGGGGTGGCCCGGACTCGAGGGTTGTGAAGGTCGCGATGCGGCGGTTGCCGAGGTAGATCGATATGCCCAGGCTGCATGCCCGCGACACACGCGGCAGGAGCTCGCGGTCGTAGTTGAGCAAGACGTGGCCCGCCCAGAGTTCTTGGTCGCGACGGGCCACCCGACCCTGCCCGTGGATCAACATCTCGAGGAGCTCGACGGCTGCGACGGCGCGCTCGTGAACACGCCGGGTCACGGTTTGCCACACGCCGGCGAGCGCATCGTCGAGGGGCAGGTCAACCACGGTCCACCCAGTGTAACGGTGCTGGCCCTGCCCGTGGTAGGAGTTGGCCCGTCCCATGTCCGTCCGCGTCCGCATCGCGCCCAGCCCGACGGGCGACCCCCACGTCGGCACGGCGTACATCGCCCTCTTCAACTTCGCGTTTGCCCGCAGCCGCGGTGGGTCGTTTCTCCTGCGGATCGAAGACACGGACCAGGAACGGTCGTCCCGGAGCAGCGAGGACGCGATCTTCGCGGCGCTGCGCTGGCTCGGTCTCGAGTGGGACGAGGGTCCCGACAAGGGCGGTCCAAACGGTCCCTACCGCCAATCCGAGCGGCTAGACATCTACCGAGAACACGTCGAGCGCCTCTTGGCCAACGGCAGCGCATACCGGTGCTTCTGCACGCGGGAGCGCCTGGAGGAGCTGCGGCAGGCCCAGGCCGCGGCCAAGGTCGAGCATCCCGGGTATGACGGCAAGTGCCGTGGGCTCGACCGCGCCGAGGCGTCCGCGCGCGCCGCGGCCGGCGAGGTCCACGTCATTCGCCTCGCGGTTCCGCGCCAGGGTGAGGTCGTCGTCCACGACCGGCTCCGGGGCGAGGTCCACTTTGGCCACGAGCAGATCGATGACCAGGTGCTCATCAAGTCGGACGGGTTTCCGACCTACCACCTTGCCAATGTCGTCGACGACCGCTGCATGGGCA
>CADEGN010000564.1 GCA_902826865.1 uncultured Myxococcales bacterium
CTCCACGAGTACTTCACGACGGAGGGCGTTCGACGGCAGCCATGATGGCCGACCTGCACTTTGCGGTGATCGGGGCCGGAGGACTTGGTTGTCCAGCGCTGCTCGGCCTTGTGGCGGGCGGGGCGCGGTCGATCTCGGTCGTCGATCCCGATCGCGTCGAAGCGAGCAACCTTCATCGCCAGGTGCTCTACGATCTCGGCGACGTCGGCGCCCCGAAAGCCGAGGCCGCGGCCATGCGCCTGCGCGCCCGTGGCGTGTCCGCCCATGCGATCGTCGCCCGCGTGGAGCCGGCCGACGTCGCGGCGTTTCTCGCCGAGCTGCCCGCGGGCGCGATCATCGTCGAGTGCTCCGACCACGTCGCCCTGAAGTTCGCGGTCAACGACGCACTGATGGCCAGCCGCCGCCGGGGCGTCATCGGTTCGGCACTTGGCTGGCGCGGCCACGCCATCGCCCTCGCGCCGGGCGGAGCCTGCTACCGCTGCGTCTTCGAGACCCCGCCGCCGCCCGAGCTCGTGCCCACCTGCGCGCAGGCCGGAGTACTCGGACCGGCCGTCGGCGCGATCGGCTGGTTGCAGGCCCAGCTGGCGTGCGCCCTGGGCCACGACGCGACTGCGGAACACGTGGGTCGCCTGTACGAAATCGATGCCCTCGGCGCCCGCGCGCGAACACTCGGTGGGCGGCGGCGGGGCGACTGCCCGACCTGCGGCTTCCGCAAGGATCCAGACGCTCGCCCGAGCGGCGCGCGCCAACTCGTCAGTTAGGAGAGCACCATGGCCACCGTCCGCATCCCCACGCCGTTGCGCAAGTTCACCCAGGGCAAAGACGAGGTTTCCGTCGCTGGGACCAACGTGCGCGAGATCATCACCAACCTCGAAGCCAATTATCCCGGGATCCGCGAGCGCATCTGCGACGATGCCGGCGCGGTTCGTCGGTTCGTCAACGTCTTCGTCGGCGACGAGGACATTCGCTTCCTCGACAGCCTCGACACCTCGGTCAAGGACAATGACGAGGTCAGCATCGTCCCGGCCATCGCGGGCGGAGCATGACGGCCGCTGGTCTCGTCGTCGATCCAGGCGACGCTGGCGCAGGGCCAGCGCTCGCGATTCCCAATGTACCCAGGCGCGTGGACTCGGTGCTCGACCTCATCGGCGCGACGCCGCTCGTGCGCCTGCGGTCGCTCGAGCGCCACTGTCCTGGCGTCGAGCTGTGGGCCAAGTGCGAGTTTGCCAACCCGGGTGGCTCCGTGAAAGATCGCGCGGCCTTACGGATCATGCGCGACGCCCTCGCGCGCGGCGATCTGCGCCCGGGTGTCCGCCTGATCGACAGCACCAGCGGCAATACCGGCATCGCCTATTCAATGGTTGGGGCCGCGCTCGGCATCCCGGTCACGCTCGTGATGCCGAGCAACGTGAGCACGCCGCGCAAACAGATCACCCGCGCGTACGGCACCGAGGTCATCTTCTCCGATCCCATGGAGGGGAGCGACGGAGCAATCCACGAGGCGCGCAGGATCGTCGATCTCGATCCCGAGCGCTGGTACTACCCGAACCAGTACGCCAACGACTCCAACTGGCTGGCCCACTACCATGGCACGGCGCCGGAGCTATGGGCGCAGACCCAGGGCCGGATCACCCATTTTGTCACCGGCATCGGGACCAGTGGCACGGTGATCGGCACGTCGCGGCGGCTCCACGAGCTGTCCCCCACCTGCCGCTGCATCGCCGTGCAGCCCGACGACGCCATGCACGGACTCGAGGGCCTCAAGCACATCCCGAGTTCGCTCGTGCCGCCGATCTACGACGAGAGCGTGCTCGACGACACGATCTGGATGCCGACCGAAGAGGGCTGGGACGTGGCCGAGGGCTTGGCCGCCCAAGAGGGTTTGTTCGTCGGGCACTCGTCGGGCGCCAACGTGGCGGGTGCGCTCCGCGTTGCCACCGCCCTCGCCCGCGCGGATCAGCGCGGTGTCGTTGTTACGGTCCTCTGCGACCGCGCTGACCGCTACTATGCGCCACTCGAGTGGGAGAAGCACTATGCCTGGTGAACCGCCGATCCGTAGCGAACACCTCGCCGCGATCTATCGCCAAGCCCGCGCGGAGTTCCCCAAAGAGTGCTGCGGCTACAACCTAGTTGATGGTGACGATGCGGAGTTGTGTCCGTGCGAGAA
>CADEGN010000565.1 GCA_902826865.1 uncultured Myxococcales bacterium
AGCCGCGTCCTGATCGAAGGCGAGCGGGCATTTCGAGTGCGAACTCGATTTCGCTGAACGAGCTTCGAGCGGACTACTTGAGCGGCAGCAGCGCCGGACGCCTCTTCAGTTGTTTAGGGGCAATATCTCGGGTGTTCCCCCAGATGAACGCTGATAGATGTCATCTAAGATCATCGATACGGCGCAGCGGGCTGGTGGGAATCCAGCGCTCCAGCGACATCCCCCACGTCGTTCGACGGTTGCGTGCAATTCGCGTTTCTTATCAGGGGCGACATCGTGAGGACGTCGGCTCGACGCCTTAAGGTCAGACGACTGTTCCTACTCGGGGCGGGTGCATCGTTCGCCGCTTCGGGTGGCGGTAGCAAGTCGACACCGTTGGACAAGGACTTCACTGCCGCGATCTGTGCGCTCGAAAGCACGTCGCGTCCGAAGTGGATAGCAAGCACGGTACGCAAGTCCGTCCGCGCCTGGTTGGATCATGTCGCGCTCAGTGATTTCCCAGGCCTGGAGGCTGCGATCGGCCGGCAGTTGGGGCACTTGGAGTTTCGGGGAGCGATGCATCCTCGCCGTCTGCGGAACGCGACCACAGACTCGGAGTGGCTCACCGACATCGTTCATCTGATGTGCCGGCGGCTATCAACGAGCACGAACAGTGGCAACACCTACCGCGACTTCGCAAACAAGGTCTACCCCGTCAATGTCGGGGTAGACGAATACAAAGACCGAGTGGTCACCTTCAACTACGATACGTTGCTCGACACACACTTGCTCTCTCGGTTCAGCGCGAAGCGTGTCTATTTCGACCGCATCAATGACGGGAAGGCGAAAGTCCCATTCGACAACCCGCTCCTCATCAAGCTCCACGGGTCCGCGAATTGGCGCTGTGATAGCTCAGCGTTCGACCAACTGCTCTCGGCAAATCATCGCGCCCAACCGTTCTACATCGACGATGTAAGCATTAACTCCGCAGTTCCATCGCCTGCCGAGAACGACTTCCCTTTGATGGTCCCGCCTATTCCTACCAAGCCGATCACCAACCTGCAGCTATTTCGATTCCTATGGACGCGAGCGTACGAGTACCTGAACGAAGCCGAAGAACTCGTCATTTGTGGTTACTCGCTCCCGCCTGCCGATCGACTCGCCGTCTCAATGTTCGAGAACTTCGCAAACAGCAAACTGAATTCAATCTCGATCGTGGACCCGGATCCCGCGATGATCAGTCGCTGGCGTGGCCTCATCGAGCGGAAGGGGTTGGGGAGGGCGCGTTGGACATACTTTGTAGACTTCCGGGACTACGTCGATCAGATGCAATGAAGAGAAGAGGGGCCTGACCCGGTTTCCCGGACAGATCGTGTGTAAAGCTCCCTCACGTCTGGACCACCCCGGACACCAGCGCGCGAGTCTCTGCCGATGGTCCGGCGCGAGAGTCGTCCAACTCCCGCTGAAGCGCCTCAGACAGCGCCTTGAATACCTTCCTCGCTCCGTTCACGTCACCGGATGCGGCGAAGCATCGGATAAGGCCACGTGCCGCATCCTCGTCGGTTGGCTCACGCTCGAAGATCGCCTGGTAGAACGCGGCCGCGCGCGCCACCTCCCCGAGGTGGAATGCGATCCCCGCTGCGCGGCGGGCCGCCTCGATCAATCGTTGGCGGTAATCGAGGCGGTACGAGTCGAGCCAGGTGAAGAGCTCGCCTTCCAAAAAGTCGCCCGTGTACAGGCTGACCGTCCGCTCGTACTCGTCGAGCGCCTCGGCATCCGGCAGGCTCGCCGCGCGCCGAAGCGACGTATCGAGCGCATCCAGGTCAACTTGGAACAAGGCGGCGGGCAGCTGGAACCGCTGGCGGATGGCGATCAACGGCTGCAGGCCATCATCGCCGATCGCCAACCTGAGCGTGCTCCTCAGCGTGCTCGCGGTGTTCGACAGCGTGTGCTTCAGACTCGCGTCCCAGGAGTAATCCGACCACAGCGCCTCGGCCACGACTTCTCGAGCGACTGACGCGCCGCCGTGCGCGACGAGGTATGCCAAGAGCTCGCGCGATTTCTCCAGCGGCCAGCGTTCGATTGGCATGTCGCGTGCCCTGACTTCGAAACGGCCGAGGCAGCGCACGCTGAAGACGGGTGCCATTACCGACGCCTCGGCGTCCGGACGGGCCAGCGTGAACAATGC
>CADEGN010000566.1 GCA_902826865.1 uncultured Myxococcales bacterium
GGCAGGGGAGGCCGGCATTCCAGCAGATCGCGGAGCTCGGCGCGGGGTTACCCTCGCGGTCGTTCTCCCAGTAGAGCTGGTTTCCACGGTCGGCAAACCATGTCCAGCCATCGGGCGCAGCGACCGAGCAGTCCTCTTCGTCGGTCACGATCGCGACGGCGAGGACGGCCCCCGGCCGGAGAAAGCCGCGGGAGTACTGACCCCACTCCGGGTCGTCTTGGCACGCGTCGGGCCGGTTCCAGCAGGCGTCCGGGTTGAGGGCGTGGAGCATGACTTCGAGCGGCGCCTCATAGCCGCAACCGTCAATGCCCTGGGGCCCGATGCACGACAGTGCGTCGGCGACAGGGGCGGGTCCGCCGGGCAGGTTCGGGCCGAGCGCATCAAAGTGGATAAACGGATCGGCGGGCGCGATATCGGTTGGACAATACGTTGTGCACGCGGCTTCGATGATGAGCGGATCCTGCGGATCGAGCCCCGTGAACCGGTTGATCCGCGCGTTGCAGCCCTCATAGACCGGCGCCCCTTGGCGGGGGGAGTAGTCCGGCTTTTCGAACTCGGTGCAGCGGGGGTGACCGAAATCGGTGTTGGTCACCATGATATTCACGCTCGGATTGATCGGGTTACCGAGCGGATCCTCGAGGTTTTGCAGCTGCTCGATCAACTTGCGGAAGTTGGCCGCGAGGTTGAGCTGCTCCTCGCCCATGGTCCCCGAGTTGTCGATTACGAACAGCACGTCGATTTCCACGCAGTCACCGTCGCCAACGCAGCCACCGGGGCCGCCGTCGGTCTCGGGCGGAAGGTCCAGGCGTGGGTCACCTTCGCCCGAGATCGCCTGGGTGCCCGAACTCAGGCCTGCGGAGTCTGTGCCGGTTGAGCTCTCGGCGGTGGCGGGGGCTGCGTCGCCGCGGCAAGCGGCCATGACGGCGACGAAAGGAACGAGTGCGCGGCGGAATCGCATGACGAACACCTCGAGCCCTAGAGCGGTCGAGGACGGCCCGTCAGCTCGCGGCGCGGGTGTGAGAAACCGAAGCGGACGAGGACGAGCTGATCGGTCGCCGCGGTGTCGTCTCTGGGCGGTGAAACCGTGTCGTTAGGCCACGGGGGGGCGACGTCGACGCCATAGCATCGCCCCGGTGGCGAGCACACACAGGGCGTTGAACAGCTCACCGGTTGTGCCGTAGAGCGTGCGGGCGTCGGGATCCATCATCGGCACGTCAACCGCAAAGCCAACCGGCGGCTTGGGTCCTTCGATATCCGGATCGGTGACCTCGGTGCGATGGTGCGCGGCGCCGGTCGGATCGATGTACACCGATACACCCGTGTTCACCGCCCGCACCATCGCCTTGCGGTGTTCGATCGCTCGGAATACCGCGAGGCCGAGGTGCTGGGCCGGCTCGTCAGTCTTGCCAAACCACGCGTCGTTGGTGAGATTGACGAACGCGTGCACGCGGCCCGCCGCGGTCTCCCGGACGTAGCGCGGCAGGATGTCCTCGTAGCAGATGAACGGGCCGAGCCGCCAGGTGCTGCCCTGGGCCACGAGCTCGAGCACGCCCGCCCCCTTGCCCGCGGCGATGTGCGACGCCGACGGAACCTTCGACAAGTACCAGGCAGGGTCGACGAGCGGGGCATACTCGCCGAACATAAGGCGGTAGACCTTGTCGTATTTGCCGGCGATTTGGCCGTCGCGATCGAGCAAGATCGCGGTGTTAAATGGATACGCTTCGACGCCGGTCGGATCCCGGGTGACCGCCCCGAGAATCACCGGGATGTCGAAGCCGTTGCGCACGTGCCACGGGCTCTGCCGCGGTAGGTCGCTCGTGCTCTGGCGCGTGAATGCCCGCGGGTTGGGGTACGAGGTCTCGCCCCACAGCGCCACTTCGGCGCCCTGGGCCTGAAGCTCCGCCGTCACGCGCTGCTGGCCGCGCAGCACGTCGAGCCGGAAGTTCGGATTAACCATCTGACGGATGCTCATGTTGCCCTGCACGACACCCATCCGGATGTGCGGGCGCGCGGCGATCTCGGCGGTGACTTGGGCGACGCGCGCTGCGCCGTAGGCGATGTTGCCGAGCACAAGCACGGCCAACGCGACCAGCTTGGCTCGGTCGAGCACCCGATCCGCGCGCCAGCGCGCGATCAGTTCGTAG
>CADEGN010000567.1 GCA_902826865.1 uncultured Myxococcales bacterium
CGACGCCGCGAAGATCCTCGGTTGTAGCGTGGCGACGATCGCGCGTCGGCTGCGCGACCCGAGCCCACCCCCGCTCGCCGCCCACGGCCCCGCGCTCGCCCCCCCACCCACCCCCGACGCCCCCCTCGACGCCGAGGGCCGCCGACGCGCCGCCTTGCAGGCGCTCGACAGGGCGCTCCAGTCGGACGATGGGCGGGCCGTCCAGGCCGCCAGGGAGGTCTTGGCGGAGAGCCGGCGCGAGGCCCAGGCCGCCACATACGCCGACCTGTTGTCGGCCCAGGCCGCGACCGCGGTCGCGCTCGCGGCCGCGCGCCTCGGCGCCATCCTCCGACGCCGGGCCGAGACCGACGTCGAGCTCGCCGCGTTGCTGCGCGCGAGCGCGTCGACGTCCGCCACCCCCGAGCAACGCGAAGCGCTCGCGTCGTGGATCGACGCTCGGCCCGAGGTGATGCGCGAGGTGACCGATGTCGCCGCGTGATCTACTCGACGCGCCGCCCGTCGACCCACGCGTGCTGCTCACGCGATGGGAGACGTACGCTCGACCCGCGCAGTTGATCGCGCCCGAGCGCCCGATCGTCAACGCGAAGATGGGCCGTGGCGCCGGCAAGACCCGCCTCGGCAACGAACACACGCTCACGCTCTGCGAGCGTTGGGGCCCAACGATGCGCGGCCTGGTCGCGAGCAAGACCGAGTCCGACACCGTCGAGACGCTCGTGCTCGGCCCAGCGGGCCTGGTCGCGTGCGCTCGAGCCCGCGGTTACGAGCTCGATTACTCGGCGAGCCGTGGCGTGATCACGCACCCTGGCGGCGGCGTGCTGCAGCTCGGCAGCGGGCAACAGCGCGAGCTCGGGCGCGGCTTCTCGTTGAACTTCGCGCTGCTCGACGAGCTCGCGTGGTGGGAGCACGCCGAGTCCGCGTTCGCGAACGTGCGATTCGCCTTGCGCTTGAGCGCACCGGCGCCCGGACGCCACGTGCTGGTGACGTCCACGCCGAGCTACACGTGCAGGCTGCGACTCGATGACAGCGAGCTCGTGCAGACGATCCGCGGACGCACGGCCGACAACGCGTCGAACCTCGACGCCGGCGTCTTGCGCGAGCTCGAGCGAACTTACGACGGGCATCCGCTCGGTCGACAGGAGCTCGATGCCGAGGATGTGAATCTCGACGGCGCTCTCGTATCGCTCGAGCGGATCCACGAGCTGCGGCTCGCCACCGGCGCGCACCCATACCCGCTCGATCGTATCGTGCTCGCCGTCGACCCCGGCGGCTTTGCGGTGAAGGATCCGATGCACGCGGACCCGACGGGTGCGGTCGTCGTCGCGCTGGCGCAGGGCGAGCTGTATGTGCTCGCCGCGGTCGCGATCACCGGCGACGAGACGAAGTGGGCCCGCGAGGTGGCGTGGCTGTACGATCAGTACGGCTGTGGCGCGTGTGTGGTCGAGACAAATCAAGGCGGCATGATGACGCTCAACACCATCGCCCGCGCTGCCGCACCGCGTCGCATCAACGTGCAGGCGGTCACGGCCACGAAAGCCAAGCTCGACCGCGCGTTGCCGACGGCGCAACAGTACGTGCTCGGCAAGCTGCACCATTGCGGGATCTTCCGCGAGTTGGAGACCGAGCTCGCGACCTGGTCGCCCAAGAGCGGCAAGGCGAGCCCGAACTTGCTCGACGCGCTCGCCCACGCGGTGAACGAGCTGTTGCCCGACGACGGGGCCCCGCGCAAGTGGGGCATCCTCGATCTCTACGCTGCCGACGACGAGCCATCGCCGCAACTACACGAACGCCGTAGCGGTCGCGATCTAGGCTATGACGCGGATGGGTTCTACGACGATTTTCTCGCGCGACGGTGATTCGTATACGCCTCAGCGCGCGGTGAAACTTGCGACTGCGCAGTGACGTGTTACGATAGTGATAGACGTATCACCAGCCATGTCCGACGACTTCCCCGCCATCCACATCCCACGCGAGCTCGTCGAGCAGGCGCAACTGATCGCCGACGCGTGCACCGAGTGGCACCGCGTCGATCCCCTCGGCCGCCGCCGCAAGATCACCGCGGCCGCCGTGCTGGCCGACGCGATCAAGATCGGCATCAAGTGGGTGGTGCCACCGTTACCCTCCGCACTGGTGTTCGA
>CADEGN010000568.1 GCA_902826865.1 uncultured Myxococcales bacterium
AAGCGGTCGAACGCCACGGTACCAAGGGCAAGGACATCCGCGTGTTCATCGTGGCCCGCAAGCGAGGCGCCGAGTAGCGCCTCGAGGTCGGGTTCCGCGCGCTGGCGCGCGTGTCCCCGCGCGCCGTGCTCACGGGAACAGCTTCGCGCGCTCGAACCAGAACCCGCGCGCCTCGTCCTGGGCGTTGGCGACATTGCCAACGCTGTTCTCGCGACGCGGGTCCGCGTCAACCCAGGGCTGGATCGCCGCGGCCACCGCGTCGATCTCCTCCGGTACGTCGAACTCCACGATCGCGAGTCCGGTGTCCTCGAGCGCGAGCACGTAGCGCGCCCGGCACTCGTCGTTGTCGATGCATCGATCGTACAGCACGCCGCGTTCCTGGATCGGCGACTGCCCGGTGATGAGATCGAGTCCGAACTCCGAGGTCTGGTCGAGCCCCGAGGGGATGAAATCGAAGACTCCGGCGTCGTCGCTCTGCAGGCCATAGTTGTTCCGCCCGGCGGCATAGCCGTCCCAGTGGCCCATCCACATCGAGGCCGCCCACATGCGCAGCGTCGGTTCGAGGTGAACGTTGGCCTCGAGCGCCGCGAGGAACTCGTTCGCGGGCACGACGCTGGTCGCCATCAGCGCCGTCAGATCGCTCGTGTCGAGTGGGTCGCCTTCGTCGACGAAGAACTCCGACTCGCGGCCGGGGTTCACGTCGAGCCCGAACGTGCCCTCGTACAGGTGCTGGGTCTCGGGGAAGTGGCGCGACAGGAACGTTCGGTCGGCGCGCTCGATCGTCGCATGCAGACCATAACTCTCGCCGTTGAGCCTCACCTCTGCGAAGCCTGCGCGCGGCGCCGGCACACCCGCCGCCTCGAAGATCGCGTAGCCGATCGCCTCGTGCAGCTGCGACGCGTCCTCGCGCATGTTGTTGAGCTTGAGCCCCTCGAGGCCGAGGTAGCGCTGATCATCGATCATGAAGTCGAACTTCAGCTTGAACGCCGCCTTGCCCGACAGATCGGTGAAGCTGCCGATCGGGCTACCCTTGAGCGCAATCCCGATCGTGAGGGGCTCGGAGGTCACGCCGTCGTCGGTGACGGTGAACGTGCCCGCGACGTACTCGCGCGGCTCGATGTCGAGCGCGGCGATCCCAGCCGCGTCGATGGTCAGGTCGATCTCGATGGGATCCACGCGATCGAACAGGATCGGCGCCGGGTCGACCCAGCGCGCGTTCTCCCCGTCGATGGTCGGGGTGCACAGCTCGTGCGCGGCGTCGGCGACGCGGCACCACGTCGTCCCCTTGAACGAGCCGGGGAACGCCGGGAAGCTCGCCTCGTCGAACACTTCGCCCCCGCGCGACAGGACGACCACATCGTCGCTGCAGCCGACGTTGCCCGACAGGCCCTGGCGACCCGCGCTGGCCTCACGGACCACGAAAAACCCCGCGGCCACCGTGTCCGCGGGGACGGTAAACACCGTGGTCCCGTCGACGACGATCTCCAGGCCGCCCAGGTCCGTACCCTCGGGTGCCGCGATCTCGATCGCGTCGCGGCCGTGGCAGTCGATCTCCGACAGCCGAATCGCGGGGAGGTCAGCGCCCGACGTGCCGGGGTCGACGTCGGTGTCGCCGCTCGGGTCGGTTGCGTCGGCGGTCGTGTCGTCTGCGCTTACCCCAGTTGCCGTGGGCTGCTCGTCCCCCGAGCCGGTCGACCCCGCGTCGGCCCCGGAAGGAGTGTCTGCGCGGCAGGCCGCGGCGAGCGCGACGAGGGCGGGCAAGGTCACGCGGGCATGCATCGCTCCAGGGTACCACGCGGCGACTCCCCGCCCGGGGGCTGCGCCGTACCCTCGGGCGAGGAGTCAACCCACCGTGAGACCGACCTCGCTGTTCGCCCGCGTCGCCACCGCCTGCCTCGCGTCGTCGCTGCTGGCTGGGTGCGCACGCGCTGACGCGCCGACGACGGAGGCGCCCGCCGCCACGCACGTCGGCGGCGAACTGGCGTGGGCGGACTGGTCCAAGGCTTCGTTCGATCGCGCAAAGCAGGACAACCGGATCATTCTGGTGAACGTGGTCGCGACGTGGTGCCACTGGTGCCACGTGATGGAGGAGACGACGTACGTCGATCCCGACGTG
>CADEGN010000569.1 GCA_902826865.1 uncultured Myxococcales bacterium
GTCTCCTCTCGGCGGGACTCTCACCCGCAAGGTTGCGCCCATGCTGGGCGCACAATCGCGACGCCGGGAGCCTGGACCCCCGGCGTCGCGTCGGTCTTACGACGCCGAGATGACGATCCCGGCGCCGATGGTCTTGCCGCCCTCACGCATGACGAAGCGCATGCCGGGCTCGAAGGCGGTCGGCCGCGCCAACGTGAAGCGGACCGTCGCGCGATCACCCGGGTCGACTGTGGCATCGGTCTCGAGCACCGCGGACACGTCGCTGGCCCCGAAGAAGAGCTGCGGGGCGTAGCCGGTGGCAAACGGCGTGTGCCGTCCGCCCTCGGCCGCGGTGAGCACGAAGATCTCCGCGGCGCCGGCCTGGTGCGCGCGCAGACTGCCGGGCGTGATCACGACCTGACCACGCGCGACCTCGTCGCGATCGAGACCGCGCAGGAGCAGGCCGACGTTCATGCCCGCGACCGCCTCGGGGACATCCTTGCGGAACGCCTGGGTCCCCGTGACGACGACCTCGCGGCCGCGATCCGTGCGACCGGCGAGCTCGACCTTGTCGCCGACCTTCACGCGCCCGCGCTCGACGCGACCCGTGACGACCGTCCCGCGGCCCTCGATGGTGTGCACCGACTCGATGGGCATGAGAAACGGTCCCTCGGTGTCGCGCTGGGGCACCGCGATGTGCCGGTCCATGGCCTCGACCAGCCGGACGATGCCCTGCACCCACGGATCGCCCGTGCGACCGTGCTCGAGCGCACGCAGAGCCTCGAGCGCGGAGCCGCGGACGAAGCACGGCGCGTAGTCGAACTTGGCCAGCTGTTCGGCGACCTCCATCTCGACCATCTCGAGCAGCTCGGGATCGGCGATGTCCACCTTGTTGATGAACACGACGATGTGCTTCACGCCCACCTGGCGGGCGAGCAACACGTGCTCGATGGTCTGCTTCTGCGGCCCCTGCGAGCCGTCGACGAGCAGGACCGCGCCGTCCATTTGCGACGCGCCGATGATCATGTTCTTGATGAAGTCCGCGTGTCCTGGGCAGTCGATGTGGGCATAGTGGCGCTGGTCGGACTCGTACTCGACGTGCGACGCGTTGATCGTGATGCCGCGCTCGCGCTCCTCCTTGGCTTTGTCGATGTCGCCGAACGCCATGGGCTGGCCGCCGTGGCGGGCCGCCATCACCTGGGTGATCGCGGCGGTGAGCGTGGTCTTGCCGTGGTCGACGTGGCCGATCGTGCCGACGTTGACGTGGATCTTGGTGGTCATGACTCTCTGTGTTTGTTTCGTTGCGATGTAAGGTTGGAGTCGATGTGCGGACGCACGAATCCGTGCGCGGCGGCGCGGCCGTGGCCGATCCGCGGTTACATGCTCGGTGACTCGCCTGGCGTCGCGCTGACTCGATCAGCTCGAAAGGACGCCAGGCCACCGCAAAGCACGCAAGGCGAGCAACGACGCGCACATGCGCGCGCCCTGCATCGAAGCCCAGTTGCGGTTGCGGTGGATGGTCATCGGACCCTCGGAAGCTGCGCAGTTTATGGCGAGCGCGCAGATTGTCAAACGACTTCTCTCTGGGGCGCTACTCCATCGGGGGTTGCGAGCGCGGGAGGGCGATATCGCATTCGTGCCTTTCTGGGGGCCGGCCCAGCTGCCTCGGCAATCACGTAACCCTCAGTGAACTTCTTCGCCGATCCTCGACCCGCCACCCTTCGCGCCCTGCAACCATGGGTCTCGGCGCCCCGCGACCGGGCTCACTCGACGCACAGCCACTCGTCGTACGTGTCGCCGAGCGCCTTCTCGCAGTCGGTCGGGTCGGCGCACTGCGGACCGGTCGCCTCCGCGACGATCTACGCCACCGTCGGCGAGATCGGGCGCTTCCGCAACGCTCGGATGCTCGCCGCGTACGCGGGGCTGGTGCCGAGCGTGCGCCACAGCGGCGACAGCAACCATCTCGGGCGGATCAGCACGCCGACGGTTAGATTGGCCGACCCACTTTTTCGCATGGCATCTTGTGCCGGGCCTCGTGCTCGAGCGCGTATGGAAGGTTGGAGACTCCTGGTCTCGCGGCATCGATCTGAAGGCGACGCCTCTACGGCGGACCGCGATGG
>CADEGN010000570.1 GCA_902826865.1 uncultured Myxococcales bacterium
CGACGCGCCGCCATAGACAGCGGGGATGCCGGCCCACAGGTACACGCGCGGAAACCTCGGGGCGAGGGCAACGATGCCGTCGAAGTATCGCCTCAACGCCGAAAGTTGATCGCTGCCGAGGTGTGCGCCCGAAAACACGAGGGCGCGAATCCATAGAAGATCGGCGAGCGCTTCGACATAGCCGAACGACATGCCGCGCAGGTATGCGGGCGGTGGCACATACAAGACGTCGGTGTCCTTTGGCGCGTCGGCTTGCCGCGCGAGCACGCGGTGGTGGGCAACCTGGGCGGCGAGTCCAAGCCCGAGCGCAAAAAGCCCCGGCCGAACGCGGCGAATGGGAACTGTTTGCCAAACGTGGGCGAGCAGGGCAATCCCCGACGATGTGCGTGGGAAGTGCCACCGCGGCCTGTGGTGGGCAGCCCGGCGTCGGGTGTGGCGCAGACGCGACCGCGGCACCACCCCGGCGCACGAAATGCGAACCGGCCGAGGACAGCGGATGCCGTCCTCGGCCGGTTCACGGCGAATGGTCGCCGCGTCAGGGTGCGGCTGGGATCACTCGACCTCTTGGTCCATATAGAGACCAGCGGCAGCGTTGACGCCGTTGACATCGCCGGCGCCGGAACGCTCGAAGGTCGAGAAGATAGCGTCGGCGTCGAGGTCACCGAACGCCTGCGCGGTGAACTGGCACGCGCCGTAGCCCGACACGTTGTTGCTCGACAGGAACTCGTAGTGGAAGAAATGCCCCTGCTCCTGCTGGAAGTTCAGGTCGTTCCACATCGGGTTGTCGGTCCAGTCGGTCATGTCGTAGTAACCCGCGCCGGCGCCACCGATGGCCGGAACGCAGTGACCGCCGGGGCCGAGGTTGCAATCCGTGGCCAGGGCGGGCGTGATGCCGGCCGCGCCACCCGCCGGGGTGCCCGCCGGGTGGGGGCAGCGGTGAGGCGCCGCATCGGTGATGGCACCGCCTGCGCCGAGCAGGGCGACCGCACCGCGATCGACGTGCTCCTCGTTGAAGTAAGCCGACGTGGAGTCGAAGAGCTTGGCGAGCTGGACCCGCGCCTCGCTGGTCTTGCTGCGGCGCATGTACTTCGTAAGCGCTGGGATAGCGATCGCGGCCAGGATGCCGAGGATCGCCACCACGATCATGATTTCGATGAGCGTGAAGCCACGCTGCCGGTTCAGGGGTTGGCGGAGACGCTGGATGTCGAGAAACATGGGCGGGTCCTTTCTTCAGGCTGGCGGCCGGTGGGGGGCCGTTGCGTTGGGTGGCGTCGATCAGGGGCGCGCTGTGCAGCCCCGTGGGCGAAGTGCGGCGGGGCTACTCGTTTTCGATGTAGGTCCCCGTTGCGTCGGTGGTCGGGTTCACGGCGGACGTGTACTGGGCCGTGGTAAAGGCCGAGTACACGCCGTCGAAGTCGAAGTCGCAGAGCGCGTAGGCGTAGAACCAATCGCGTGCGTAGTAGGCGGTCGCGGTCGCGGCCGGGAAGATGGCCTCGGCGAGCGTGTCCGTTGGCGGCTCATCCGCCCCGTCGCCGCCGTTGGTGCCCCAGCCCGAGACGGTTGCGTATCCGCACCATGAATCGCCGCCCTCGGGCATGAACTGCAGGGCGTCGAAGCCGTGCAATGCTCCGCCGCCGCGGAAGTGTGGCCCGTCGACGGCACTCGCCGCCGTGTAGCCGTCGTCGGCGATGCTCCAACGCACGGGGCCCTGGGCCGTAGTGATCGTCGGCATGTCGGGGTACGTGCAGGTTGCGCCCTCGCAGTCTGAGGAGCTGGCGAAATGTCCAGCCTGCGCGAAGAACGTCTTCTGCCGCATGGTGATCCCAGAGAGATCGGCGACGACTTCGGTCTTGTGGGCCGTTCGGACGTGGCGCGTGTACGCGCCGATCGCGACCACCGACAACACGCCGAGGATCACGACGACGGTCATCAACTCGATCAGCGTGAAGCCGCGCGCGCGGGATCGGCGAAGCGTTTGCGGCTCGGTCGTCAACGCGGCCCTACACAGAGCATGTCCCGTGCCAAGGCCCGCGGGCGGGGATCGCAAGCCCACGCGCGCCACTTGGCCCGGAACGTCACCAAGTGCGGCGATTGTGG
>CADEGN010000571.1 GCA_902826865.1 uncultured Myxococcales bacterium
ATCGTGCAACGCGTGTGACAGAACCGTCTTCGATAATGCCTGCGTCGTTCATCGGCAACCCGGGTCGCGGTTTCGAGTTGGGGTGGGCGGCGGCGCGCGGTGGGGATCGTCCTGGCTGCGCGTGGCGTTCGCTCGGCACCCCGCCGCCCCCTTTCCCCACACGCGCAAACGTGAGACCCGCATCGACCGACGACGCGACACCGGCGCTCCGGTGCGCACGATCGTGACGTGCCGTGCGAGCGGTGGCGGGGGTGGCGTGGGTCGCGGGGTCGCCCCGAGCGAGCGTGTCGGGAGATGTCCACCGACCCCGGGGGGGTCGACCTGCGATAGCAGAAGCGGGATATGGCGGTGTGAGCGCGGCACCGAGGTCGACCGTGTGATTGGTGCGTTGCAGCCCGTTCGGGAGATGGACCCGACGTCCCCGGCGTACCCGTGATTGTCGCCGTGCCCCGAGGCACGAGCACGTTTGGTAGACGGAGTTGGTAACGGGACGTCACGCCGCCTCGCAGAAGGAGGACCGATGGACCTACGTTACCCGCGCTGTGCCGGCCTCGACGTGCATAAGCGCACCGTCGTGGCCTGCGTTCGCATTGCCGACGGCGAGACCGTGCAGCATGACGTGCGCACGTTCGGCACGAGCACCGACGAGCTCGAGGCGCTGGGCACCTGGCTGCGCGCCGCCGGTTGCACGCACGCGGTGCTGGAGTCGACCGGCGTGTATTGGAAGCCGGTGTGGACGATCCTGGCGGGCGACGACCTCACGCTGGTGCTCGCGCATGCCGTCGCCGTGCGCAACCTGCGGGGCCACAAGAGTGACGTCAAGGACGCCCGCTGGCTGGCCGACCTGCTCGCGCACGGCCTGATCCGGCCCAGCTTCGTGCCCCCCGCGGCGCAACAAGTCCTGCGCGAGCTGACCCGAACCCGTAAGCAATTGGTCCGCGAGATCACCGCGCACACGCACCGCATGCAGAAGCTGCTGGAGACGGCGAATTGCCCGCTGGACACGATCGTCACACACCTCCTCGGGCCCAGTGGACGGGCGCTCGTCGCAGGCTTGGCGGCGGGCGAAACCGACGGGGAGCGGTTGGCCGAGCGCCTGCACCCGCGATCGCGCGACAAGCGGCCGGCGCTGATCCGCCTGCTGGCAGGGGCGCGCCTGCACCCGCACCAACGCGTGCTGCTCCAGCAGCACTTGGCCGTCATCGCCAGTCTGGAGGCGAGCATCGCGACGATCGAGACCGAAATCGCCGCGGCGCTCGAGCCCTTTCGTCCCGCCGTCGCTCGGCTCGTGACGATCCCTGGCATCAGCGAAACGGCGGCGGCCGTCATCGTCGCCGAGATCGGCGCGGATATGACGCGGTTTCAGGATGCGGCGCATTTGCGGGGGTGGAGCGGCCTATGCCCGGGCCTCAATCAGAGCGCGGGCAAGCACGGCTCGACCCGCATCCGCCCCGGCGCCCCGTGGCTCAAACCCATCCTGGTCCAAGCCGCGTGGGTGGCAGTCCGCGGGCGCGAGAGCTACGCGCGCGCGCTCTACCATCGCCTGGCGCGCCGCAGCGGGAAGAAAGCCGCGATCGTCGCCGTCGCCGCGTCACTCCTGACGGCGATCTACCACATGCTGCGCAACGACCGCCCCTACGAGGACCCCGGCCCCCACCATCTCGCCACCGTCGACCGGCAGCGCCATGCGCAGCGCCTCACCGCCCGTCTGCGCCACCTTGGCTATCGCGTCCAACTCGAGGAGGTGGCCTGATCGCAGAACGCAGCTACTTGGTAGCACGCGGGCGGAGGGAGTGGTGGGCGGGGTGCCGTGCGAGTGCCGCGCGCAGCCGGGAGGTCCCACCACCCGGCCGCGCCGCGGCGGCACGACGCTTACAGATCCATCTGCCCCGGCTTCGTCGCGTTGACGAGGCACGCCATGTTGCCATGCGGATGCTTGTTCTCGAACATCAGCTGGTGCACGTGCGGGATCTGCTCGAACGTGTACGTCTCCGACAGACACGGATCGACCTTGCCCGCCAGCACGAGGTCGTTGAGTGACGTCGCGTCGTGATCGTTCGCGAAGTGCGACCCCTGGAAGCGCTTC
>CADEGN010000572.1 GCA_902826865.1 uncultured Myxococcales bacterium
CGTTGCTCCTCGACCTCGGCGTCCTGGGGGTGACCGCAGCCACCATCGCGTTTGCCGGTGACTACAACCGCTCGCATCGGTTCGAGTACGGCGAGCAGGAAACGCTGCTCATGATCGCGGCGTTCGGCATGATGATCTTGAACCACGCGGCTGACTTGGTCGCGGTGTTCCTCGGGATCGAGACGATGAGCATCGCGATCTACGTGCTCGTCGGCGCGCGGTGGAATGCGCGCGCCTCCGCGGAGGCGGCGCTCAAGTATTTCATCATGGGGGCGTTCGCCTCAGGTCTGCTTCTCATGGGGATCGCGTTGCTCTACGGCGCAACGGGCACCACGGACCTGTCCGATCTCTCGATGCGGGTCACCCAGGTGTTCACCCAGTGGGGTGCGGTGCAGAGCGAGTACCTGCCGCTTGCGCTGCATCCCGAGGGGGCACCGCCCGACGCGGTGAAGCACGCCGTCGACAAGGCGGTGATCGGCATGGCGCCCGCGGCGTTGCTCATGCCGGGCATCCTGCTCACCCTCGCGGCCCTGCTTTTCAAGATCAGCGCGGTGCCGTTTCACATGTGGACGCCCGATGCGTATGAGGGGGCGCCCAGCCCGGTCACCGGGTTCATGGCGGCAGGCGTCAAGATCGGCGGCATCGCGGCCCTGCTCAAGGTGTTCGTCGCGCCGCTCGCGACCCAACGCCTGGCGACAGCGCCCTACGGGTGGACGTCTGCGCTGGCCGCCATCGCCCTCGCGACCATGGTCGTGGGCAACTTTGCCGCGGTTCGCCAGAGCAACATCAAGCGGATGTTGGCCTATAGCTCCATCGCGCACGTCGGCTACATCTTGATCGGCGTTGTCGCGGCGGCGAACTTCTATGGGCACGCGTTCGCCATCGGCAGCCTGCGACCGGCGGACCAGATCGAGTGGTCGCGGCTAACCGGGGATTACGCGGTCGCGACGGTGGTGTTCTACGTGCTGACCTACGCCATCGCGACCATCGGCGCGTTCGCGTGCGTGAGCTGGTACGGCTCGGCCAAGCGCGAGGGGATCGGTGTCCACGAGTGGTCGGGGTTGGCGCAGCGTCATCCGGCGATGGCCCTCGGGCTCACGGTTTGCCTGCTTTCGCTCATGGGCATGCCTCCGATGGCGGGATTCGTCGGCAAGCTGGCGCTTTTCCGCGGTGCGCTCGAAAACGACAACTTCATGCTGCGTGCGTTGGTGATCGCGGCGATGCTGAATTCTGTCGTCGGTGCCTACTACTACCTGCGCGTGATCGTCAGCATGTACTTCCGTCAATCGAGCGGCAACGAGCCCGACCCGCTGCCTGGGCACGGCGCCGGGGTCGTGGTCGGCGCGTCGGCGGCCCTCGTGCTTGGTATTGGCGTGCTCGGTGACGTTTCGTTCCGTCGGGCGGAACTTGCCGCCGCTGGCTTTCCGTATGCGGCGGGCAGCGAGCGTCGCACCCAATGGGTGGACCGGCTCCGTACCAAGTGGGACGACCTCGACGCGGCCGCAGCGGCGAGCGACGACGAGCAAGACAAGGAACCGGATGGTGCCGGTGCCGGCGCGAGCGCAGGAATCGGCGACGCGAAGGCGGACACCACGGTGGGCCGCGATGCGCCCGGCCAGCCGAAAGCAGGTGGCGCGGGCGACCCGAAGGCAGGCGGAAAGCCCGCCGCCGACGGGAAGGCGCCTGCCGAAGGGAAGGCGCCTGCCGACGGGAAGGCGCCTGCCGAAGGGAAGGCGCCTGCCGAAGGGAAGGCGCCCCCCGTCGAAGGGAAGGCCCCCGCCGAAGGCAAGGCACCCGCCGAAGGCAAGGCGCCTGCGAGGGCCCCCGCCGATGGGAAGGCGCCTGCCGAAGGCAAGGCGCCGGCGGGCTAGTTTCGCAGGTCTCGGCAGGGCGCGGCGACCTCAGCCGGTGGGTTCTCCGCCGAGGAGGCGCGCGAGCTCGGCGGCGCCGCCCTGCACCGACGTACGTTGCAAGTAGAACCGCAGGCCGTTGCGGCCACCGAGCTCCGCGCCATCGCCGGCGTGCCCCGGACCACCGTGGGTCGCGACCCGAAACACGCAGCCCGCGCTGCTCGATGAGTCCTC
>CADEGN010000573.1 GCA_902826865.1 uncultured Myxococcales bacterium
GAGAGAAGTCCCCGGAGTACTTCGCGAGCTGCCGTCGGCTCGAAAAAACTCTGGGGAGTATTTCGCGGCGGCGCCGCCGCAGACTGTGAAGCGTAGCGGCTGCGCGTGGGTCGTCGAACATCGAGCCCGGTGGCACGGATTGATCATTTAGAGGGGACGCGAGAGAGGTTGACTTGTTGCCGGACGGGGCCCAAGGGCCACTATTTCGCCGTTGGCGACGAACGCATGCGGTCCCACCGGCCGTCGCCAGTTCGGCGTGTTGTCCCTCGCCGACGTGCGCCGCCGGTCGCTGTGCAACTGGCTTTCACGGGTCGACCGCATCATGAACCGTCGGCGCATTGGGACGGTCCTGCGAGGATCGCTGGCGCGGCGGGATCGGTGGCGATGGTGCGTGCGAGTTTCAGAAGCGCAGGGTACCGCGGGTCGCGTCGAGCCACGCGTGACGCGGCTTCGCGGCTCGGCGGCGGTCGAGGGCGAGCAGCACCGCGCCGGTGATCGCCGTCGCGCCACCGACGGCAAGCACGGCGTACCCGGGCGGCTGCGTGAAGACCTCGCGCGTGGAAAGCGAGTGCGTGGCGAAGTGGGCACGGTCCAGGGCGGAAGCATCAGTCCGCTGTTGGCCAACATCTACCTGCACTACGTGCTCGACCTGTGGGTCCAGCGATGGAGGAAGAAGCACACGCGCGGTGACGTGGTCATCGTGCGCTACGCCGACGACTTCATCGTCGGGTTCACGGCCCAGGTGGAGGGGGAACGGTTCCTCGCCGAGCTTCCCGAGCGACTCGAGAAGTTCGGCTTGGCACTGCACCCCCACAAGACGCGCCTCATCGAGTTCGGTCGTTTTGCGGCCGACAACCGCCATCGACGGGGTCTCGGGAAACCCGAGACGTTCGACTTCCTCGGCTTCACGCACATCAGTGGCAAGAGCCGCAACCGGATGCGGTAGTTCCGCACGTCCGGGTCTGTCCGGGGGGCCCGGCGCAAGCCGGGTCCCTACCGGGTTAGCCGAGCGCGAGGACGTAGAGGTCGTAAAGCGCGTGCGTCCACGCGGCGACCGCAAACCCACGCAGGCGGTAGATCGTCGCGAAGAATGCTCCCGCGAGGCTGCGGTAGACAAACGCGGCGAACGTAAATGGCTCCCCCGCAGGGCCGACATGATGGGCGATGGAAAACACGAGTGACGAGACGACCAGCGCGAGCAACCATGCGCGTCGACGACCGGTGAGCCCGGTGAACGCCCAGGCGAGCCCCCCCATCACGATCACGCGGAAGACGAGCTCTTCGTGGAAACCTGCGCCGGCCGAGATCACGACGATGTCGGCGACGCCCGGGCCGAGGAAGAGGCCGGGCATCACGCCGAGGAACTGGCGCATGACGAAGAGGATGATCGAGCCCATCACGAGGGCGTAAAAGCTCGACTCGGCGAGCATTGGCAGGAATGCGCGCGGATCGAAGCGGCCGCGTCGGTGAAGCAACGCCAGCGTCGCCGCGTAGATGGCGAGCGCGCAGCCGAGAATCCCTACGTAGTTTCCAAGGTCGCGCGCGGCGATTCCGACCAGCGCGCGCGTCAGCAGATCGACGCCATTTTGCCCCCGGCCGCCCAGGATCCCCAGCTGGTAGACGGCGAAAAGGGGGAACACAAAGAGCGCGCTGGCCATCGGGTCCAGTCGCCCGCGGAGGTGCCATGACGACGGCCGACGCCTTGCCCGAAGGGGCGCGCTCTCGTCGTCGCTGTCGTCCTCGTCGGTCATCGCAGCGATGGCACGATCGTGGGCCGTGATCGTGGTGCGCGCAAATTCCTGCGCGTCACCACGTCAGTGGTCGAAAACGGCGAACGCCGCCTTGACCGCGCGGGGCGCGGCGAAGGCAGCGTTCGTGCCGCACGCTGCGGGATCCGCTAGCGCTGCTTGCCCTTCTTCGCGGGCTTCGCGGGCTTCTTGGCCGCCTTCTTTGCCCCCGATTTCGCGGCTGGCTTCTTCGCGGCTGGCTTCTTCGCGGCTGGTTTCTTTGCGGCTGGCTTCTTTGCCGGCTTTGCGGGCTTCTTGGCCGCGGGCTTCGCC
>CADEGN010000574.1 GCA_902826865.1 uncultured Myxococcales bacterium
ATCCTATCCAGCATCCTGCCAATCCATTGTGTGATCCGCCGTAACCCCGGCCAGCCCTCTTCCACCACCACGTCCTCGACGCTGTCGTCGGGCCAGCGCACCGGGTCGTAGTCGGGGTTGACGATGAAGTCGCCGACGATGCGGCCGCGGCCATCCACCCGCCAGGCGCCGATCACCGCCTCGCGCGGTATCTCGCCCGCCGGATCGAGGCCGCGATGGATGCGCATGACGTAGCCGCCGGGCCGAAACTGGGCGGCCATCATTTCGTCGTTGCTGGGGCGGTCGGGGATGATCAAGCGGAGGCGTCTTCCACGGCTGAAACCTGCCCTGCCAACATGGCAAGCCTGCCCCGCCCCTGCCAGTCCGGGCGGGAAATTATGGCCATGCGTGCTATATAATCACCCATGTCCGATCCGTTCGATCTTGCCGATGCGCCGCCGCCCGAGGAGACGCCGTCCCGCCCCCTGTCCGGCCCCGCGCCGGACGCCCATCTCAAGGGGCTGAACGAGACCCAACTTCAGGCCGTGCAGCAGACCGAAGGCCCGCTGCTGGTCCTGGCTGGCGCCGGCACGGGCAAGACGCGGGTGCTGACCAGCCGCATCGCCCATATCCTCATCAACCGTCGGGCCTTTCCCAGCCAGATCCTGGCCGTGACCTTCACCAACAAGGCCGCGCGCGAGATGCTGGAGCGGGTCGGCGGCCAGATCGGCCGCGCGGCCGACGGGCTGTGGCTGGGCACCTTCCATTCCATCGGCGTGCGTCTGCTGCGCCGCCATGCCGAGCTGGTGGGGCTGAAGCCCAATTTCACCATCCTCGACACCGACGACCAGATCCGCCTGCTGAAGCAATTGCTGCAGGCGGAGAACATCGACGACAAGAAATGGCCGGCCCGCATCCTCTCCGGCATCATCCAGCGCTGGAAGGATCGCGGCCTGCTGCCCGACAAAGTGTCCTCTGCCGAAGGCGGCGACTTCGCCAATGGCCGCGCCGTGCAGATCTATGCGCAATACCAGGAGCGGCTGCAGCAGCTGAACGCCGCCGATTTCGGCGACCTGCTGCTGCATTGCCTGACGCTGTTTTTGAACAACCCGGAAGTGCTGGCCGACTACCATCGCCGCTTCCGCTACATACTGGTCGACGAATACCAGGACACCAACGTCGCGCAATATCTGTGGCTGCGCCTGCTGGCGCAGGGCCGCGCCGACGGCGTCACCAATATCTGCTGCGTCGGCGACGACGACCAGTCGATCTATGGCTGGCGCGGCGCCGAGGTCGGCAACATCCTGCGGTTCGAGACGGACATGCCGGGGGCCCGGATCGTCCGGCTCGAGCGCAATTACCGCTCGACCCCGCACATCCTCGCCGCCGCCTCCGGCCTCATCGCCAGGAACGAGGGCAGGCTCGGCAAGACGCTCTGGACCGAGGGCGATCCCGGCGAGAAGGTCATGCTGCGCGGGCTCTGGGACGGCGAGGCGGAGGCGCGCTTCGTCGGCGACGAGATCGAATCGCTTCAGCGCAAGCAGGTGTCGCTCGGGCAGGTCGCGATCCTGGTGCGCGCCGGCTTCCAGACCCGCGAGTTCGAAGAGCGCTTCCTCACGATCGGCCTGCCTTACCGGGTTATCGGCGGCCCGCGCTTCTACGAGCGGCAGGAGATCCGCGATGCGCTCGCCTATCTCCGCCTGGTCAATCAGCCGGCCGACGATCTCGCCTTCGAACGGATCGTCAACCTGCCGCGCCGGGGGATCGGCGATACCAGCCTGCAGGCGCTGCACCGTCTCGCGCGGCCGCTGGGCATCTCGCTGGTCGAGGCCGGGCGGCGCATGATCGAGACCGACGAGCTGCGGCCGGCGGCGCGTCGGGCGCTCGGCGGCTTTCTCGGCGATCTCGACCGGTGGCGCGGCTTCGCCGAGACGCTGTCGCATGTCGAGCTTGCGGAGCGGATGCTGGACGAGTCCGGCTATACCGGCATGTGGCAGGCGGATCGTTCACCCGATGCGCCCGGCCGCCTCGAGAACCTCAAGGAGCTCGTCGTCGCCATGGCCGAGTTCGAGACT
>CADEGN010000575.1 GCA_902826865.1 uncultured Myxococcales bacterium
GGCGTGATGAAGCCCTCGCCGCCGGCGGTTTCCGCGCCGCCCGAGTCCGCAGGGCCGGCCGTCTCGGCCTCGCCGCCCGAGTCCGCAGGGCCGCCGTCTGACCCCATAGGGCCTTCGCCGCTCTCCTCTTTCCCACCCTCGTCGGTGTTCCCACCTTCGTCATCCCCGCCGTTGGAGGTGAGCTTGGGTCCTGTGGTCGTATCGTCTTTGGCTCCACAGCCGGCGAGAAGCGCCGAGGAAACGAAAAAGCTGGTCAAGATCTTGCTGCGCATGGTGTGGGTTCCTCTGAGTTGGGTTTGCTGCGTGCCCGACCCGTCGCGGCCACCCCTCGGACGGACAGCGGTGCACGGCGGAGACATGACAGCTTGTCGGCGGGCCCCTGCCCGAACCGCCAGCTTGTCGTGGACTCAGAATCCACCAAAACTGACACGGGCGCAAGACCCCCAAACACGCTGAGGCTTGCACAACCGGAGCTCCCTGTCGGCACATAACCCATGAAAATCCCTGGAGCTTTGCCATCTTTTCACAGTTTCGCGCTGCCCAAGAAAAGGTTTGGAGGTTTTCTCACGAAAGGTACATTCGAGGCCGTGCGTACGATCCCAGGATCAGGACCGCGCGGGTCGTAAGGCGACGGCCCGAACATTGCAGTCCCCAAGGTTCATGCCGCGACCGCCGTGTCCCGCCTGCGACGAGCCGATGAGCGACGCATGGGTGCTGCTCTCCCGCGAGGCGGCACGAGGGGAGATCGTCCCCACGCGCATCTGTCCCCGGTGCACCCTCGTGCGGACAGGCGAGCCAAACCATCGGGCCGATGCCGGCTACCGGGCCCGGATCTGTGCCCCCATGGTGCTGGGCTGCGAAGAGGATGACGACGGGATGTTCGCCCCGCCGGACCCGCTCGGCCTGGCACGCATCGACGATGGTCGCACCGCAGACTTCGGGCGAGCCCTGTCGATGGCGACGACCGGCCGACGATCCCCGCGTGTGCTCCATGTGGGTACTCGCGACGGTCGCTGGCTGGCGTTGGTCAAGCGGCGCTTCGACGTCAACACAATGGCGCTGGAGTCCTGGCGCCCCTGGGCCGACGCAGCCACGGGGCGCGGCGTCAAGGTCCATCGCGCATGCGTCGAGACGTGGCGGACCCGCGCCCAGTTCGATGTGATTGTGGAGCACGACCTCCTGCCCCTATTGACCGACCCGGCCGCGCACTTGCGTCACCTCGTGGCCCGTCTTGCACCCGGCGGCGTGCTCTTGCTCGAGGTGCCGAACTTCCTCCGCGCACCGGGCATTACGAGCGAGTACGCCCTCGCCCTCGATCGCCCAAACTGGTTCACGCCGCGTGCCCTGGTCGCGCTGTGTCGCCGGGCTGGCCTCGCCGTCAGAACGCTCGTGTCCGACGAGCGCCTGCGGGTCTTCTGCCAGGCCGCACCCGCGAGTGCCTGCGTCCCGCCGGGGCCCTCCGCCGAGGAGGTCGCCGAAGCCACTTGGGGCAACGACCTGCGCGTGCAGCTCAAACGCGCGCTGGCCAAGGTCGGCGCCACGCCGGCATCGCTCGCCGCGGCCGCCGAGATCCACGGACGCTGCTCGCGGCCCCCTGTGCGGGCCGATCTTGCGCTCGAGATCGCCAACGCCTGCGAACGGACCGGAGACTTTGCCACGGCGGCAATCTGGATCGCTGCGTCCCTGCGCGATCGCCCCGATCCGGATGTCGAACAGGTCCTCGCGCGCCTCACCGCGGTGCGCGAGCGCATCGCCGAGGTCTGGGCCGCGACACCGGCGGCCAACGATGCGGGCCCAAGCGCCGTGCTCGCGAGCTAGTCTCCAGGAAACCTGATTCGTCGCCCGCGACCTAAAGGATGTGCCGCGACAGATCGCGGTCTTCAAGGAGGGTGTCGACGCGGGCGTGGACATAGGCCGCCGTGATGCGCACCTCCTGGCTGCCGATCTCACTGGCCTCGAAGCTGAGCTCCTCGAGCACGCGCTCGAGCACGGTGTGCAGCCTCCGCGCGCCGATGTTCTCGAGACTCGAGTTGGCACGCGCCGCTGCGTCGGC
>CADEGN010000576.1 GCA_902826865.1 uncultured Myxococcales bacterium
GTCATTGGTAGACCCTACCTTCCTTTCCTCTTGGCGGAAATTCCGATAGGGCCCCCGTTCAAACCGTGCGTGCGATTTTCCCGCACACGGCTTACCGAAGGGCTCTCGAACCGTTGCATTACGCAGCCTCCGGGTAGCGCACTGTGCCTCGTAGACGATGAAGACCGTGGTGTTCGACGAAGAAATCCTCGGACCAGGCTCGCCACTCGCCGGGCCGCAAATGACGCCCCTTGCGTTTCGTCAGGAAGCGACAAAGTCGCCGCCAGACATACGTGTCGATCTGGTTGAATTTCTTCGCCGCGTTGCCCGTTCGAAAGTAGTTGCCCCACCCGCGGAGAATCGGGTTGAGCCTGGCGATCAGGACACGAACATCTTTCACCCAGTCCCACTTCCTCGAGGTCAACTCCCGGATGCGCTGTCGCAGCGATTTCATCGCCCGCGTCGAGGGCCATCGATGTAGGAAGTAGATGCGTTTACGCTTCTTCTCCCAGAGGGTCCCCGCCATTTGCTTGCGCAGATGACAGCCCAAAAAGTCGAAACCGTCTTTCCCCCACGAGAGGTCCAACGACTTCGTCTTGTCCGGGTGCAGCCGCAGCCTCAGGTACTCGAACACTCGATCGACGACGCGAAGCGCCTCGTCTCGTGCCCTTCGTGACCGGCACAGGATCACGAAGTCGTCGCAGTACCGCACCAGCGTTCCCAAGCGGGCATACTTGCGCGACCACGTCTCGTCGAGCACGTGCAAGTAGATGTTGGCGAGCAGCGGCGAGATCACCCCACCTTGGGGTGTCCCGGCCACGGCGCTGCGCACCTGACCATCTTCGAGCACACCAGCCTTCAGCCACTGCCGCAACAGCTTGAGCACCCGCTTGTCCGAGATGCGTTGGGCCACGAGCTTCATCAGACGCCCGTGGTCGATGCTCCCGAAGAAGTCCTCGATGTCGGCGTCCAGGACGAGGTTCTCGCCCTTGGCCGCCTGCTCCCTCAGCGTCTCCAACGCATCGGTCGCGCTCCGTCGCGGCCGAAAACCGTACGAGCACGGACGGAAATCCGCCTCGAAGATCGGCTCCACGACCAGCTTCGTCGCCATCTGAACCACTCGGTCTCGGACCGTTGGAATCCCCAATGGTCGCTGTTTTCCATCGGCCTTCGGGATGTACTGCCGCTTCACCGCCGCCGGCCGGTACTTCCCATCTCGAAGTTCGGACTGCAATCCATCCAAGAACGACTGCACCCCTTGCTCCTCGATCGCAGCCAGCGTCTGACCATCGACTCCGGCTGCCCCTTTGTTGCGCCGCACTCGTCTCCATGCTTCCCACAGAACGTCACTCCTGTAGATGCGGTCGTAAAGAGCATGGAATCGGCGACCCGACGACCGCTTGGCTGCGGTCCATAGTCGGCGTTGAAGTTGGCGTACTTTGTCCGGTGTCCTTGGACCCCGGGGGAAGTTGGACCGTTTTGCGGTCATGCCCTCGCACGTGCCTTCTCTTCCGACACTCCCTTCCCAGGGGCCCTTCCCTGGAGGCGCGTTATCCTGCGCGCCCCTCATCGCGGTACTATGACCCCCTCGGACTCCCGCTGGCCGGCTTCCGCTTTCACCTTCGGCTTATACGGACCACCTCGCCGCGACGACGGCTGACCAGACGGGCCTCTCCTGTTCCGAACATCTCCTTGCATGCGTGCCACTCCCCATACCCCGCCGGGACCCGACGCGCGCTTCGGAACCAGCGCGTCGGACTTGACCTTCACCGCGACATGATCGGCTCGGCTCCCGAATTGTTTCTCTGACGAGGCTGCAGGCTTCACTTCATGTTGCGGCCCGCATGCTTGCTTCCCCCGCTCGGGAATAGCTCCCGCTGGAGGCTTTCGACATCCCGCTCGGGACACGACGATCTCTCCTCGCGCCTGGGACCTGCTATCCGGCGCTCCGACGCTTACCGGCAGGGGACTCTCACCCCTTGGAGATGTCCAGCATGAACGACGCACTACCCGCGCCAATGCGCGGATCGTCCGTCGTTCGTCAGGACGCACCA
>CADEGN010000577.1 GCA_902826865.1 uncultured Myxococcales bacterium
GCCGCGGCTCAGCTGCGCCGCAAGCGCCTGGCGCCCGCGAAGTCGCCGGCGAAGTCGCCCGCGAAGAAGTAACCGAGGCTCTCGCCGATGAAGCTGAAGCTGGTTAATGGCGGAGCGCAGGGCTCCGAGATCGAAGTGAGCGACGCGACCTTCGGGCGCGAGTTCAATGAAGCGCTGGTGCACCAGATCGTCACGGCCTATGCGGCCGCCGGTCGCGCAGGCACGAAAGCGCAACTGACCAAGGCCGAGGTCCGCGGTGGCGGCCGCAAGCCGTGGCGCCAGAAGGGCACGGGCGGCGCCCGCGCCGGTTCGATCCGCAGCCCGCTGTGGGTCGGCGGCGGCCGCGCCTTCGCCGCGAAGCCGCGCAGCTACGAGCAGAAAGTCAACCGCAAGATGTATCGCGGCGCGATCCGCTCGATGCTGTCCGAGCTCGCACGCCAGGAGCGTCTCACGGTGACGCCGGCGGTCGAGCTCGAGGCGCCGAAGACCAGGCTGCTGGTCGGCAAGCTCAAGGAGCTCGGCCTCGACAACGTGCTGATCGTGGTCGAGGCGTTCGACGAGAAGCTGTTCCTCGCGGCGCGCAACCTGCCGGGTGTCGATGTCCTGGCCGCCGCGAGCCTGGATCCCCTGAGCCTCGCCCGCCACGACAAGGTCCTGGCGACCGTGGGCGCGCTCAAGCTGCTCGAGGAGCGTCTGGCATGAGTGCCGTCCGCGAAAGCCTGATCAACCTGCTGGTCGCACCGCACGTCTCGGAGAAGAGCGCGCGCGCCACGGCGCAGGGCAACCATTACGTTTTCCGCGTGCGTACCAACGCGCGCAAGCCCGACATCAAGGCCGCCGTCGAGCAAATGTTCGGCGTCAAGGTCGAGTCGGTGCAGGTGGTCAACCAGCAGGGCAAGCGCAAGCGCTTCGGCCGCTTCGAGGGCCGTCGCTCCGACTGGAAAAAGGCCTACGTCAAGCTCGCGACCGGTCAGACGATCGATTTCGTCGGCGGCGAGAAGGCGTAAGGCGCCACGACACAGGAAGAGAGCGATGGCACTCAAGAAACTCAAGCCGACCTCGCCGGGCACGCGCTTCCAGGTGCGTCCGGACCGCGGTCATCTGCACAAGGGCGGCCCGGTCGCTGCACTGGTGGCTTCGCAGAAGAACACCGGCGGGCGCAACAACGTCGGTCGCCTGACCACCCGTCACAAGGGTGGTGGGCACAAGCAGAAGTACCGCATCGTCGATTTCCGTCGCGACAAGGACGGCGTGCCGGGTACCGTAGAGCACATCGAGTACGACCCGAACCGGTCGTCGTACCTGGCCTTGGTGCTGTACCGCGACGGCGAGCGCCGCTACATCCTCGCGCCGAAGGGAGTGAAGGCCGGCGATGACGTGCAGTCGGGCCCCGAGGCTCCGATCAAGCCGGGCAACGCGATGACCTTCCGCCACATCCCGATTGGCTCGACCGTGCACAACGTCGAGCTGAAGCCCGGCAAGGGCGCCCAGCTGGCGCGCGCCGCCGGCAGCTCGGTGCAGTTCTCGGGTCGCGAGGGCCTGTACGCCATCGTCCGGCTGAAGTCGGGCGAGACGCGCCGCATCAACGTCGACTGCCGCGCCACGATCGGCGAGGTCGGCAACGACGAGCACAACCTGCGCAGCTTCGGCAAGGCCGGTGCGAAGCGCTGGCGCGGCATCCGGCCGACCGTGCGTGGCGTGGTCATGAACCCGATCGATCACCCGCACGGCGGTGGTGAGGGCAAGTCCGGCCAGGGCAACCCGCACCCTGTGTCGCCGTGGGGCTGGCACACGAAGGGCAAGAAGACGCGCAGCAACAAGCGCACCGACGCCTTCATCGTGCGTCGCCGGAAGTAAGGAGCCGAACAGATGGCACGTTCCCTCAAGAAGGGCCCGTTCGTCGACCACCACCTGCGCAAGAAGGTGGAGACCGCGGCAGCGAAGAACGATCGTCGACCGATCAAGACCTGGTCGCGCCGCTCGATGGTGCTGCCGGAGATGGTCGGCCTGACCATCGCAGTCCACAACG
>CADEGN010000578.1 GCA_902826865.1 uncultured Myxococcales bacterium
AGGGCGCCGGCGCGGCCCCGTTCGCAGCACCAACGACGATCGGCAACAACGCCGTGAGGATGGGCAGCGCGACCACTGCAGCGAGTCCGTACCGCCATAGGCAGTGACGAACGCTGGCGGAGCTGCGCCGAAGCAGAGCTCCGAGCAGCACGGTCAGCACGAGGACTCCGAGCCCACGCAATTGGAGCGCCAGCAGATCCAAAGCTGAGATCGCCAGGCCCTCGATTACGTCATTCATCATCGACCTTCCTTCCGTGCCTTCTCAACCATCGCGGCCAAGGCTTCGAGTTCGTCGTTGCTCAACTTGGCGCCCGCGCCATCGATCAACGCCACCGCCGCCTTCATTGCCGAGCCCTCGAAAAACGTCTGCACGAGGTGGTGCAACGCTCGGCCCCGTTCCTTTTGCACGTCGTGCCGGGCGAAGTAGACGTAACGTTGCCCCTCGCTTTCATGGCCGACGAGCTCCTTGGTCTCAAGCACCGCAAGCAGCCCCCGCACCGCCGAATACGAAGGCGGATCGGGCAGTTCGTCACACACCTGCTGGGCCGTGGCACGACCCCGACGGAACAGGATGTCCATGATCTGCCGCTCACGACGAGAGACGGCCAAAGGGGCTGGCTTGCTGCGACCCATGGGATGCGTCAACTGCCAAGTTTTTAGCACGTGCTAAAAAATCAGCAAGTGACCTTCGAGGGCACAGCCTCGGCATACATGACGGAACCACGTGAGTTGGCGCGGCTCTCGAATGGGTGCCCGCCGGCGTCGGGCCGACAGGTGTCCCGAAGATCCGGGCGGCTGAACAGCCATGACCATCACGCGCCTATGCCCTCGATCGTGGCGATGTCGTCGGGCGTCAGAATCACGTCGCCCACGGCGAGATCCTGACCCGGATCCTGACCCGGATCCTGACCCGGATCCTGCTGCATGTGCGCGTGATCGGATGTGCCGGTGAGCGCGACGACGCCGATCGACACCGAGGTGCGCGAGCGAGCTCGCGAACGACTGCTCGACTTGGGTTGCGAGAGGCGCGTCGGCGTCGTTGGGGCAGGCGATCGTCCTGGCCGCGCAGGCCCGCTCCTTAGCACCCCGCGCCTGAGCGGCACCGGCATCGAGTACCCCGTGGTCGCCGACATCGATAACGACGGCTCCGCAGAGATCGTCGTGGTGTCGAACGGCGGACGTCCCCCGGTGGTCGCGATCCGTGACGTCGAGGATCGGTGGATCCAAGCCCGTCGGATCTGGAATCAGCACACCTATCACGTCACCAACGTGCGCGAGGACGGCACGATCCCGCAGCACGAGACTCCGTCGTGGACGCAGCTCAACACCTTTCGCACCAACTCCCAAATCGAGGGTGGGGTCGTGTGCAATCCTGAACCAGCCGGCTGAACACCCGCGGCACGCCGAGCGGTCCGCGTGGGGATTCGGGATTCGATCACGGCCGCACACAACACGTCGGAGATAGGCCATTCGACCGATGGTCGCCGGGAACACGCGGTACTACATTGCTGTTGCGAGGACGACCCGATGCCGACCACTGGTGCCTTAGCCCCCTGCATGCCGCCGGCGCGCGGTGCCCTGGCGTTGCTGCTGTGGACGTGGTTGGCCAGCGGCTGTACGACTGCGGCGATTCACGCGCCGGCGACGGCTCCGAAGGCGACGCCGACCAAGACCATCGTGCTCGTGCACGGCATGTTCATGGGCCCCTCGTGCTGGTCGCAGTGGGTGCCGCTGCTCGAGGCGAAGGGTTACCGCGTGGTGGCGCCGGCATGGCCCGCCCACGAGGGCTCGGCGGCGCAGGCCCGCGCCGCGCATCCCGATCCGAAACTCGCGGCCATCGGGTTGCCCGACGTGCTCGCGCACTACCGCGGCATCCTCGCGACGCTCGACGAGAAGCCGATCCTGATCGGTCACTCGATGGGCGGCTTGGTGGTGCAGATCCTGCTCTCCGAGGGGCTCGCGAGCGCGGCGGTGGCGATCGAGGCCGCCCCGCCCAAGGGCGTGTTTACGCTGGCGGGGCCGTT
>CADEGN010000579.1 GCA_902826865.1 uncultured Myxococcales bacterium
GCGGCGATGCGCGTCGAGTCAGTCTCGGAGGGCCGGTAGCGAACGCGAGCGCGTCCGGGGCTCATCGTGACCTGTACGTCGACGACGCCTTGGACTGCTCGGGCGGCAGTACGCACAGTGATCGGGCAGGTCGCGCAGTGCATTCCTTCGACCACGAGCTCGACGACCTGCTCGCCAATCGCTGGCGGCGACGTGGTTGGTGGGGCCGCCGCCGTTCCCGTCGACGCGCTCCCGGAAGGAACGTCGCGCCGCTCGCAGGCGACCCAGAAGAGGAGCGCCACGGCTCCAACCACCACGAGGGCGGCGCGCCCCATCAGGCGTTCTCCTCGAAGGTTCGCGACAGATGCCTCTGGCGGATGAACGAGACCGCGCGGCTCGCGGCGACCGCAACGATGGCGATGGCCGCCAGGACAGAGAGCACTCCGAGGGTGCCCGTGGAGCACGCGCCGCCGCACGCGAATGCGGGCGTGGGCCAGGCGAACGCGACGACGGCCGCCGTCGTGACGGGGAGGAGCCGCGTCACGGTTGCACGCGCGCGGGGTACCCCGCGTCCGTCACGGCCTGGGCCATCCGCGCCGGGGTCACACGGGCGGGATCGTAGGTAACCCGTGCGGTCTTGCTCTCCGTGCTCACGACGGCGTCGCTCACTCCATCGAGCCTTCGAAGCACGGTGCGCACGGTGATCGGACAGGTGGCGCAGTGCATGCCGTCGACGTGCAAGACGACGCTGGCGGTCGCGGGCGCCTGTGCGGCCGCAGGGAACGCGGAGAGTGTCACGAAGGCGGGGATGGCGAAGAGGATCGCCAGCATCGTCAGTCCAGGGATGGTCAGCTTTTTCATGGGGATTTCCGCTTCTAGGCAGCGCAGCAGGAGAGCTTCGCCACGTCCTTGTCGAAGGTTTGCGCAGCCAGCTTGATGGCTTCAGCGCCCGTGAGATACGGGTGGAAGGCACGGGCGAGCTCGCTCACCGGGATGCCGTGCCGAATCGCAAGGGCGGGCTCCATGATGAGGTCGCCAGCTTCGGGCGCGAGGATCACCGCGCCCACGAGCCGATCTGTGCCCCGCTCGCGGATCAGCTTCACGAACCCACGCTTGTCGCGCGCCGCCAACGCCCGCGGGACGTACGACATCGGCAGCTTCGCGACATCCACAGCGATGCCACGCTCGCGCGCCTGCTTCTCGGTGAGGCCTACGGTTGCAAGTTGGGGATCCGTAAACACGACAGCCGGCAGCGCGCGGTAGTCGCGAGGTTGCTTGGAGGTGCCAAGCGCGTTCTCCGCAGCCAGGCGTCCTTCGTACGCGGCGGTGTAGACGAAGGCCGGCTCACCGATGACGTCGCCGGCCGCGAAGACCCCGGGAGCCGACGTTTCGAGGGTCTCGTCGACCTGAACGGTGCCGTCCTCGCGCAGCTGCACCCCGATCCGGGCGAGGCCGAGGTCGTCCGTGTTGGCACGCCGGCCGGTGGCCACGAGGATCTGTTCGGCAGCGATGCGGAGGCGATGGCCGCCCTGCTCGACCTCGAGCACGCGGTCCGTGCCTTCCCGAGATGCTCGGAGCGTACGTGCGCCAGTCAGGATGCGAACCCCCTCGCTGGAGAGGAGCCGCTCGAGTTCCTCGGTCACGTCGTCGTCTTCGGTCGGCAGCACATGCGCGCTGCGTTGAACGACAGTCACGTGCGTGCCGAGGCGCGCGAACGCCTGCGCTAGCTCCAGAGCCACGAAGCGTCCGCCGAGGACGACCATCGAACGTGGCAGAGTCTCGAGCGCGAGCGCGTCGGTACTCGTGAGAAAGCCTGCCTCGGCGAGACCAGGGATGTCGGCTACGTGGGGCCGCATACCTGTCGCGATGACGAATCGCGGCGCGGAGAGCTCCGCGCCACCGACCGAGACGACGCCCGGCCGGTCGAATCGAGCGTGTCCCTCGACGAACGACACGCCCTTCGCCGCGGAGAGGACGTTCGCGTACTTCGCCTGGCGAAGCTCCTCGACCAGGCTCTGCTTCTCTCTCATGAGCGC
>CADEGN010000580.1 GCA_902826865.1 uncultured Myxococcales bacterium
AATGATGCAAGCTGTACGAGGGCTCTCGGTGCTTCTCCCTCCCCCGCCTCGGGAGCTGCCTTCTGACCTCTGTCTTCCGACTTCTGAGCCATGCGCATTCTCGGCCTGACCGGTTCCATCGGCATGGGCAAGTCGACCGCGGCGGCGATGCTGCGGCGCATGGGCGTGCCGGTGCATGACGCCGACCAGGTGGTGCACGACTTGACGCGGCCCGGCGGCAAGGCGATCCCCGCGATCAAGGCGGCCTTCCCCGATCTCGTCAGCGGCGACAACCTCGACCGGCCCGAGCTCTCACGCCGCGCCTTCAACGATCCGACCATCCTGCACACGCTGGAGCAGATCCTGCATCCGCTGGTGCGCGCGGAGGAACGCCGGTTCCTCGCGCAGCAGCGCGCGCGCGGCGCGCGGCTGGTGGTGCTCGACATCCCGCTGCTCTACGAAACCCACGGCGAGACGCGCTGCGATGCCGTGCTCGTCGTGTCGGCACCACGCGCCGTGCAGTTGCAACGCGTCCTCTCCCGCCCCGGCATGAGCCTCGCGAAGCTCAACGGCATCGAGCAGCGCCAGATGCCCGACGCCGAGAAGCGCAAGCGCGCCGACATCGTCATCCCCACCGGCCGCGGCAAGCGCGCGACCTGGGCGGCGTTGCGGAAAGCGATCGGGAGACGGCGTTAGCGCACGTCACTCTCCTCACTGTCATCCCGAGCAAGCCGCAGAGCGGCGCGTCCCGCGACCCATGGGGCATTTCCACGAAATGGATGGAGGGCATGGGTCCCGGGTCTCGCTGCGCTCGCCCGGGATGACAGAATGGGGGGCGGCTACCAGAGCGCCAGCACCCGCGATTCGATGCTCGCCCGCTTCTCCGTGCCCGGCACGGTCGCCGGGTCGGCGAAGGCGGTGTGCGGCATGTAGCGGGCGCGGCCGTCCTTGGCGGAGTCGAAGGTCTTCAGCAGCAGGACCTCGTCCTCCTGCAGCTCCGGCACGTAGAACCAGCGGTGCTCCGGGTTGAAGGCGACGCGATAGATCTCGCCGGTGCGGTCAGGATACTTGAGGTCGGTGGCGATCCAGTCCTCATTCGCCACGGTGCGCGCGTCGGCGAAGGCGAGCGGCGTATCCACCACCGGGCCGTCGATCGAACGCCACACATTGACGATGGCGAAGCGGCGCTTCAGCGCCCGCTCGGCCTCGCCGGCCGGCAGCAGGTCGCGCACGCGCTGCGGGCCCGAACCGTCGGTGTAATCGTTGTGCACCACATAGACAGGCGCGCGCCTGGCCGCGCTGGAATCGTCGCCGCCGATGCGCCGCACCGTGTGATCGAATACCAGCGCTTGGCTGGCGCCGGTCTTGGCGAGCACCAGTGAGGCGACCTCGTGGTCGTAGACGCGCTTCAGCTCCGCCGCGTCGTCGAAGTCGCGCACCGCGCTCACGCCGTGCGTCACCTCGAAACCCTGCAGGTCGAGCGACAGCGCCTCGATCAAGGGCCGCGCCGAATGGATCGCCACCTGGTGCGGCTCGTTGCGCTCCTCGATCGCAGGCACGCCGGCGGGCCGGTCGTACATATAGACGGCCGGCTTGCCGCCGCCGCCCCGGGTGTAGGTGAGGGTGGCGAGCACATAGCCGGCTCCGACAGTCGTCTTCGGGCTGATCTGATTCATGAGACCACCTCAAGTCGGGTTCCCGTCGGCAATCCGACGGCTCTCACGTCTTGAGGTAGGCTTGCACTCGCAACGGCACAAGCGATGAAATCTCGTGCAACCCGTTAGCTCAGCTAACCCATCGGGGTGCAGAGCTCGACCAGGAAACCATTGTTGTCGCGGACATAGGCGACGGTCTGGCCCCACGGCATCTGTGCGGGCTTCGAAACGGACTGGGCCCCGGCGGCGAGCGCCGTGTCGTAGGCCTTCTGCACATCGGCGGTGGTGAAGGCGACCTCCACCCCCAGCACCTTGCCGGCCGGGCTGGCGAACTGGCCGTCGCCGTGCAGCATCTTCTTGGCGGCGAAGCCGAGCC
>CADEGN010000581.1 GCA_902826865.1 uncultured Myxococcales bacterium
TCTTCGTGCTTTGCCGGCTCTTCCTCGATGCGTTCTTGGCACGGGGCCCGATCCAGGGCCTTTTGTCCACCATCGCGCAACGGGCCGCGACCATCCCGTCGCGCCTGCGCCACTGGGGGCATGATGTCGGAATCGATTGAACTGTCCGCCGCGCTACCGGCCGCGGACACGCCTCGCTCCATGCCAACCGTCGCTGATCCCGGCGCGTTGCTCGGCGAGGCGATCGGACTGGTGGCGGGTGACCTCGCCCTGGTCGAAGCGGAGCTGGCCGTGTTGCTCCACTCGAGCGTCGCGGTGATCCCCGAGGTGGGTGGGCACCTGGCGTTCGCCGGCGGCAAGCGGTTTCGACCGCTCCTCACGCTGCTGTGCGCGCGCGCGGCCGAGCTCGACGACGTGGCGCGGATCACCGTGGCCGCCGTCGGCGAGCTCTTGCATACGGCCACGCTGCTGCACGACGACGTGATCGATGCGGGCGAGTTCCGGCGCGGCCGGCCTACGGCGCGCATGCGCTTCGGCAACGGGATGGCGGTGCTCACCGGCGATTTCTGCCTCGCGCGCGCCCTCGGGGCGATCGCGCGCACCGGCCGGCTTGCCGCGGTCACCACCATGTCCGACGCGGTGACTCGCATGGCCGAGGGCGAGGTCGCACAGCTGCACGCGTGTGGCGACGACTCCCTCGACCGGGCTCGCTACGCCCTCGTCATCGACCGCAAGACCGCCGCCCTCATCGAGTGGTGCGCGTCGGTGGCCGGTCTGCCCGAGCCCCCGGTCGCCGAGGTTCTCGGGCGCTACGGCCGCGAGCTTGGGTTCGCGTTTCAGATCGCCGACGACGTCCTCGACTACGGGATCTCGACGGCCGGCGGTCCGGCTGCCACCGGCAAGGACCCAGGCCAGGACCTGCGCGACGGCAAGATGACGCTCCCGCTGATCTACGCCTGCGAAGCCGACCCACGCCTGCACGCCCGCGTCCGCGCCCTGCTGCGTCGCGGACCCCCGCTCGACCCCGCGCTCGCCGACGAACTCTGCACCGAGGTCGTTCGAACCGGAGCCGCAGCGCGCGCGGCCCTCGTGGCCGAGCAGCACGCCGAACGGGCCTGCACCGCCCTGGCTGCGCTCCCGGCATCGCGCGCACGCGCGGCCCTCGAGATGGTCGCTCGCTATGTCGTACGGAGGTCCGCGTGACGTTGCCGTCGGGATCCCTGGCACCGATCGACGAGCACGGGCAGACCGTGCAAACGATGTTCGATCGGATCGCCCGCGGTTACGACCGGGCCAATCGGGTCATGAGCCTGGGCATCGACACCCGCTGGCGCAAGCGCGCGGTCGGCCCGCTCTGCAGCCACGTGCCTCTGACGCGCGACGCCGACGTTCTCGATCTGTGCGCCGGCACGCTCGATGGCTCGATCGAGATCCTGCGCGCGCGTGCCAGCGCACGCATCATCGCCGGCGATTTCGCGGCCGAAATGCTGGCGTACGGCGAGACCAAGCTAACCGGCGAAGCGCGTGCGCGCATCACCACCAAGGTGATGGATGCCCATCGTCTCGACGTGGCCGACCGCAGCCAGGATGCGATCTTCTGCGCGTTTGGAATCCGCAACCTCTCCGACGTTCCGCGCGCGTCCGCCGAGCAATTCCGGGTGCTCCGCCCGGGCGGTCAGTTGTGCGTGCTCGAGTTCTTCCGCCCGACGCGCTGGCTCACCAAACTCGTCCACCGCGTCTACAACCAAGGCCTGCTGCCCCTGGTTGGTTGGGCGGTCACCGGTGATCGCGAGGCCTACCGCTACCTGCCGCGGAGCATCGGTCGTTTCTACGATCACGCCGCCTACGCCGAGGTTCTGCGGTCCGCCGGCTTCGTCGATATCACCGTCGAACCCCTGACCTTCGGTTGCGCCAGCATCGTGCGTGCGCACGTCGGCGAGGCCCAGCGATGACCGCACGCCGAATCGTTGTGGCAGTCACTGGCGCATCGGGGGCGGTGTATCCCCGGCGGATGCTCGCGCTGCTCGCCC
>CADEGN010000582.1 GCA_902826865.1 uncultured Myxococcales bacterium
TTCGGGCAATATCAGCGGATCCTGCGGATCAAGGCCCGTGAATCGGTTGATGCGCGCGTTGCAGCCCTCGTAGACCGGAGCGCCCTGGCGCGGCGTGTAGTCCGGCTTCTGGAACGGCGTGCACAGCGGGTGACCGAAGTCGCTGTTGGTCACCATGATGTTAACGCTCGGGTTGATCGGATTGCCCAGCGCGTCCTCGAGGTTCTGTAGCTGCTCGATGAGTTTCGGGAAGTTGGCGGCAAGGTTGAGTTGCTCCTCACCCATCGTTCCCGAGTTGTCGATCACGAACAGCACGTCGATCTCCGTGCATTCGGTGTCGCCGATGCATCCGCCGAGCGAGCCGGTGTCGTCGGGGAGCGTGTCGAGCTTGATGGCGCCCTCGCTCGACGTGTCGACCGCCGCCGTGCCCGAGCCACTGTCTGCGGTGCCCGAGCCGCTGCTGCCATCCTCTGTCGACTGTGCGTCGGGTTTGCCGCAGCTGCCAGCGGCGAGCAAACCGACGAGGGAACAAAGGGTCAGACTAGGGATTCGAGTCATCATGAACGATTTCTCCGCAACGCCGAGAACTTGCCGCAGTCGATGCGACGCGTCGCGCTACCGGCGACGCTCTCGCTGCCTACGTGCACGAGCAGTCTCGCAAAATCGTGCACCGCAAACAAGCAAAGGGGTCGATGTGGCGCCAGCGACGTCAACTCGCCGATGTGCGCCCCTGCGCTGCCCGTGAGTTGAATCGCTGGGTCCGATGGCGCGACCAATCGCATACCTGCCGATGGATGGTCGCGACACCCAGGGTCCTTCTGCACGCTCGGAGAAAAACAGCCCGGTTGCCCGCTGGGGCGTGCCCGCGCGCAGCCGCTGACGCTGGAGCGGCGGCGCCGCTGACGGCAGCCGCGACGCTCCTTGCCGGGCAACGAGCCGGTGGCGCGACACGTACCGCGCAAACCCGCGGACGGATCAGCCGGCGGGGATGAGGGACTCTCCGATGATCCCTGTGAGGCAATCGATCGCGGGGCTGAAGTCGTCGTCGCAGATGGACTCGATGCAGCATCGCGTCTTGCCCGGGAGATCGAGCGCATGACAGACTTCCATGACGCGCGTGTTGGGCGTGGCCTGCCCGGTGAACGTCATGTCGGCCGCCTGCCCAGTGCAGCCCGGGCCAATGCCGAAGTCAAACTGCTTGTCGGCGGCCGTTACCATGTTCGCGGCATCGGTGGGCAGGATGTCGCCCGTCGGATACGGGCCGTCCTTCCAGTCGCGGTAGACGAGGTCCATCTCACCGCCGGCGGTGGGCTCAAACGGCGGATTCGGATTGTGCTCGGTCACCACCGGCACACCGAGGATGCCGAGCATGATGACCTCCTTGTGCCGGTTGTTGCGCAGCTCCTCGACGAGGTAGTTGGTGTAGCGCGTGATCGGCTGCAAGTTGCCGTCGGCGAGGGACGCACAATCGCTGTAGACGCCATTGACGTCCGGCCCGTTGCAGCTCACGCCGGCATGCCAGCAGATAGCGGACGACGCCCGTTTCGTCCCGTTTTCGGGCTCGATCTCCTGAAACGCCTGGTCCTCCATGATCGAGTAATCCATCACGGAGCAATCGACTTCGTCGGTGACAACCGCGATGGCGAGCAGGGCGCCAGGGCGGAGGAACGGGCGTTCGCTAGTGTTCCACGCCGAATCGGGGTTGAGCGCCTGGAGCATTGTCTCCAGCGGCGCCTCGTAGCCACAACCGTTGATGCCCTGCGGACCGATGCAGGCGAGCGCCTGGGCGATCGGCGAGTCGGCCGTCCCATCGCCGTTGATGTCGGCGGGAACCACGGCATCGTTGATGTTGTCAGCGTCGGGGCTGAACGCGATGAACGGATCGCTCATCGGCGCGACGTCGGTCGGGCAGACCGTCGTGCAGGCCTGGGGGACGGACACCGGATTTTGGCCGAGGCCGGTGAAGTTGTCGATGCGCGCATTGCAACCCGTCGTCTTCGTCGCCCCTTTGGCGGGCTCGTATCCG
>CADEGN010000583.1 GCA_902826865.1 uncultured Myxococcales bacterium
CGGCGGCCGCGCTCAAGCCATGGGTCTGTCGGAGGCGATCGCTAAGAGGCGTACGGCGAAGCGCATCGCACACCGCCAACGTAGGCACGAGCTCACGCATCCATGCTTGCTCGCGCGTACTGAAGGGGGTGCGGCGGCGGGCTTGTAAGATGGCGGAGACGATCCGTCCTTCGACGACGAGGTGCGTGAGCATGGCTTCGCGCGCCCCGAGCATGGGCGCGACCTGGCGGTCCCAAGCCTTGCGTGCTGCGCGGTTGCTCGCGAAAGCGTCGTGGACGGTCGCGACCCCGCCGTGGGCGAGCGCATGATCGCGCAGGCCGCCCAGGATCACGGCGAACTCGTCCCACGAGCTGCGGCTGCGGGCCAGCGCGTTGACGTCGATGCCGACGATGGCGGCCCGGGTCAACGGCACGCGCGGCGACAACTCGTGAAACAGGGCGGCATCGTGGGGGATTGTCTCCGCGATCATCGCGAGGACGGCCTCACGAAAGGCCGGCAGGGGATGGCTTGCGCGGGCAAGCTCGCACAAGCGCCCCGCAATGTCACGGCAGGCATCGGTCATTGCGGCCGGACCGGCTGGTAGGAACCTACCATGGGCGCTGCGCACGTGACCGGTCAAAGTGCAGACCGAGGTCACGACGATGGACAGGAATGGAGCTGACGAACGACGACTGCCAGCGTGGGTCGACAGGACGGAGTATCCGTTTCGCACGCGAAGGTACGCCACGGACGCGGGTGAAATGAGCTATGTGGACGAGGGCACCGGTGATCCGTTGTTGCTGGTTCACGGTACGCCATCGTGGTCGTTCGAGTGGCGGCACGCGGTGCGCACGTTGGCGTCGCGGCGGCGCTGCGTGGCACCCGATCACCTGGGCTTCGGGTTGTCGGATAAGCCCGAGCACGCCGACTATCGCCCGGCCGATCATGCCGCGCGACTCGCTGGCCTGGTGCGCCAGCTCGATCTTCGCCGTATCACGTTGGTGGTCCACGACTTCGGCGGACCCATCGGCCTCGACTTGCTACGCACCGAGCCCGAGCGAGTGGCGCGCGTGGTCGTGGTGAACACCTGGGCATGGCCGCACGGGGACAACCCGAAGATCCGGCGATTGTCGAACCTGGTGCGTTCGTGGGTGGGTCGGTTCTTGTATCGCCGTCTCAATGCTTCGCCGCGCTGGCTGGTGCCGGCGAGCTTCGCCGACCGGCGCCGTCTAACACCCGCCATTCATCGCCACTATTTGGCACCGTTTCCCAATGCCGCATCGCGGACGGCACCGTGGGTCCTCGGTGGCGAACTGGCGGGTTCGGATCCGTGGTACGGGCAGCTGTGGCAGGCGCGTGCGGCCCTTGCGGACCGTCCCCTCGACATCTTGTGGGGGATGTCCGATCCGGCCTTTGACACCGCTTATCTCGGGCGCTGGACCGAAACGTTTGCACACGCCCGCCTCACCACGTTCGCCGGGGTTGGTCACTTTCCTCAAGAAGAGGCGCCCGAGGCGGTGGCGGCCGCAATCGGGCGAGCAGCCGGGGCTTAGACGCCCGCCATACAAGCGTGGGGCGCACGGCACGACCGCGCTCGGATCCGCGGTCAATGCCCGAGCGTCGCGCGATAGCGCGCGGTGCCACCGCGGTGACCGTTGGTCGCAGCGCCGCTGTCCTGGGGCTTGTACTTCATTATGAAGCCGATCGCCTTGAGCCCGCGGGCCGCCCAGAACACCACGAGGAAGCCGAAGACCAGGATCGCCGGGCCAGACAACAGGAGCGCCGACCACGGTCGATCGCCGTCGCCCTCGGTGAGCGTGTCGATCAGCTTGCCGACGCCTTCCTGCGCGATCGCGACGAAGATCAGCGGCAGCAGCTGGGCCCACACGAGCGCCAGCGTGCCCCAGACCCAGAAGCGCTTGTGCTCGCCGAGTGGTACCTTGTCGTGGAAGCGGCGTTTGAAGATCTTCTGGGCCTTGCCCAAAAAGAGCACGTTGGTAGCCAGCACCACCGCGATGTTCA
>CADEGN010000584.1 GCA_902826865.1 uncultured Myxococcales bacterium
CCAGCAGGCGAGCGCGATGGAGGATCAATTCGCGGCATGAACGGCTGTTTTGTGCCCGGAGGGACACTCGCAAGGGTTGTGAACGGGACGTGTGGGGATGCATGCGGTGTTCGCGAGGGATGCGAGCGGGGTGTTGGCCGCGAAGCACGTGTTCGCGAGGGGTGGGAACCGGGATTGACGCGGGCAACGCGCGCTCGCGACACTTGCGAACGGGTGGTGCGCTTCGCGACGGACGCTCGCGAGCGGTGCGAACGGGTGCGGTGGCGGGTCACGCCCGAGTGGGCGAGTTCATTGGGCAGGCCGTCGCGCGGCCACGTGACGGCCAGGCTAGCGATTGAGAAAGCTGGTCCGCGCCGAGATCAGCACGAGAAGGGGACGTAGCGACGCGGGACTTCCAGCTTGACGTTCTCGCGCATGGCCCAGTAGCCTCCTGGTGAGGATCTTGATCGATCGAGCGGGCAGCGCAAAGTCGCCGCCGATGCCCGGGGTACAAGCCAGTCGATGGTGAAGATCGCACAAGGCCACATTCGTCCGTGGCTGTGCCCGGTTCCACCCCGCGCGGAGCAGCGTACGATTGCGGCGTCTCTCAACGCGCGAACGTCAGCCGCTGAGGTTCTGTCCACCCGCGTGGCCGACCACATCGAGAAACTGAAGGAGTGCCGTCAGGCCCTCATCTGCGCTGCCGTCACCGGCAAGATCCATATCTCGGTGCCCGAGGAGGCCGTCGCACGAGCCTCCGGGTCGAGGTGGCGCCCGTGATGCTGCAGTGGGCCGTTGGCCGGTCCGGGGTAGATCCCGCCGTGCTCGCGGAGAACTTCTCCAAGCTCGGCGAGTGGATCGCACAGGAGAGCCAGCCGACCCTCAAGCAGCTCGAGAAGTTCGCGAAGGCCACCCACACGGCACTCGGCTACTTCTTCTTGTCCAAGCCGCAGGAGGAACGGGTGCCGATCCCCGACATGCGGACCATCGGCGGCACGGAAGTGCGCCGGCCCAGCGCGAATCTCCTCGAGACCGTCTACGCCTGCCAGCAGCGCCAGGAGTGCTACCAGGAGTTCGCGCGCATGACCGGCGAGGGGGCGCGCGAGTTCGTGGGCTCGGCCAAGGCCGGCAGCAACGTCGAGAAAACTGCGGCGAAGATGCGTGCGGCCCTGGGCTTCAACCTGGAACAACGGCGCAAGTGCCCGACGTGGACCGAGGCCCTGCGTCGCTTCATCGAGTTGGCCGACGAGCTGGGGGTGCTCGTGATGGTCAGCGGCGTCGTGGGCAGCAACACGCGACGCAAGCTCGACCCTGACGAGTTCCGGGGGTTCGCGCTGTCCGACCCGCTGGCGGCCCTCGTTTTCATCAACGGGGCCGACACGAAGTCCGCGCAGATGTTCACCCTCGCCCACGAGCTCGCCCACATCTGGGCCGGGGCCACCGCGCTGTCGAACGTGGAGCCGGTCTCCGTCCCCACCCACTAGGTCGAGCTGTGGTGCAATCAGGTCGCGGCCGAGTTGCTCGTGCCGTTGGCGACCTTCAGCGAAGAGTACCAGCCGAAGGCCGACCGACGAGCCGAGCTGGCCAGGCTGGCCAAGCGCTTCAAGGTCAGCACGCTGGTGATCCTGCGACGCATGCACGACGCCGGCGGCCTCTCGAAGAAGGCGTTCTGGGCGGGGTACAAGGACGAGCTGGCGCGGCTGACCGAGGTGACCAAGAGCAGCGGCGGCGACTTCTATAAGAACCTTCCGGTGCGCGCCAGCAAGCGCTTCGCGCGGGCGGTCGTCGTCAGCACGCTCGAAGGTCAGACCCTCCACAGGGATGCGTTTCGCTTGCTCGGCTTTCGCAAGGTGGAGACGTTCAGGGAGCTGAGCCATAGCTTGGGGGTCGGGTGATGGCCTACCTGCTCGATGCCAACGTCTTCATCCAGGCCAAGAACCTCCACTATGGCCTCGATTTTTGCCCCGCGTTCTGGGACTGGTTGATCGCGCAGAACGACGCCGGCGAGGTGCACAGC
>CADEGN010000585.1 GCA_902826865.1 uncultured Myxococcales bacterium
GCGGGTGGTGGCGGGCAAAGGCAACCGCGATCGGATCGTGCCCCTTGGTCGCCGCGCGGTGGCGGCGCTGCAAGCGTGGCTGGGTCTGCGCGCCGCGCTTGTGCGCCCGCGATCGCCCCCTCGGGCGCTCTGGCTCGCTGACCGCGGCGGCCGGCTGGGGGTCCGCCAGATCCGCGAGCTCGTCTATCGCCGCTGCGAGACCACCGGCGCGCGCACGCGAATCGGTCCCCACGGCTTGCGCCATTCGTTTGCCACCCATTTGTTGGACAGTGGCTGCGACCTTCGCACGATTCAGTCGCTCCTCGGCCATGCCAGCCTGTCCACAACCCAGCGCTACACCCACGTGGGCATCGCGGGGCTGACCGCGGTCTATGAACGCGCTCATCCCCGCGCAACCCGGCGGCCAAGGTGACCCCTACAAGTTGACGATGATCCGCGGGCCCGCGGCGCTGGAGCGGCGCAGTACGCCGGGCGGCGGATCGCCGCGCACGAAGTCGCCGCGGCCCGGCTCGACCGATTCACGAAAGCTGCCAGCGACGAAGACCTCGACGAACGGCGCGGGCAGACCGAAGTCACCGCGCGGCAAGCCGCGCGTTTGCATATCGAAGTGCAAGTGCGGGCCCGACGAGCGCCCACTGTTACCGGTCCGCGCGACCTGTTGTCCAACCTCGACTCGGTCGCCGACGCCGACGGTTAGCGACCCGGGAATCGCGTGCCACATCGACGTGAATTCTCCGAAGCCGTGATCGATGACGAGGCCGTTGCCGCCCTTGCGACCGGATTGCCCGATCACGTTCTCGGGGACGCCATCGATCGCCACCACGACGGTCCCCGCGGCGGGTGCGAGCAGGGGCTGGCCGTAGCAATAATAGGAAGCGTTGGCCTTGCTGTCGGCCCCGGGCCGCTTTCGCCGACCGTTCTTCTTCATCACGATGTCGTAGGCGAACCGCTGCGTCCGTGAGCCGAAGTGGTGGTTTTGCCCCTTGCTCCGCCCTCCGTGGCTGATGAACCACTCGCCGCGCCCGGGAAAGTGGAGGCGGGTGACGGGCAGGTAGGCATCGGCGGGCGGCGTGATGGTTTCGAGGAACCAGTGCTCACGTACAAGCAGGCGCGCGAGTCGATGCTGACGGTCGAGCGCGAACTGATAGAGAACTGGGGTGAGGGTCTCCCGACGGCCGGGGACCCGATGGATCCACAAACCGCTGTACCAAAGTAGGTCGCTTTCGCGATGGGTGCTCTCCTCGAGCACGCCCTGCACAGCCCCGAATTCGCGGCGGAGCCGATCACCGGCCTGGGCTAGGTCGTCCGCCGACAGGCGTGAACGCAGCTCGGGCGTCATCCATTGGCGTACGAGCTGTAGGTCGCCATCGCGCAGGGCGGCCACCAACAGATCCGCGTCGGAGGACACCGCGGAGTTCGCCTGCGTGTGTCGGGCCCGCTCTGGCGCCAGCGCGCGCCCCTTGGGTTTGCACCCGATCGCGGCGACGAGGAGGAGGGGGGCGACGAGCAGGGCGCGCGAGGCGGACATCGTCTGGCGGTTCCGAGGGTAGCACTGACGTGACCGCGGCCCCGCTGGTGACCTAAGCCGCCGGACGCTCACCGGGCCGCGACCGCCGTGCGCCATTGATTCGCTGGGGCGAAGCGCCGCGATGCTAAGCTGGGGAGCAACCGCCATGGAGCTACCCCCAGCGGCGCGGCTTCGCGCGGTCACTGCCCAGGCGGCCCAGCAGCTTCCGCTGACGCCCGAGGAGTTCTTCGTGTTTAGCCGCGTCGACGGCGTGGTGACCGTTGCCGATGTCGTGCACAAGAGCGGCATGCCGCAGGCGACGGCCGAGGCCGCGTTGCGTCGGCTGATCGAGCTCGGTGCGATCAAGCTGGAGATCCCCCTCAAGCGCGGGCCGGGTGGCGATCGCCGGCGTCAGCAGCTAGTTGCGCAGATGGCGGCTGCACGCCGCCAGACCCCGACCTTGATCGAGGCCGAAGTGCTTCCCCC
>CADEGN010000586.1 GCA_902826865.1 uncultured Myxococcales bacterium
GGCGTCGGCAGGCCTACAACCGCCTCCGACGCCCCATGTCCGCGGAACCTCGCGGTTATTCCAAGCGCTTGAAAACACATGAGAAATCAACGTGTTCGGCCTTGCTAGGGGCGCGAACGGAAGCCTGTATGTCCTCACGCGACGGGCACTGGGCCCCGCGCGAAACGCGAGGACGACGACGATGAAGACGCTGCGATTCGGGATCGAGATCGAGACGGTGGGCCTGAGCCGCGAGAAGCTCGCCCGCGCCATCCACAGCGTGGTCGGGGGCACGGTCGCCGACGAGTACCGCAGCTGGCGCATCACCGACGCGCGCGGGCGCCGCTGGCAGGTGGTCCCGGACGGCTCGCTGAGCGGCGGCGAGAACAGCGGCGAGATCGTCTCGCCGGTCCTCGGCTACGACGACATCGACGAGCTGCAGAACGTCGTCCGGGCGGTGCGCACCGCGGGCGCGAAGGCCGACCCCTCGACGGGCATCCACATCCACATCGACGGCAGCCGCTTCGACGCCAAGAGCGTCACGAACCTGGTGAAGCTGGTGCACAAGCAGGAGCGCCTCCTCGAGCACGCGCTCGGGGTCAGCGAGACGCGCCTGAGCCGCTACTGCCGCCCGATCGACGCGAGCTTCATCCAGCGCCTCGAAGCGCGCCGCCCGAAGACGATGCAGGAGGTGAGCGACGCCTGGTACGGGTACCGGAACACGAGCCCGCAGCGCTACGACCAGACGCGCTACCACGGGCTCAACCTCAACAGCCTCTTCTTCCGCGGCACGATCGAGCTGCGCTACTTCAACGGGACGCTGCACGCGGGCGAGGTGAAGGCCTACGTGCAGCTCGCCCTGGCGATGGCCGCGAAGGCGCTCAGCTCGAAGGCAGCGTCGAGCAAGCGCCGCGAGTTCAACCCCGCGACCGCCAAGTACGACTTCCGGGTGGTGCTCCTGCACCTCGGACTCATCGGCGACGAGTTCAAGACCGCGCGCCTGCACCTCACCAAGAAGCTCGCGGGCTCGGCGGCCTGGAAGGGCGAGCGCCGCGACCGCCGCCCGGCCGCGAGCGCCCCGGCGAGCGAGGAGGTGGGCGATGCCCGAGCAGCAGCGTGAGGGCCGCGGGGCCGGCCACGACGCCGGCCCTGGACTCGGCCGCCAACGGAAGCGATGGATGACTACGGCGGGCCTCGGCCCGCGGCGAGATGAGAAGATGGGACAGGTGCTCTACTTCGCGTACGGCTCGAACCTCGACGACGAGCAGATGCGCTCGCGGTGCGCGAGCGCGCAGCCCGTGGCGCGCGCCGTGCTGCCCAACTACGCGCTCGCGTTCGGCGGCTTCAGCCACCGCTGGGACGGGGCGGTCGCGAGCGTCGTGCAGGCCCGCGGCGCGCGCGTCGAGGGGCTCCTCTACCGCCTCGACGACGCGGACCTCCGCGCGCTCGATCGCTTCGAGGGCCACCCGTTCGCCTACGAGCGCGTCGTGAAGCTGGTGCTCGACGAGCACGGGCAACGCCGCCGCGCGACGACGTACCTGCAGCCCGAGGACGGGTTCGAGCCCTGGGCGCCGCAGCCCGGCTACTTCCGCGTCCTGTGGCGCGCGTACGCCCGCCTGGGCTTCGACGTCGCGCCCCTGGCCACCGCAGCGGGGGTGGAGCCATGAGCGCGCCCAAGGGCCAGCGTGGCGCGCCCACGCGCGTCTTCGTCTACGGGACGCTCCTCGCGGGCGAGCCGAACCACCGACTCCTCACGGGCGCCCGGCTCGTCGCGCAGGCGAGGACCAAGCCCGCGTTCGAGCTGCGCGACCTCGGCGCGTTCCCCGGGCTCGTGCGTGGTGGCGAGCACGCGGTGGCCGGCGAGGTGTATGAGGTCGACGAGGCGACGCTCGCCGCGCTCGACCGGCTCGAAGGGCACCCGCGCTTCTATCGGCGCACGCGCATCGCCCTCGAGGACGGCGCCGCCGTCGAGACCTACCTCCTCGCGC
>CADEGN010000587.1 GCA_902826865.1 uncultured Myxococcales bacterium
CGCTGGACTCCGATTCTCTCGCAAGTTCGGTGTCCACGAAAACGGGGCAGGTTCAAACCGATCGGAGTCGCAGTCCAGTATGACACGCTGCAGGCTCGCGTGTACAACAACACCGTCTTCAACTGCCACATCGCCGGCATTCAACTCGGCGAGACCGCGCTCGCAACCGACGTCGTCAACAACCTCCTGTTCGACAACGCGATCGGAGTCTCGGGCCCAGGCACGGGGACTGCGTTGTCGAACAATCTGACCGCCGATCCCTTGTTCGTTGACGCCGCCGCGCGCGACTTTCGGCTTCTGCCAGGCAGTCCAGCGATCGACGCCGGAGTCGCACTGCCCGAAGTTGAGCGCGACTTCGCCGGCATCGCGCGCCCGCTCGGCGGCGGCTACGACGTCGGCGCGTTCGAGTCAGGCTGACCTCACGACCAGGGCCGCCTACCTCTCGGAATCGCCAGACACCTGAACCCGCTGTGCGAACGGCTCTGGCAACACTGTAAGGCGCCGTTCTCGGCCGGCGTTTCCGCGGGCGAGAATCCAACGAATGAAGCGCCCTACCCCACTACTGGTCCTACGACGCGCCGCGTCGTCGCGCTTCTCTGGAATGTCCTCGCGGTGATGGTCCAACGGTCCGGCATCCAGGTCCACGAGGTGCTGTTCATGAGCAGTCACTTCCACATGCTGTTGACCGATCGCGACGGCGTGTTGCCCGACTTCATGCGTGACTTGAACTCGCTCCTGTCGCGCGGGCTCAACGCTCTTCGCGGCTCCACGGGTTCGAACGTCGAGAAGGGGTACAGCGTCGTAGCCCCGGCGGACGGAGCCAAGGTCGTCGAACACGCCGTCTACACGCTGACCAATCCGTGCAACGCTCATCTGGTAAAGCGTGCGGCGCAATGGCGGGGGGTGAACTCGCTCGAACTCGAGTATGGGCGCAGCGTGACGCTGCGGCGGGCAGGCGATGGGCTGCGGAAGTCCGTCGCCGACGCGCTGGCTGACCTGGAGCGCAAGCCGAGGAGCGCGGTGCGCCCGAGCGAAGCTCGACTTCGTCACGCCGGCCGCACGAAGTTGCCCGAGGCCGTCGAGTTCACGCTGATTCGGCCGGGCAGGTCCGGTCCTTCGCGAGCACGCCCTTCGGGCCGGGCACGCCCGCGCCTCGCGAGCACGCCCTTCGGGCCGGGCAGGTCGGCAGGTCCTGGGCAGGTCCTTCTCGGCGTGATCCCGCCCACGACTTCCGTTTCGATCCAGGACGGCCTCTGTGCAACTATCCATCCAAGGAGCGTTCTCCATGCTTTGGGCGGTTGGATTGCTATCGATGGTGTTGGTCGCCCCCGCGCCCGCCCCGCACGCGCCGGCGCGTCAGTCGAGCGGAAAGGGACTGGCCATCGCTGCTGGTGTCGTCGGAGGTGTTGGCCTGGCGCTCAACGTCATGCGGGCGGCGTTCTTCGCGAGCGGGTGCAAGTCGGCGGGATATCACTACGAGGACGGTTGCTTTGGCTCGATCGGTCCCGCGGGCGCCACCCTCGCGTTCGGCCTGCCGGCTACGGTCGCCAATATCACCGCCATGGGCCTGGCGTTTGGGGCCGGGCGGAAGTGGGGCCGGACGGGCGCATCGGGGCGGATCGGTCGGCGAAGGGCAATCCTCGCCGGGTCGATCCTGCTCGGCGTCGGAATTGCTGGTCAGATCGTCGGCGGTGGTCTCGCGCTGCATCCGACGCTGGCCGATTCCACCGACATCTATAGCGACGGAACCGGCGACCGAATGCTGGGGTTCTACGTCGGGGGCATCGCCGCGTCTCAAGCCGGTGCGATGATCGGTGGAGCGGGTGCGGGTCTGCTCGGCGTTGGCCTGTCGCGGCCTGCAGACGACGGCGTACGCGTGGGGATCGCACCGGGGGGTGTGGTCGTTCGGTTCTAGAAGCTGTCTCATAACCCCCTCAGCAAGATGAGGGCACACCCGAGCTGGAC
>CADEGN010000588.1 GCA_902826865.1 uncultured Myxococcales bacterium
GCATGGCGCAGCACAGCGGCGACGCTCTCGAACTTCGCGATCCGACGGCCGAAACACGCCAGCGCGGGGGCATCGGTGGTCGCTACGTCGGGTGATGGCCCCGCGCAAAGCTGCAGCCGTGCCGCGCGCCAATCACCGGCGTATTCGCTGAGCCGCTGCGAAACGCGGGCCGCGGTTTGAGGTGCGTGCGGGCTGTGGATCTCGGACAAGATTGCCGTGAGGGCAGCCGCACGCTCCTCGTCCCAATACTGAGACATTTCTTCGGCCCCCGCCTGGCACTCCGCCCGCGTTCGCGCGCGCAGCAACGGTGGCACCACGGCTGCGAATGCGGTGACGGTGACGGCGGTTCCGGCGGCCACTGATCGCCATCGCCGTCGCCGCGCGAGGCCGGTCTCAAGCACGCGAAGCATCGCGGCGATCGACGGCCAGCGTTCCAGCGGCGCCGGGTTGAGCCCACGGAGGATCGCCGTGCGTAGCCAGCCGGGCACAACTCGGAGTCCGCGGCGCACAACCACGCGGCCGTCCTCCATGGCGGCGAGGAGGGCTTCGGCGGTGTCGCCGACGAAGGGGCGTACGCCATAGAGGCACTCGAACAAAAGCGTCGCGTAACTGAATACCTCCGAGCGCACGTTGGCCGTGCCCCCGCGCCACAACTCTGGGGCCATGTATGCAGGACTGCCAGCGACCGTCGATGCACGCGTGACCTCCGTCGCCCCGGTGGACGAGGGGTCGCTCGACGACTGCTGCCAACGCGGAGCGATCGTCGCGAGGCCGAGATCCACGACGCGCGCGCCACCATCGCGTGCGACGATGACGTTGGCGGGCTTGATGTCGCGGTGCAGGACGCCCGCGGCGTGCAGCGCCTGCAGACCGCGCCCGGCCTGGAGCAGGACCTCCAGCACCGCACGCCACGTGCGGTCGGCACGCGGCCAGCTGCGTAGGTCTTCGCCATCGACCCACTCCATGGCGAGGTAGGCGCGGCCATCGTCTTCGCCAAGCTCATAGACGGTGACAACGTTGGGGTGGGTCAGTCGTCCGAGTGCCTGCGCTTCGCGGGTGCTCGTCGCTTCGACCCGCTGTTGGTCGTAGACCTTCAGGGCGACGTCACGGTCGATGCGCGGGTCGTGGGCTTTCCACACGGAGCCGAATGCACCGGCCCCGAGGGGGCGCTCGATGCGAAATCGACCGAGGACCCCGGGCACCACCACGCCGCGCGCCGACGCTACCGGGACCGAGTCCCCGCGGCTGGCCACCAGACGAACGAGGTCCCGACATCGGCGACAGCGACCGAGGTGATCCTCGAACGCGCGCAACTCCTCGCCGCTGAGGCTTCGGCCTAGGTAGCTCAACACTGTGCCATCGGGCGGGCACGCCTCGAGCGCAGGCGCGACGTCGGGGCGATCGGAATCAGTGCGATGCATTCGAAGCCTCGCGAGGGCGGGACCGGGTCGTTACGAGGATGCACGCCGTCCGAGCCGCATGCGGACCCCCGGGGCGTGACGTTTCTCCCCCGTGGCGTGGCGCGTGAACCGGTTGCGGTTGTGCTTCGTTGGCGCGCGCCTCAGCGCAGCCCTTCGGCGTAGACGATGCGCCGGGCCTGTTCCGGATCGCACGCAACGCGGACCAACCCGCGGGCGAGCGTCGCAGCGTCCATCGATCGGTAGCGGTCGCGCGTGCGTCGGGCTCCCAGCGCGCCGACGACGGCGAGGATCGCGTCGCCCACCAAAGCCGCCGTCCGCTCGAGCGGGCGGTCTTCTTCGCGATCCGACCCGCTGATAAACGACGGTCGCGCGATCGTCCACGGGATCGGCGCGGCCCGAATCGCGGCCTCGGCCCGGGCCCGGGCCGCGACGTAGGGGTTCTTCGACGAAGCGCTCACTCCCGCCGCCGAAACGGAGACGAACCGAGGCGCGCTGCCGCACGCGCTCGCGGCCTCGAGGAGCCACTTCCGGAGGCCCAAGTCGC
>CADEGN010000589.1 GCA_902826865.1 uncultured Myxococcales bacterium
GAAGCGGACGCGCCCGGCAATCGGTCGAGCGGGCTGCGTACGCCTGCGGGTCCGCGAGCGAGCACGTGGGTGTAGATCATCGTGGTGCTCACGTCCCTGTGGCCGAGCAGCTCCTGCACTGTGCGAATGTCGTGACCGTCTTCGAGCAGGTGCGTCGCGAACGAGTGGCGCAGCGTGTGACAGGTCGCGCGCTTCGCCAGGCCGACGCGACGTACCGCGGCAGCGACCTCGCGCTGGACCACCGTCTCGTGCAGGTGATGACGTCGCAGCTGGCCGCTATGCGGATCGTGGTAGGTACGCGTGGCGCCGAAGACCCATTGCCAGGCCCACTGCTGGCCCGCCTCGGGAAACTTTCGGCCCAGCGCCGCGGGGAGCGAGACCCAGCCCTGACCACACGCCACTTCGCGCGCATGCGCCTGATGCATCCGGTCGAGTTGCACCCGCAAGTCGTGGCGGAGCGCGATGGGGAGGATCGCCACGCGGTCGCGACTGCCCTTGCCCTCGCGCACCCGCACGAGGTTGCCTGCGAAGTCGACATCTTTGATGCGCAAGGTCAGGCACTCGAGCAAGCGTAGGCCTGCGCCGTAGAGAAGCCGGGCGATCAGGGTAGAGGGGCCGCGGAGGGTTGCGAGCAGTGCCGCGACCTCGTCGCGGGAGAGCACCGTCGGCAAGCGCACGGGTCGTTTCGCACGACCATTTCGTCAAGCCAGGGGAGCTCGACGCCGAGCACGTGGCGGTAGAGGAACAGCAACGCGGCGAGCGCCTGGTTTTGCGTCGATGCGGCGACATGTTCATCGCTCGCGAGGGAAGAGAGGAATGCCGTGACCTCAGGCCCACCCATTTGCTCGGGATGGCGCTTGTTGTGGAAGAGAACGAATCGTCGCGTCCAATGTACGTATGCCTTTTCGGTGCGGCGACTGTAATGGCGCAGGCGGATCGCTTCGCGTACGCGATCGAGGAGTCGAGGGCGGGGGAGTTCGGAGGCATCGGGACGCGTGGTTTGAAATGGGAGGACGGAGCCCATCGGCGATAAACCTACGAGGTGGGGCGGTGCGCGAAAAGCTGTCCTTGGGTGACGTGACTGCGGAGGACAAGGGCCGTGCGGGCGGTGGAAAGGGGATGGCCGGGTCGTGTGAGCGCTTGCTCGTGTTGCTCGTGCTTCCCTTGAAGTGGTGCGCAAAGCTGCGCACCACCAGTCGAAGGCGGCTCGAGCGGGCGGGAAGAAAGCGGTGGTCGTACGGGCTCGAAAGGGGGAACTCAGTGGTTATCCAACACGGTCCGAACCGCGTTACGCTGCGGCGTTGCTGTGTAACGCGGCAGCGCTCGAGGACGGCGGATAGAGTAGAACGCTCGTGATTTCGAGTGGATTGGGTACGCCACGGACTGCGCGAGCGGTCTTGCTACGCGGACCTGCGTTACGCCGGGTGGGTTGCGGTACACGGGGCTGTCGAATTAGAGTTGGGCAGCAGGGCGGACACCGGAGATTGACCGGGCGGGAGCCGAGGGACCTGAGGGCGAGGGAGCTGGCCTCGCGGCGCGCGGCGCTCGGTCGTGTTCGCGCGCCGCGACGAGGCTCGCGGCCTCCGTGCTGGTCGGACGTGGCTGCCCAAAATCAGCCCGGCGCGCCAACGTCGGAGACGACTGCGACACGTCCGCGACGTCGAGCACGTCGAGCGCAAGCTCGCCGACTACGACCACCGCGAACGGGACATCATCGGCGTCGACGTAGACGACGGCGACGAGTGAGGCGACCGATCCCGACACGACCGCCGCGGACACGGCCAGGTGCACGCCAGCCTCCGTAGCTAGTCGTGCTCTCAAGTGCCAACTCCAGCACAGCACGGCTACTCGTCGTCCGACAAGTGTTCCGGCCGTGACTCTACTCGTTGACTTCGACCCCGCTCGCCGCCGAGTAACTGTTCACCGGGGCGGTTGAGGGTGAGATCGCGGGCTGGCATTCCCCG
>CADEGN010000590.1 GCA_902826865.1 uncultured Myxococcales bacterium
TGATCAGGTTGCCGTCGACCACGCAGGGTTCGTCCAGCACCGTGGCGCCGGCATTCGCAAGGTCGTCGTGGATGTTCCACACCGCGGTGGCGCGCTTGCCCTTGAGGATCTTGGAACTGACCATGACCCATTGGCCGTGGCAGATGGCGGTGGTCGGCTTGCCGGATTCGAACATCGCGCGCACGAAATTGCGCGCGTTCGCGTCGGCGCGCAGGGCATCGGGGTTCCAGCAGCCGCCGGGCAGCAGCACGGCGTCATAGTCCGCCTCCCGCGCCTCGTCGGTGTAGCGGTCGATCTTCAGCCAGCCGGCATTCTCCATCAGGCGGATCGCCAGCACGTGGGTCGCGCATTGCGGCGGGAAACGCAGGCCGAGCGTCGGGTGGAATTCGCCGATGCGCGGCGAGACGATGTGGACCGTGGCGCCGTGCTCGGAGAGCCAGCGGTGGGCGCCGATGATCTCCACCTCCTCGACGCCGTTGGTGCAGCAGATGGCGATGCGCTTGCCCTTGAGCAGCGTCGGGTTGGATGGCGGATCGAACAGGAAGGCCCGGAGCTCGCGGTTGAGTTCGCCATCGGCGGTCGCCAGGAGCTCGGTCGAGATCGACGGCACCGGTGAGGTCGACATCAGCTGCTGCATGCGGTTTACGGCGAGGTCTTGCGTGGTCATCTTCGTGCTCCTCAGAGAGATCAGAACGTGATTTTCTTGAACGCGCGGGTCTGTTCGGTGAGCGCGATCTCGACCGGCAGCCGCTCCATCGAGCTGGCGCCGTAGAAGCCGTGGATGCCGGGCACGGTCTTCAGGATGTAGGCGGCATCCTCCGGCGAGGAGATCGGTCCGCCATGGCACAGCAGGATGACGTCCTTGCGCACCTTGCGCGCGGCCTCGGCGCAGGCGTCGATCACCTTGGGGCAGTCCGCGAGCTTCAGCGCGGTGTTGGCGCCGATGCTGCCACCGGTGGTGAGGCCCATGTGCGCGACGATGATGTCGGCGCCGGCCTTGGCCATGGCGGCGGCCTCGTCCGGGTTGAAGACGTAGGGCGTGGTCAGCATGTCCTTGGCGTTGGCCTTGGCGATCAAGTCGACCTCCAGTCCGTAGCTCATCCCGGTCTCCTCGAGATTCTGCCGCAGCGTACCGTCGATCAGGCCGACGGTCGGGAAGTTCTGGATGCCGGAGAAGCCCATCGCCTTCAGCTCGTCGAGGAAATGATCGACCAGCAGGAACGGGTCGGTGCCGTTGACGCCCGCCAGCACCGGCGTCTTCTTCACCACCGGCAGGACTTCGCGCGCCATCTCCTTCACGATCTCGTTGGCGTTGCCGTAGGCCAGCACGCCGGCAAGCGAGCCGCGCCCCGCCATCCGGTAGCGACCGGAATTGTAGATGATGATGAGGTCGATGCCGCCCGCCTCCTCGCACTTTGCGGAGAAGCCGGTGCCGCCGCCGCCGCCGACGATCGGCTCCTTGCGGGCGATCATGCCGCGGAACTTCTCCAGCAGGACCTTGCGCTCGATCCGTGGCATCGCTCAGCCCTGCTCCTTGCGGCCCACGAACCGCAGCAGGAAGGGCAGCACGACGGCGATGGCCGCGACCGTCCAGGTGAACTCGTGCATGTACCACGGCCTAGCCGCGAGCTGGACCTTGCCCGCGGCGGTGTTGGGATCGGGCGGCTTCAGGAAAAAGACGCCGTAGAGGTGCGCGGCGAAGATCGCGACCACGAGCGTGATGCAGAAGATCATCGCGACGATCATCGCCGCCTTCAGCACCGCGCGCCCCGGCACGCCGGGCTTGGCCAGCGGCAGCAGGTTGTTGATCAGCCCCGCCACCACCACCAGGATGCAGCCGACGGTGAACAGCGCGATGTTGAACGGCTGGAAGATCAGCAGCAGCGCCAGCACGCCGACGCCGATGATGGTGTATTCGACCTTGCGCGCCGCCGCCGGGGTCATGCCGCCGTTGCCCTGTCCG
>CADEGN010000591.1 GCA_902826865.1 uncultured Myxococcales bacterium
CCTCGACCACGGTCACGCGCGGCTGGCTCTCACGCTTGAGCGCGATGGTGGCAACTGTGTCACGGCCCTTGCGCGAGACCTTCACCACACGGACGGGGGTCTTAAAGTAGGTGAGGTCAAGGTAGCGTGCGTTGTTCCGCACGTTGATCCGCGTGTTGGCCATGCGCAGCGTGACGACCGCGCCGCGGATGACGAGGCGCGTGCTGACGTCGGCCGAAACCTCAAAGAAGACGCGGGAGCCAGCCGCGGAACGCTCGAAGCCGGTCCACGTGAGTAGCGCGGGCCTGCTGCCGAGCTTCGGCGCGGGAAACGGCGGGACATGGTTGCCGTCGATCGAAACGCCGGAGTAGTAGCCCTCCGGGTGGGGCAGGATCTGGACTTCGTCGTCCGTTCGCACGTACCGCGGACGCAGAACACCGCCGCGGCTGTATTGCCACGTTCGTGAGAGGTCGATGGACTCATCCTCTGCGGGCGCCGCGTTGCCCGGCCCCTCGGTGCTCGGACCGCCAGCAGCGGGTGGCGGTGGCGGGGTCGTCGGGCGGGCCGAATCCGAAGCTTGCGGCTTCTGCGGCGGACCCGGGGGCGGCGGCGGTGGGGCGGGCCCGAGGTTGGCCGACGCCGCCAACAGGCATGCGAGTGCGGCGACGGAGGCGCTGGGCAAGACCACGGTTCAGCATAGCCGCGTCGGCCCGCGCCGCGCGAGAAACCTGCCCGGCTCCGGTCGTTCGAGCGGCGCGATCGCGGCCGGATTCGGGCCCGTCGTGATCGCGATGCTACCGAGGATCGCCGGGATCGGGCCCGTCGGCGCCGTCGAGGCCGGCCATCACCGCACCCACGAGCACATGCGAGCCACACGCGCAAGGCACCCGACCGGCGGCGATGGTGTCGGTGACCCAACGCAACAAGGACGGCGGGTCGGCGATGACACCGCGCGCGTCGACGGGTGCCGGCGCTCCCGCGATGCCAAAGCCGTCGAGGGCGACCCACGTCATCGACACGCCGAGGTGGGACGCCTCTCGCCAGATCCCGTCGGCGTCCTTATCCGCGGCGCACCCGATGGCGAGGGCGATTCGGTCGCGGTCGGGTCGCGTCGCGAGGTGGGCGACGAGCGCGGCAATTCCGGCCGGGTTGTGGCCCACATCGAGGATGACGCGCCCATCTGCGTAGGGCCGTTCCTCCGCGCGGCCGCGCCAGCGCACCCCGTCGAGCGCGGCGGTATCGATGGTCGGAATCAGGGTACGGACGGCCGCGAGCGCGAGCGCGGCGTTGTGGCGCTGATGGGCGCCGGGCAGGCCGCTGGGCGGGCGAGGGAGCGGCGCAACCACCGAGAGCGGTGCCCCGATCTCGTGGGCGCTTCGCCACAACACGCCCATCACGTCGGCAAACTGCCGCACGGTCACGCAGGGCCGGCCGCGGACCATCACGGCCGCCTTCTCCGCGGCGATGGCCGTCCGCGTGTCTCCGAGCCAGCGTTGGTGGTCGAGATCGATCGCAGCGATCGCCACCACCGTCGCGTTGGCGATCCGCGTCGCATCGTGGCGCCCACCCATCCCGGCCTCGGCGACGATCGTATCGACACCCGCGTCGGCGAAGCAGCCCCACGCGGCCAAGGTAAGGACCTCGAAGAACGAAAGCGGCCGCGCGGGGGCGCACGCGGCTTCGCAGGCGATCACCGCATCGCAGGCGGCAGCGAGCACACGATCGTCGATCGGCCGGCCAGCGATCTGCACGCGCTCACCAACCCGCACGAGGTGGGGACTGGTGTACAGCCCAACGCGCCGTCCCGCGCCCGCGAGGGCATGGGCACACATCGCGGCCGTTGAACCCTTGCCGTTGGTGCCGACGATGTGGATCGCCGGGACATCCGCGGCAGGGGCCCCAAGGGCGGCGTAGGCCGCTCGTACCACCTCGAGGCCGAGACGAATCCCCGCGCTGCGCCGTGCGAACACGCCCTCG
>CADEGN010000592.1 GCA_902826865.1 uncultured Myxococcales bacterium
TTCTTCCCTCTCGCGCTGTTGGCCACCGGCGCCTGCCAGGCTGGGCCTGCGGCGGCTGATGGGGCGCCGACGGCGGACGACGCGGGACAAACCACCGAGGACGGAGGACCAACCCCGGAGAGCGGAGGAGCGACCACCGAGGGTGGCGAAGCGCCGATGACCGCTGGCGGGGCGTCGACGACCGATGACGGGGCGTCGACGACCGAAAGCGCGGGGTCGACCGAGAGCGGTGGGGGACCGCTGGGTTGCGATCCCGCCGGCGAGATACCCCTGCCGGACACGGGAAATCTCTACTTCGTCGATGCTGCGAACGGCAGCGATAACAACTCGGGTGAGGAGGCGGAGCCGCTCAGAACTATCCAAGAGGGCATTGACCGCGCCGTCGCAGGCGACACGATCGTTCTACGCGGAGGGACGTACGCGGAGGGGGACGTGCGCTTCACCGACTCGGGTGAGCCGGGCAAGCCGATTACCTTGCGCAACTATCCCGGGGAAACGCCGGTCATCGACAACGAGTACAGCGGAAACACGATTGTGCTTTCCGCGAGCGACTGGTCCGGTGGCGGTACCATCGGCTGGATCACCCTGGACGGACTTGAGGTGAAGAACGGAAACAAGAACATCGAGATCACCAATGCGCACGACATCGTGATCACGCGCTGCTATGTCCACGGCGCCACTGGCCAGGGGATCCATGGTAACGGTACCAGGGTGCTGATCGACGGTAACGTGATGGCGGACAATGGTGACTTCGTGGGCGCCCAAGAGCACGGTCTCTACGCCACCGGAACGTTTTTCACCGTCACCAACAACCTATTTTACCGCAACGCCTTCTGGGGGATCACCGTCGCCGGCTACACGGACAAGCCCTACTACGCCGGACCGGAATACAAGGGGGCGAGCGACTGGCTCATCGTGAACAACACGTTCGCCTTTCAGCACAATCGCTCGGGCATTGTTGTGTATCACGGCGCTGTGGACATCTTGATCCAGAACAACATTTTCTATAATAACGCCACTGACTACGCCCATCTCTGCTCTGGCGTCACGTTTTTCAACGCCGGTGAAGAGGGGAATCAACTCATCAACAATCTCCATTTTGGCTCCCGCCCATTCATCGCGACCGAGGCCGGCGGCATGTACTACACGGAAACCGGGACGATCAACGACCAGGACCCGTTATTCGTCGACCCCGATGGACTCGATTTTCACCTCCAGGAGAACTCACCGGCCAAGGACCAAGGGCTGGCCACCGACGCGCCGGCGACCGACTACGACGGCCGGCCGCGGCCGCAAGGGGCCGGCCCGGACATGGGGGCGTTCGAGACGTGTGAGTAGCGCGCGATCGCACGCTCAAGCACAAACGCCCGCAACGAGCCTCCCACCACGTCAGCGACCGCTGCAGATGCCAGAAGCGGAGGCCGTATCGCCGGTGGTCTCGAAGTCGAAACCCTCGCAACCGTGTGCGAGCGATCCGATCAAGACGACCGGCTCAGGTGGCGAGGGGCGCGTAGGGATCGTCCAAGAAAGACAGGGCCGCGAGGCGCTCGGCCTCACTCACTGTCGCGCGTGCGATCGCGTCCTGGAACCCGTCGCCGAAGCAGCGGTACAGACGATGCGGCGCACCCCGCCGCGCGATCGCGTTGTCGAGAAGCGGGAGTACCGGCCTGAGATCCACGTATTTCCGGTTCTCGACCCTAGCAGACACGCGGTGCCGTCCGTCGGTCACCACGGCGTCGAACGTTTCGCCGCCATCCGTTTCGGTGAGCTCGACGCGGATCTCCGGAATGCCGGCGAACTCGGCGATCGAATCGATCAGGCACGCGACGTCGCTTGGCCGCGCCGAGCACTTGAAGTCGCTCTCGTACAGGCGCCGTCTTGGCACGATCTCGTCGAGCCGAGGGACCCTCGGCAACCGCGCCGCGTCGTCGG
>CADEGN010000593.1 GCA_902826865.1 uncultured Myxococcales bacterium
CGCTTGCCCTGGTGGAGCTTGCGCTGCTCGAGCCGGGCGACGATCTGATCCTCGAGCGCCGCCTTGGGCAGCTCGCCGGCGGGCCACTTCCCCGTCAGCTTGATGATGTGGTAGCCGAACTTGGTCTTTACCGGCTTGCTGATCTCGCCGACGTTCATCTTGAACGCCACCTCGCTGAACTCCTCGGCCATGCGATCGGCGGTGAAGATGTTGATGTCGCCGCCCTTGGCCGCGCTGGGCCCGGTCGACTTGGCCTTCGCGATCGCCTCGAAATCGGCGCCCGCGGCAGTGACCTCCTTGTAGAGCTCGTCGGCCTTGGCCTTGGCCTCCGCCTCCCACTTGGCCTTCTCCTCCGGGGTCCCCTCGGGCGCCTTCATGTCGTCGGGCTTTCCGCCCATGCCCGCCGGGTCATCGCCATGGGGGTCCGGGTGCGGCTCGGCGTGCGGCTCCGCGTGCGGCTCGGCATGCGGATCTCCGGCTGCCTTCTCGGGACCGATCGGCACCAAGATGTGGGACGCACGCACGCGCGGCTGGTCGGACTTCCAGTTGCCCTTGATCTTCTGATAGTCCTCCTCGATCTCCTCGGGCGTGACCTTGAGCTTGCCGAGCTTGTCGAGGATCGCCTTCTCGCGGAGCTCTGCGACGTACATCTCGCGCAGGCTGCTCTCGGTCTCGCCGCGTCGTTCGAGGTGCTTGTCCCAGTCGCGAATGCCCCGCTTTTGCTGCTCTTCGCGGTCCTTGAGCGCCGCCTCGTCGTGGTTGACCCCGAGCTTCTCAGCCTCTTGCTTCAGGATCTCCTGGTAGATGAGACGCTCGACGATCGACTTGCGATACCGCCGATCAGCGGACGCTGGGATCTCCTTGCCGCGATCGGTGTACTTCTTGATCTTGAGGTCGTAGATCTCGCGAAACGTCTTGTTCGAGACCTCGACGCCATTTACCGTCGCGACTGGACCATCTGGGATGGCTGTCAGCGCTCCGGCGGCGTCGCTCGCCGAGCCCTCTTTTGGCTGGATCTTGCCGAGGTCTTGGGCCTTCTCCGGCTTGGGCGGGTTGGTGCACGCAGACGAGGCGAGGAGGCTGCTCAACAGATACGGGTAGATTCGGCGCATGGACACTCCACGTGCCCGGGCCCGCGTGAAACGAGAGCTGGCCCGGCGGTTTTGGTGCGCGGATTCTAAGCGTAGTGCGCCGCCTGGGCAAACACGCGCGCCACCATTTGCGCAGTTGCCGCCTCCCCTCGGTGTCCGGCCTTCGTCGCCGCGGCGCAGGCGTTTCGCGTAGGATGCCGCCGCTGTGTCCTCGCTCGTGCGGATCCGCCTCCCCGGCCAGGCGCCCCCGACCCCAGCGCCGTCGCCCGGCGCCGCGTCGGTCTACGTCGAGACATTCGGCTGCCAAATGAACGAGGCCGACGCGGCGCTCATCGTCGGCCAACTCCGCGGCGCGGGGTACCGGAGCGTCGGAGATCCCGCCGCCGCCGACGTTATTCTCATCAACACCTGTGCGATCCGTGAGAAGGCCGAGGACCGCGTTTGGGGCCGCACCAGCCAGTTGCTGCGCCACCGCAAGGACAACCCGGACCTTGTCATCGGAATCACGGGCTGCATGGCCGAGCACCTGCGCGAGAAGGTCGCCGAGCGCGCGCCGTACATCTCTCTTGTGGCGGGACCCGACAGCTACCGCCAGATCGCCGATCTCGTCGCCCGTGCGCGCGGCGGTGAGACCGTCGTCGATGTCACCCTCGATAAGAGCGAGGACTATGCCGGCCTCAACGGCATCCCGGATGACGACGGCGTCAGCGGTCAGGTGACGATCCAGCGCGGCTGCGACAAGTTTTGCAGTTTCTGCGTAGTGCCCTACACCCGAGGACGGGAGCGTGCCGTACCACCGGGCGAGGTCCTCCGGGTGAGCGCACGCCTGGCCCGCGC
>CADEGN010000594.1 GCA_902826865.1 uncultured Myxococcales bacterium
CAGGATCGACCCGCGTCGTCGATCACGTCGCTCCGCTCGTTGTCGCGCACGAGGTTGACGCGGTGCCACGCCCCATAGGGCCCACCGCAGCCGGGAGGTCGCGCCGTCGTCGAAGCGAGCTGGCTCACAGCTTCGTGGCATGACGGGCGCGCGAACGCGGTCGTGTTCATCGAGGGGCCGCGTGGCGCGAAAGCCAGGTGCGCGCGTCCTTGAGGTCGCGAACATGGGCTGATCCGGCGGCCTCGAACGCTTGCGCGGCCTGCACTGCCAATCGGCGAGCCTCGCTGCGATCGCTACCTTCGTCCCAGAGCGCGCGGGCGAGCATCATGCGTGCCGTCGCCAGCTTCGGCGCGGGCACCTGTGCGTGCTCGCGTATGGCCACGGCCCGGCGGGCGAGGGCGACCGCGTCGGCGGTCCGATGCTGTGCGCGGGCGTTCTCGGCGAGGCCGACGAGCGCGTTGGCGACATTGGGATGGTTGGGACCCAGCTCTCGTTCCCAGATGTTGAGGGCGCGCTCGAATAGCGGCTGCGCGTCTGTGTACCCGCGCATCGCTTCGTGGAGCTTGGCGAGATTGTGGAGGCTCGTGGCGACATTGGGATGGTTGGGACCCAGCTCTCGTTCCCAGATGTTGAGGGCGCGCTCGAATAGCGGCTGCGCCTGCTTGTACGCGCCCGTCGCAGAGTGGAGGGTCCCGAGGTTGTTGAGGCTTATGGCAACGCTGGGGTGGTTAGGGCCCAGCGCTTGTTCTCGGATGGCGAGGGCGCGCTCATGCAGCGCCAGCGCCTGCGCGTACGCGCCCATCGCCTGATGGACGTCCGCGAGGTTGCTGAGCGTTGTGGCGACGTCGGGATGTTCTGGGCCGAGCGCTCGTTCATAGATGGCTAGGGCGCGCTCGAGCAGGGCCTGCGCTTCGGCGTACGCGCCCGTGGCGTCGTGGACGAGGCCGAGGTTGCTGAGGCTCATGGCAACGTCGGGATGTTCAGGCCCGAGCGCTCGTTCTCGGATGGCGAGTGCGCGCTCGAGGAGCGCCTGCGCCTGCTTGTACGCGCCCATCGCCCGCTGGACCTCAGCGAGGTTGTTGAGGGTCGTGGCGACGTCGGGATGTTGTGGGCCGAGCGCTCGTTCATAGATGGCGAGGGCGCGCTCGTACAGCGGCTCCGCCTGCGCGTACGCGCCCGTCGCATGATGGACGACGGCGAGGTTGTTGAGCGCCGTGGCGACTTCTGGGTGGTCGGGGCCGAGCGTTCGTTCCCAGATGGCGAGTGCGCGCTCGTGCAGGGCCTGCGCCTGCGCGTACGCGCCCGTCGCATGATGGACGACGGCGAGGTTGCCGTCGAGGTGGGCCCCGAGCAGCCCCGCTTCGTCGGGGGGCAATCCATTCATCCCCAGCTCCGCGATGCGCGACCACCTTCGCCCGTCCTCGGCCCGGGCCAGTTTGTATCCGACGGTGTGCACGAGCGAGATGCTCGCCCCCGCGGCGAGCTCGGCTTCACCGGCCGCGGCAGCAAGGAAGTACGCCTCCTCGAGTTCGGCCTCGGCCTCGGCGTAGTCGCCTTTGGCGTCGTTCACACGACCCACGAGCAGTTGCGCGGCGGCCACAAGCGGTGGCCACTCGAGTTCGCGCGCGTGCTCGAGGGCCGCTCGCGCACCGGCGAGTGCGGCGTCGTACTGGCCAGCGGCCTCTAGCGCGCCCGCGCGGGACAGCTCGGCGCGCACCGCTTCGATCGCCTCACGGGCCTCGCGGACGGGCGGCGCCGGCAGACGAGCGAGCCGATCGGCGTCGATGCAGGGCTCGATCTGGGCCAGCCCTGCCGCGCCCGTCACCGCCTTATCCACTCCTTCTGCACCGGCCCGTGATAGCTCGTCGACCAACGCCTCGAGCTCCATGCGCCGCTCCGAAAGACACCACT
>CADEGN010000595.1 GCA_902826865.1 uncultured Myxococcales bacterium
TGTCGCGCAGGCGTCGGGGCCAGGCCAACACACACGACTCGTCTTCATTCGCCACCCCATCCACGATGACGCCGGTCAGGTCGTCGGGCTGTTGCAGCTCGGGCTGCCCCTGGAGACACTCGGCACGGCGTTGCACCTGGAGACGGCGTCGCCGGAGCGCCCGGTGGCCATTGTGCACGCGGACGGAACGCTCCTGGTTACCAGGAATGGTGACGCGCTCTGGCCGGGCAGTGACGGCAACGGAACGTCATGGGTCGCTGGGCTTGAGGAGCCGAGCGGCGTCGTGGACGTGCGGGATGGTGTCGGTGGGGAGTGGCTGGTCGCCTATCAGAGCATCGGCTCGCTGCCGTGGTACGCGCTCGTCGCCACCCAGCGCCGCGAAGCGTTCGCCCCACTCCGCGAGCTCGCGCTGAGTACCGCTATCACGGTGCTGGTCGTCACGGTGCTGGTGGGGCTCGTGGGAAGCTGGCTCGCGCGGGCGATCACCCGGCCCATCGGCGCCCTCGTGACTGCGGCCGGGCGCTTCGCGGACCGCGATTTCGCACACCGTGTACCCGTCGGGGCGGGCGGCGAGCTTGATCGAGTCGGGGCGGCTTTCAACCAGATGGCGACCCAGCTTCAGTCCGCCTACGACGATCTCGAAACCCGAGTCAGCGAGCGAACTGCCGAGCTCGACGCCGCCCGACGCGCGCTGGAGAACCTGAACGCCGGGTTGCAGACGACCGTGGAGTGCCAGGTCGAACAGTTGGAGCGCACCAACCAGCTAAAGCGGTATCTCTCGCCGAGAGTCGCCGAAATGCTCGTCAGCGAGCAGTCCGAAGTGGGCACGCGGATCCGACGACGCGAGCTGAGTGTGCTGTTCACCGACGTTCGAGGGTTCACGTCGCTCTCCGAAGAGATCGAGCCCGAAGACCTCGTCGATTTGCTGAACGCCTTCCTGACCGAGATGACGCAGGCCATCTTCGAGGAAGGTGGGACGCTCGACAAGTACCTCGGCGACGGCCTGATGGCATTCTTCGGCGACCCAATCCCTTACGCCGACCACGCCGACCGCGCGGTGCGTGCGGCCCTGGCGATGCGCGAACGGCTGGGCCGCGTCCAGCAGCGCTGGTTCGCCCTCGGGCAGCGCCCGCTCTCGATCGGCGTCGGCATCACGTCGGGCTTCGTGACCGTCGGGGCAATCGGCTCGCCCGAGCGGCTGGAGTACACCGTGATCGGCAACAACGTGAACCTGGCAGCCCGGCTCGTGGGAGTTGCACAGCCCGGCGAGATCCTTTGCGACGCCAGAACGGCAGCATCAGTTGAGGGTTGGGCGCTCGTGCGCGACCGTGGCCCCGAGACGATCCGTGGCCGGGCACGGCCAGTGAACATCTTCGAGATCGTTGGCCCGCGCGACTCGGAGAACGTGCCAGTCACGCTGACGGCAGACCGGGCATGAGGATGGACAGGACGGCGAGCCGGTGGAACGGATCCGTACCTGTAAGTCGAGTATGCGGTGGGTAAAAAACGTCAAGAGGGAAGGATGCCGCTATGAAGGTCATCATCGTTGGCGGAGTCGCCGGGGGCGCATCGTGCGCCGCGCGGCTGAGGCGGCTGGATGAGTCCGCCGAGATCCTGATGGTGGAGCGCGGCCACTACATCTCGTTCGCGAACTGCGGGCTGCCGTACCACGTCGGCGGCGTGATCGAAGAGGAATCGAGCCTCCTGGTGACGAATGAGGCGGCCTTTCGGGAGACCTTCGCCGTCGACGTGCGGTCTCGATGCGAGGCCATCGAGATCGCACCGGCAGCGAAGTCCGTGAAGCTGCGGAATGTCGTGACCGGCGAGGAGACGACGCACCTATACGACAAGCTGGTCCTCGCGCCCGGCGCCGTCTCGATTCGCCCGCCGCTCCCGGGGATC
>CADEGN010000596.1 GCA_902826865.1 uncultured Myxococcales bacterium
ACGCGCTCACGTCGGCTCGCGCGCAGAATCCAGCGTTTCTCGGCCGGCGTTCACATCAACATCCCCTTGAGGAACTCACGCTCTCCCCCGAGAAGTTGGTGAAGCTCCTTGACACGTACCGCACGACCAGGGCGATCATCGCCCTCCTCGTGTCGGAGCCGTGAGCTCTGCATGAGCGCTGGCTAACAACGCGCTGCAGCTGACCGTCAAGGGCCGCGCTTCGATCCACCGCGGTAGAGTCTGGTTGTGAGCTACATCCCCTCGTCGTGGATGAAAGCGTGCGCGGACGCGGCATCGGGCGCGCGTTGCTTGACGAGATCGTCGACTTGGTGGACGAGCAGGGCGCGCTCACGCTGCTCTTGGGAACGAGCGACGAGGCGAACCTGACCAACCTCGCCGGTCGCGACTTGTTCCGAGACCCCCTCGCCATCTCGCAGAGCATCGAGGCCGCGCGAGCGCACCCGTTGGGCTTTTGGTTGAAAGTCGGCTTCGCTGTGGTCGGCGTGGTCCCCGATGCCGAAGGCCGAAGGGATCGGCAAGCCGACGATCCTGCTCGCGAAGCCGGTCGGGCCGAGACGATCGCGGTAGCAGGTACCGCCCCGCGCCAGAGTGGCGGCGCGCGCGTCGATGGCGGCCAGCCGAGGTGCGAGGCTGGACTCTTGGGCACCGATCACGCGCAGACCGTGGCCTGGCACAGTACTCGAGCCCAGTCCTTGACCCCGTATGGGACACGGCCCATACTCCCGCGTGACGTGCCGACGGTCGTCGAGGGAGACTTCGAGTGGGATTCCGGCAAGGCGGCGTCGAACCTCGAGAAGCACGGCGTCTCGTTCTTCGAGCCGCGACCGTGTTCGCTGACCCGGTCGCGGTTTATCTCGACGACGGCTCCGGAAGAGGGGTCATGGTCGTGATCGGGTCATCGCTGCGCGATCGTGTGCTCTACGTCGTTCACGTCGAGCGCGGCGAACGCGATCGAATCATCAGCGCGCGGCCGGCCACAGGCGGTGAGCGCGAAGTCTACGAAAGCGGGTGAGCATCGTGGCGCAAGCATCGAGAAAGCGGGTCGAGCCGGAGACTGCAGAAGTACGCGTTCTCGGCCGGGGACTTCGGGCACGCCGAGGCGTACATCTCACGTTGCGAACGGTGCGCGAGGCAGCGGGGAAGACACAGGCCGATGTCGGGGAGGCCGCGCGGATTGATCAAGGCGACATCTCACGGCTTGAGACCCGCGGCACCTTGGACGACTGCCAGGTCGAGACGCTCCGCCGATACGTGGTCGCACTCGGAGGCGAGCTCGAGCTCGTCGCGGTGTTCGGCGACAAGAAGATCATTCTCACCGGCTCCTCCGCACGGGACGCCGCCCCGCCGCCCAACAAGCCGTTGCAACGGACGGGTCCACGAGCTAGCGCTCGTGGCTCCCGCCGCTGAACGCCGTGTGCGTTCGACGCTCGCCTCCCAAACTCGCCCCTCCTCGCTACAGCCGCCACCCGGCTGACCCCATCCATCGTCGACGTTCGATCGACATTCGCGTTGCGTCCCTTACGTCCAGGGCGTCAGTCTCTCCGACCGCCTCCAGCTTCGCTCGCCCCGTTCGCATATCGAAATGCTTAATCTAGTGCCCCCAATTTGCGGTTGCGCGGAGGTGGTGTGCGCGACCGCGTCGGCTGGTTGCGCGATCGCCTTCGGACTACCGCGGGCGCGCATGCAGCCAAGCCGCGACTGCGAGCGCCGCGGGGGCACCCTGCAGGTACAGCCCTGGAAGCCAGACGGGAACGCCCGCGAAGTCCGGGAACGAGTACGTGAACGCGCCGGTACTCGTTAACCACACCTCAAAGGTGCACCCGCCCGCTGCGAGCAGCGCGGCGTACGGCAGGGTTGGGAGATGTGTGGTGTGGAG
>CADEGN010000597.1 GCA_902826865.1 uncultured Myxococcales bacterium
CGTACTGCGTCTGCGACCGCATCGTTCACCGTGCCGTCGACCACGTCGCCGAGCATCGCGAGGACTTCGGAACAACGCAGACCCGCGGCCTCGATTTCACCGTCCACTATCCACCTCCTGTCGCAAGATCGCCGCAAGCTCGAGCCGCGCCCGATGCAGCCGGCTCTTGAACGCCGGCAGCGCGAGTTCGGTAATCGATGCCGCGTCCCGGTAACTCATCCCCTCGACGTCGACGAGCAGGATCGCTTCGCGAGCGTCCGGCGGAAGCCGGCCGAGCGCGGCATCGAGGCTCTCGCGTTGCTCGGCGCGCCGGACGATCTGCTCGGGATCGTCGCTGCCCCAGCCAGCACGCTCGCCAAGCTCCGTGAGCGACTCGAGTTGGCTCGGCTGACCGACGCGCCGTCGGCCCTGGCGCAGCATGGCCCGGTGGGCGATGCCCACGAGCCAGGCCTTCAGCGATGGGCCGCGAAAGTCGCCGGCGTGGCGCCAGGCGGCGACGAACGTCTCCTGGAGCGCGTCCTCGGCGGCCTCGCGGGTGAGCGAAGCCCGGCGGAGGTAGCTGAAAACCCGGGCGCGGTGGCGATGCACGAGCACGCTGAACGCCTCGCGATCGCCGCCCGCAACCCGCGTCATCAGTGTTGAGTCGCCGGCTTCTGCTTCGCTGGACACGTCGAGATGCCCAACAGTGTGTAGATCGGGCACGTTCCGAGCAACCCGGTCGCCAGGGGGACGAGGCCGATCCACCCCCAGGGCGTGTGCGGACCGACGAAGACGATCGCGAGCAGGCCCAGGCCAAGCGCCACGCGGGCCCCGCGCTCGATGGGGTGTTCGTTTCGGGGCATCAGGTTCATGACGGTGTCTCCTGGTGCGAGGAGCCAGATCCGGGCGCCGAAGATTCCGCGGCGCCGCGAACGGATCGCCGCCGCGTGTGAGCCGTGGCGCAACCGATGCGCGCCTTCGTCATCGATGGGCTGCGTGCGCTCGGCACCCTGGCGACCCGGGAGAAACTGGAACCCATTTTCTCGGAGCCGGCTCACACTCATCAGGAGCTCGTCGTGAACCGCTTCACAAGTGTTGTCGCGCTTTCCTGTTTCGGTATCGCATGCACCAGTGCCCGACGGCACCGACGACCTCGTCCTGCTGGTTCACCACATGAAGTCTAAGGGCCGCCAAGGACAAGGGCCCGGCCGATGGACCGAGTAGACGCGCCGGCTCGGCGACAGTGAGAGAGGACTCTGTATGAACGATGCGATCGGTCAGATTCTGCCGAGCGGGAGCACACCATGAGCCAGGGACGGTACAACATCGCGGCGGGGTTTCTTTTGATCGCCGCGTTCATGGCGTACGGCTTCCTCCTCGTCTACCTGCGTGACTTCGCGCCCGGCAAGGAGGACTGGATCGCCAGCTACAGCACCGGAAAACACTTCGAGGCGCGCCTGGCCCACGCGCACGGGAATCTCTTTGCCCTGCTCAACGTCGCGCTCGGCCTCGTGCTGCCTCGCCTCGCGCTCGCGGACGGACGTCGCAAGGCGCTGGCGTGGCTTGGTTTGGTCGGCATGCTCATGCCGCTCGGTATCCTCGCAGAGGTGTACCTGGGTGCTCCGCCAGCGTTCGTGCTGCTCGGAGGCGCCTCGATGCTCGTCGCGATGGCATGGGTCGGGGTCGCCGTCGCGCGCGGCGGCCTGCGGAAAGAGCTGCACGATCAGCGAGGGTGACCCCGTCACTGTCCTGCGTAGCCCCCACAACGCGGCCGTCACAACGATGCGGACAGGACCGGGGTCGACGGGGGCGGCACGTCGTCGAGGCCACGCAGGATAAGAGCGCGCAGGGTCGGCTCGCACAACGGGTCGGCGACGGCGTCGCCGAGCGCCGCGCGGGCCGTTGCCGC
>CADEGN010000598.1 GCA_902826865.1 uncultured Myxococcales bacterium
CAGCGATCGCGTCGTCATCGAAGACGACGGCAATGCCCTCGGTGGCGAGCAGGGCCTGATATTGCTTCAGGAGAGAGGTCTCGGGCTCGCGGAGGATCCGAACGAACTCAGCCACGCCGAGCGATTCGAGCTCGACGCGGATCGGAAATCTACCCTGCAGTTCGGGAATGAGGTCGCTGACCTTCGCCATGTGGAACGCGCCCGCGGCGACGAACAGCACGTGGTCTGTGCGAACCGGACCGTACTTGGTCGACACCGTCGTACCCTCGACCAAGGGCAGGAGGTCGCGCTGCACGCCCTCTCGCGATACGTCCGCGCCGCGGGTGTTTTCTCGGCTGCAGATCTTGTCGATCTCGTCGAGAAACACCACCCCGAGCTGCTCGGTCCGGCGGACGGCCTCTCGCGTGACCTTGTCTTGATCGACGAGCTTGCTGGCTTCTTCGGCAGCAAGGAGCTCACGCGCCTCGTCGAGCTTGGCCTTGCGCTTGTGCCGACGGCGGCCGAAGGCTCCGAGCATGTCGCGGAGCTGTTGACCGAGTTGTTGGCCCATCTGCTCGCCCATCGGCATGCCCGGCACCAGCTGCAGGCCCGCGCTGCCGCTCTGCTCGATCTCAACTTCAACTTCGCGGTCATCGAGCTTGCCAGCGCGGAGTAGCTCGCGCAGGCGCTCACGCGTGGCAGACGTTTTGGCCGGGTCCCCCGCCCGATCACCTAAACGATGGGGTTCGCTGCCACTCGGCAGCAGCAGATCGAGAAGGCGGTCCTCAGCGCGCACCGCCGCCTCCCCCCGCACCTCCCGCTCCATCTCCGCCCGGACGATCTGCACCCCGATCTCGACCAGGTCGCGAACGATCGAATCCACGTCGCGCCCGACGTAACCCACCTCGGTGAACTTGCTGACCTCGACCTTGACGAACGGCGCGCCCGAGAGTTTGGCCAGGCGCCGTGCGATCTCGGTCTTACCCACGCCAGTCGGCCCAACCATGATGATGTTCTTCGGCGAAATCTCGTCGCGGATCGACTCCGGCGCCATTTGCCTGCGCCAGCGGTTGCGCATGGCGATCGCCACTGCGCGCTTGGCCTTGTGTTGCCCGATGATGTAGCGATCGAGCTCTTCGACCACCATCTTCGGCGTGAGATCCTTGTGGTCGATGGTCATGGTGGCGCGAGCTCGATGATCGTGTGCTCGAGGTTCGTGAATACACAGATCTCGCCGGCGACGCGCAGGGACTCGGCCACGATCGCGCGGGCATCGAGGCTCGTGTGTCGCACCAACGCGCGGGCCGCCGCGAGGGCGAAGTTCCCGCCCGAGCCGATCGCCACGATGCCATCGTCGGGTTCGATCACATCGCCCGTGCCCGACAACAGCAGCGTGCGCTCGCGATCGGCCACGATCATGAGGGCCTCGAGGCGACGATACCGCCGATCTTGGCGCCAATCCTTGGCGAGCTCGACCGCCGCCCGGGTGAAGTTCCCGCCGACCGCATCGAGCTTGGCCTCGAGCAGCTCAAACAACGTGAGGCCATCAGCCGCCGACCCCGCGAATCCGCCGATGATCCGGCCGCCGGCCAGGGCGCGGACCTTGGCCGCTTTGGCCTTCATGATCGTGTTGCCGAGCGAAACCTGGCCATCTGCTCCGAGCGCGACCCTGCCAGAGCGGCGGACGCACACAACCGTCGTCGCACGCCAGATGGGCACGGGCTCGGGCTTAGATTCACGCGCATGCCCCATGTGGGATCCAGTATAGCCGCAAAGGCGCCCGGATCTTCCGCATCGTCGCAGGGTTTGCCAAGCTCGCCGCCGTGCACGACCCATTGCGCCTCGCGGTGCTGGCCTCGGGGCGAGGTAGCCACCTCGTCGCGCCCCACGAGGCCATCGGGC
>CADEGN010000599.1 GCA_902826865.1 uncultured Myxococcales bacterium
GCCATCGGGCGGACCTGCGATCTCACCGCGCATTTCGTAGAGGCGATCGACGCTGAGCACCACGTCGGCAACCGGCGCGATGACGTTGAGGACCGTAGGGGCGAAGCCTTCGGGGGCCGCGCGTAGGACCACCGGGCCCGGTGGCAACGTGTCGAACTCGAACCGCCCCGCGGTGTCGGTGCGCGCGCGCCATGGTTCGGCTTCGCCGAGATCAGGCGCGGGGCGTGCTTCGACGATCGCGTCGGCGAGCGCCCCCCCTCGGCCGTCGTCGACGACTCCGACCACCCGCTGACCGATCCCGAGGGCAACCGTCGGTAGACGACCGACGCCGCCTTCGGGGAGCTCGGCCTCGATCACGGCCCGCAGCCGGCCGGGCACCACAAGCTCGAAGGCGAGGCGGCCATGCACGCCCGCGGGCAACACCAGCTCAAAGTTGCCGGCGTCATCGCACGTCGTCGAATCCCCTTGGGCCACGCCGCCGCGCCAGGCCTGGATCACGCAGCTGCCAGCGTCGGGCGGCGCGGTGGCAACTGACGCCGGCGGCGTCAGCGTGGCGGAGGCGCCGGTGTCGGTGTCGGTGGCGTCAGCCGAGGTCTCGGCGACGACGGCTTCGGGATCGACCAGCTCGCTGGGATCGACCTGCTCCAGCAGGATCCGACCACGCACGCGCGCGGTTGATCCGGCGGGAGCGTCACCCATCTCCGCGAACGTGTGGCCGTCGTCGGGCGGCACCGTTCCCTCGTCGACGGTGCTGGCGCAGCGCCACCACAGCGCCACGACAATTGCGACAGCGAGGGCAATCGCGCTTCGCCACGGCCCCCGCCGGGGACCCGGGGCGCGTGCCGGCGCACGGGCATCGGCCGCTGCGTCGACGGGCACAGTCTGAGACTACCGAGAATCGCCGTCGCCGACCGCGATCGCGTCGATCTCGATCGCCGCTCCCCGCGGCAACGCGGCCACCTGCACGGTCGAGCGTGCCGGGGGCGCGTCGCGGAAGCGCAGCGCGTAGACCTCGTTGACGGCGGCGAAGTCGGCGAGGTTGGTCAGGAAAATCGTGCAGCGCACGACGTTGGCCAGGGACATATCCGCCGCAAGCAGAACCTGCTCCAGGTTATCGAGCACCCGCGCCGTCTGGGCGCGAATGTCTCCGTCGATCAACTCGCCCGTACTGGGATCGAGCGGGACCTGGCCGGAGAGATACAGCTGACGGCCACCCTGGACGGAGATCGCCTGGCTGTACGGCCCGATCGCGGCGGGGGCGTGGGGTGTGTGGACGACGGTGCGGCGCATGGCCGCGCGAGCTTGCACGAAGCGTGCGCAGGCCAGCAAGCCGCCGCTTCCCTGGGTACCGGTCGCCACTCGAGCGAAGGGCCACTGCCACCTGCGACCCGAGTGCGCCGCCGAAGCGACCGCCCCTTGCACACGCGGCGATGAGCGGCTAAAAGATCGCTCCCGTTCGCGGGCAAATCGGGCGCGTAACTCAGCGGTAGAGTGCCACCTTCACACGGTGGAAGCCACAGGTTCGAATCCTGTCGCGCCCACCCCCTCAGGGGCTGAAAACAGAAGATCGCCGTCGTTCGTGGTCCCGCTGTGGTCCCGGGGTAAGACGCCGAACCCCTGACCGCCGCGGGGCGCCGGCGGGCCAGGATCCGCACAGGGGCGCCAGGCGGGCTACCCTTCGGCATCGCCTGCCCGAGGGGTGAGACTCGGCTGCTGGGCCTCGTCCGGCTCCCCGCCCACACTGGGGTTCGCCTTTTCTTCGGGACGCCGAGCGGCGCGGCCGGGCATCTACGTCTTGTGTCCTGTGTACCGAAAGTCCACGGAGAGGGCGTGTAGCACGGCGGGAGCAGAGAAGAACGCCGCA
>CADEGN010000600.1 GCA_902826865.1 uncultured Myxococcales bacterium
AGCTCTTGCCGCGCATCTTCCCGTAGGAGAAGTGCGTCAGGTACAGGAAGCGGTGTAGCCGCTCGACGTCGCTCGCAGGCTCGACGTCGAGGAGCCGCTTGAACGTCTTCTCGTCGCCGACCCACGGCAGCTTCTTCAGCTTCGCGAGCCCCTCGGGCGTGAGCTTCTTGATGAGCCGGTAGGCGTCGGCGATCTCGAGGTCTGCGTCGTTGATGACCTCGACGTCCACGGGCTCCTTGGCGAAGAGCACCGCCGCGCTGCCGGCGAAGGGCTCGACGTAGGTCTTGTGCGCCGGGAGCATCGCAACGAGGCGGTCGGCCAGGCGCTTCTTGCCCGCGGGCGAGCCCCAGATGGTCTTCTCGACCTCGGTGGACGAGGCGCGGACGCCCGCGCTGGCCGCGAGGACGCGGCGGGCATCGGCGATGGCCTGCTCACGACGGTCAGACATCGCGCAGCGCCTCCGGGTCGGAGCCCCACGCGGGCTTGTCCGTGGAGGGCGCGTTCAGGTCGCGCGGCCACACGAAGGGCGCGTCCTGCTTCGCCGTCTTGTTCCCAGTCCGCCCAGGCGCGGACGCAGGCGCCCCGTCCCCGGTGGTCGGGGCGGTCGTCTCGGGCTCGCGCGGCTTCGTGTCGGGCATGCGTCGTCCTCCGCTGGGGGCAAAGCCTCCAGCGAAGCGACGCGGGGACACTCAACGTGCGGCAGGCACCCCGTACGCCCTCAGCTTGCGCCAGAGCGTGTTCTCGCCGATGCCCAGGGCTCGCGCGGTCGCGGCTCGGTTCCCCTCGAATCGCTCGAGCGTTGCGAGGATGTGACGTCGCTCGACCTCCGCGAGCGTGAGCGGATCGGATTCGGCGGGCGCGCTCTCGCCGGCTGCGGGCGCGCGGATCTCCGGCGGGAGGTCGCCGAGCTCAATCTTCGGCTGGCCCTCCGCCAGCACCACGGCGCGTTCGATCGCGTTCTCGAGCTCTCGGACGTTTCCTGGCCACGTGTAGGCGTGAAGCGCATCGAGGACCTCGCTCGACAGGGCGCACGGACCGCATGCGTTCTGCTTGCAAGTCCCAGCGATGAACTGGCGAGCGAGGGGCAGGATATCGTCACGCCGTTCACGGAGAGGCGGCAGCTCGAGCGGAATGACCCGCAGTCGATAGAAGAGGTCCTTCCGGAATCCGCCGGCATCGACGAGCGCGGCGAGATCGCGATTGGTCGCCGCGACCACTCGGACGTCGACGGGCACGTCTTGCGTGGAACCCAAAGGCCGTACCGCGTGCTCCTGTAGCGCGCGGAGGAGCTTCACCTGCATCGAGAGCGACATCTCTCCGACCTCATCGAGGAACAGGGTGCCCCCGGAGGCGGCTTCGAAGAGCCCCTGCTTGTCCGCCGTGGCCCCCGTGAAGGCGCCCTTCTTGTGGCCGAAGAGCTCGCTCTCGAGCAGCGGCTCTGGCAGGGCCCCGCAGTTCACGCCGATGAAGGCTCTCTTGCTGCGACGCGAGTGCGCGTGGAGGAGCCGAGCGATCCTCTCCTTGCCGGTCCCGCTCTCACCCGTGATGAGCACGGTCGAGTCGGTGGCCGAGGCACGCTCGGCGAGCGCGAGGACGCGCCGCATGGCTTCGCTCTTCGCGACGAGGTCGTTGGGGGCCTTCATCATTCCACTTTGGAGTTTAGTGCCCCTCCAGTATGGAGGCAATCGTCGGGTCTCTGATTTGTAAGTGGCGGGTTTTGCAGCGAACCGTCGCGCGGCACGCTCCATGCTGTAACAGCAGGCATGACCGCATCCTCCGAAGACTGCTGCCCCGCTCCGGCGCCTGC
>CADEGN010000601.1 GCA_902826865.1 uncultured Myxococcales bacterium
CGCTCAGCGCGCGCTTCTTCCCCCATCGCTTGTTTCAGGACTAGTGCCCGGTGTCTGCACCACCACCGCTGCCGCCGGAGTCGGCCGCGGGGGTCTCCCCCGTATCAGCCGGCGTCAGGTCATCTGCCGCTGCCGTGCTCGCCACCGACATATAACGTCAAGACAAGTCGTCGCATCGGCGGAGGATAGGATAGGAGGGGACGCCCGGCCGACCGAAGAGGGCTGTTTGAGCCGCCTGCGTCGGAAATCTGAGCGTTGCTCGCGAGCGCAGGGCGTCCGTGAAGGGACGTGGGTCTTGGTGCATGGACCGACTTGCCGGAATCAGCCGGTGGACCTCGGAGGCCCAGACATGCGAGCTCTTGGCGCGTTTTCTTTCATGGCTGCGGCGTTCACCGGGTGCGGCGCGGATACCGCGGCTGCGCCTGGGCCATCCGAGAGCGGCTCCGGCGGGTCATCTGCGGACGTCGGCGGCACGTTCATGCCTGGAACGGCGTCGGGCGGTGCCGAATCCACGGGCTCCCCAGACACGAGCGGCGCCCCCGAAACGGGCAATGGTGAAGGCCCCAAGTACGACGTGGGTGGCGCCGGTGGCGTGGACACGGGCCGGTGCGCCGATCGACCCGCGGGGATCTTCTGCGACGACCGTTACGCGGTCGACTGCGACGGCAATGGCAAGGTGCTGTCGGTCGAATTCTGCACGGAGCTCTGCGAGCCAGCAACCGGCTGCCTGACGTGTATCGAGGGCCAGTACACGTGCTCAGGTCCGCGCGTGCTGGCCTGCGACACCACGGTAACCCCATCTGTCTGGAGCGAGATCGACGTCTGTAACCCCGCCGCCGGCGAGGCGTGCAACGGTGCCGACGGGACTTGCGAACCCGCGCAGATCGTCGGTAGCAACGTTCCCACCGGCAGGTACTTCCAGTATGCGTACTTCACCGGTGTAGAGGGCTACGACGTCGACGGCTTCGACGATCTTCTGTACGTCACGCAAACAAACAACGCCGACACGGTCGACGTCTACCGCGTAACGATCGCTGACACCGACGGCGACGGGCAGATCGAGCCCAATCAGCATCCGGACAACCCCGATGCCACGGGCCCAATCGAAGCGCGGACGCTCGCGTTTGTGGAGAGCCTCTCCGGCATGACCACAGTCCCGTGCGCCTCGGAGATTTTCGCGGCAGTGGATCGCATCTATGTCGGCGGCGCGGACATTCGTGAGTACGAGTTCGGCATGGCGGGACAGCTCGTCACCGCGTCGCCCGACTGGTTAGGTGGATTCTCGCAGGTCGGCTTCGATGAGGCGCGCAGCACTTGGTACGCCTCGAATGAAGGCGCACGTAAGGTGTTCCAGTACGACGCCGAAACCGCGCAGTGGGGCATCGCGTTCCGCTTTCCAGTGCTCGCCGGGGTCCACATGGACGGTTTGGAAGTCGTCGCAGATCCCAATACCGGCGCTTCGTATGTCTACGTCTCGGACATGACCAGCAACTTCCTCGGTCAATACCGGCTCGATCTCGACAAAGGCTGGGTGCAGCAGAACCTATTCGTTTACGACGGAGAAGAGAGCACACCGGTGGAGGGCATGGGATTCGGGCCACTCAATCACTTCTGGAGCACGAGCGGCGGAACCCTGTACGAGATCGGCGGTGGCGATTTGCAGGAGTACACCGAATCGATGACCCCTGAAGGTTGAGGTGCGTGATGGCCGAATCATCTCTGTTTGCCCGGATTCCGCTGTTTGCTGGCTCGCTGGTGTTTCTGAACGCCTGCGGAGA
>CADEGN010000602.1 GCA_902826865.1 uncultured Myxococcales bacterium
TCGTCCACGTGCCGTACAAGAATTCGGGTGGCGCCGTCGGCGATCTCATCGGCGGACACGTGCAGGCGATGATCATCCCGGTGCACACGGCCGGGCCGCACGTGCGTTCGGGCAAGCTGCGCATGCTCGCGGTGATGAGCGCCCAGCGCCTGCCCAACTACCCCGACGTGCCGACGATGCGCGAGCAGGGCGTGAACACACCCGAGGTCGAGACCTGGTACGGCGCGTTCGTGCCAGCCGGCGCGCCGGCCGCGGTCATCGCGCGACTGAACGCCGACTTCAACGCGCTGCTGCGAGAGCCCGACGTGCGCGAAGTGCTCGCGCGTCAAGGCATGGGCGCGACCGGCGGCACGGCGGCTGAACTCACCGAGTTCGTGAAGACGAATCTCGCGCTGTGGGCCCGTGCGGTGCAAGGCGCGGGGATCAAGGCGGATTAAAGGTCGCTCCCCCGCCCCCCGCCAATCGGGACGCTCTCCCGCCCCCCGCCCTCCCTCTCTCGCGCGACTGCGTCGCTAGAAAGGGAGGGAGCCGAGTTTGCGGCGCAGCGTGTGCGCCGATTGGGGGGGGCGCTCTCCCTCCCCTGGAGGAAACATGATCGCAATGCGACGCGGCGGCGTGCTGGCGGTGCTGCTGCTTTGTCTGGGCTTGGTGCTGCCGGTCAGTGCCCAAGAGTTTCCGAGCAAGCCGGTGCGATTGCTGGTGCCGTTCCCGCCCGGGGGCACGCTCGATCTGGTCGGTCGCATGCTCGCTGACCGGTTGCGCACGGTGTGGTCGCAGCCGGTCATCGTCGAGAACCGCGTCGGCGCGAACAACACGCTGGCGGTCGACCAGGTGATCAAGAGCCCGCCCGACGGGCACACGCTGCTGGTGCACGCCTTCCTGGTCGTCACCGTGCCGCATCTGCAGAAGGTGCCCTACGACGTCAACCGCGATCTGATCGGCGTGACGCAGACGGCCACCACCGCGTACGCGCTGGCTGCGAATGCGAAGTCGGGCGTCGACAGCTGGGAGGCACTCGTGGCCGCCGCTCGGAAGGACCCTGGCAAGCTCAACTACGGCAGCGCGGGCAACGGTTCGGCCGGGCACCTGTTCATCGAGATGGTCGCCAACGCCGCCAAGGTGTCGTTCACGCACGTGCCGTACAAGGGGACTGGTCCGGCCATGCAGGGATTTCTGGCGGGCGAGATCGAACTGCTGTTCGATCCGACCAACACGGTGATCAATCTGGTGAAGTCGGGCAAAGGGCGCGCCTTGCTGGTCACCGGCACGCGGCAGCACGAAGGTCTGCCCGGGGTACCTGCCATGGGCGCGCTCTATCCGCAGCTGGCGATCGACGGCTGGCACGGCGTGTTCGCATCGGCCGGCACGCCCAAGCCGATCCTCGATCAGCTCTCCAGCGCCATCCGCGCCGCGGTGCTTTCACCGGAGCTCTCGACGCGGTTTCGCGAGATGGGGTTCGAATCGAGCGGCCTGGAGACCGGGCCGTTCACCGAGATCATGCGCCGCGACTACGAGCGCTGGGGGCAGGTCATCCGCAATAACAACATCCGCGCGGACTAGCGCCCGCTCGAACCGCAGCGCTCGAACGGCAAGCGTTCAAGACTGTCGGGCTCGAGCCGGGAAGGCCTCTTCAGTGCCGGATGCCTTCGCGGGCGAACTGCTCGCGCTGCTCCCGTTGCTTGGCCCACGCGGCTTCCTGCCGTTGCCGGGCCTCCACGGCTTCGGTGTCTTCCTGCGGACGCGCCACCTGCTCGCGCGCCGGCCTCCCCCAGTGCT
>CADEGN010000603.1 GCA_902826865.1 uncultured Myxococcales bacterium
CCTTCATTTGCTGATACTGCTCGCGTGTGATCTCACCACGCGCGTAGCGCGTATCGAGGATCTCGCGGGCACTCGCCACTCCAGGGGGCATGGGAGCCGAAGGGCCGCCCCCGAGTCCCCAGACGAGCACGGCCACAATCCCGCCGATGATGAGCACGGCTGGCACCATCATCAGGAGGCCCTGCCAGCCGTTCCAGCGATCGCTTCCTTGCCAGCCCCACATCATTCCGGGTCCCATCCCGCCGCTCATCATTGCCCCACCCCACAGCAGGGGCAGAGCGACGAGTACCAGGATCACGATCAGAGCCGTCCGTCCACCATCCTTCATCGAAACCTCCTTAGTGCGCAGCGCGGCGCTACCTACGATGCTTGTCAGTCGATTCCATTCGCATGCTGCTGTGCTCGCACGAACTCGACGATCGCCGTGACCTGTTCGTCCGTCAGTCCCTGAATCGCCGGCATGCTGCCGAAATTCCAGTGGTGTGGGCCAACCCCACGGCGCACGGCCAACAGGAATGCCGCGTCCGCGTGATGCGCCGGCCGGTAAATGGCGTCGAGGAACGGCGGGCCTTGCTTCGTGCCCCGAAGGTCCGTCCCGTGACAGGCAGCGCAGGCCTGCCTGTAGAGCGCACCGCCGTCGGACGCGGTCAACGGGCCCACCGGCGGTCGCTCGCCCGACGCACAGCCTGCCATGATGGCAATGAGCACCAGGCAGCCAACCGTCATCGCGACACGGTTCGCCTGACGCAATCGGGCCCGGAGGGCCGAAAACGAGATCGGGTTGGTTCGCCCGCGGCGATTCACGTCAGGGTCCTCCCGGGGACTGGCTCACGGTCCCGTTGCCAGCCGCGGGGCGTCGGAAGCGAGACTCGACGCCCTTCACCATCTGGCTCACGCACCAACCCGCATAGAACCCACCGAGGAAGCGGCCCAACCAGCGTCGCCGCTGTGGCAGTAGGTAGTCGATGAACACTCGGAAGGTGGTGCCCTCGCCCCTGCGGGCGACCTCGAACCCCATCCGGTAGGACCCGACTGCGAGGAGGCGAGGCTCACCGACCGTCTCCCAGGTCTTTGAGGCAGGCACGAGCCGTTCCGTCACTGCCTCATCGAGCGAAAGGCGGACGCCAAGCACCGACCCATCCATGGTGATGTGGGAGCCCACCGCCCGACCACCGGCCGCATCCATTCGAGTAGACATCTTGCTGCCGAGCATCATCCACGAGGACGAAGCCATGTGGCTGGAGAACTGCCGGTGGTCATCCGCGAACGCGAAGACCTCCTCAGGTGCCGCCTGTACCCACACCGAGCGCTCCTCGTGGCGGCGCGGCTCGACCGACGCTGGGGTGCTCACGACTCGACGCCCGATACGCGCTCGGCCGGCATCCCGCCGCCTAGCGAGGTGATACGGAAACGCCGCAACCGATTCGAGTTCGTCACGACCGACAGCGAGGAGAGCGCCATTGCGGCGGCGGCGATCATCGGGCTCAGCAGGTGCCCGGTGAACGGATAGAGCAGGCCCATCGCGATCGGGAGCCCCACAGCGTTGTATGCGAAGGCGAAGAACAGGTTCTCGCGGATGTTACGCATCGTCGCCCGGCTGAGCTGGATCGCCGTCACGACGCCGTCGAGCTCGCCGGAAATCAACGTGATGTCGGACGACTCGATCGCGACATCAGTGCCCGTGCCGATCGCGATACCGACATCGGCCTGTGCGAGGGCGGGCGCGTCATTGATCCCGTCGCCGACCATGCCGACCAGCTTGCCCTC
>CADEGN010000604.1 GCA_902826865.1 uncultured Myxococcales bacterium
TGCGCACGCCCTCGCCGCCGGCGTCCGGCCACCTGCGCTCTGGCGATCGGTCACCACGACGAGGCCCAGACCGGCGCCGGTCATGTCGGAGTACGTGTACGGTCGGACGAGCCCAGTGGTGATGGTCGTGGTCAACGTGTTCGGGTCCAACTTGTACGCCAAGTCCGCCCCCTGGTCGGGGATCCAGACGAAGCCATCGACATCGATGCTGATCCCCACCGGCGTAGTACAGCCGGGCAGCGGGATCAGGGCGTCGACGAGGGTGCGCGTTGCGATCTCGAATTTGGCGACGCCGCAGGTTCCGTTGACCGCGATCCAAGCGAATCCGTCCCGATCGATCTGCAGCCCGCGCGCCGATTCGCCGCTTGCGAGCGGGTAGACATCAAACTCCTCAGTGACGGGATCGAAGTGCGTCAGCTCGCCGAGTGAGCCTGACATCCAAGGATGTCCGTCGGCGTCCAAGGCCAAACCGTAGAAGACCGTGGGGCCGACTGGGAAGGCGGCCCCGGGCGACTCCCACCGCTGCGCGGCCAGCGTGACGGCGTCGATGCGCACCAGCGGACCCGCGAAGCCGATGACCCAGAAGTGCCCGTCGCCGTCCGTGGCCCCCCCGTAGGGCCCGAAGTTCTTGATGTTGCTGGGGTCCCAGTTGGGGACGAGGACTTCGTCGAGAGTCGCGCCGTCTTTGCCACCCAGGCGGTAGAAGTGGCCACGGTTGTTGGGCGAGTCGAAATAGCCGACCCACAACCGATCGTCGTCGGTAACGCATGGGTCGCCGTCCTCGCCGGCGTCCCACGCCGTCGGTCGCGGTCCGCTGATGTTCGGCCTACCGCCGTTGGGCAGCGCTTGGTGCCACAGCACGCACTCGTCCTCGCCAAACGGCAGGATGTTGCCGGCGCCCGTCGAGGTCTCGATCGTCCCATTGCCGTTGCCGTCGATGCACTGAGGCTTTCGTGCCGCGATCTTCGTGACGCCCCCGGCGCGGTTGGTGACGGCGACGTCGCCGGCGAGGTTGACCGACGTGCGCGAGGGGTCGTCGTCGCCATTGCTTGGGCCGGTGTAGTAGCGGCCCACTTCGTCGCCGGTTCTGGTGTCGATCTTCGACACCGTGCCTTCCGGCGAGTTGGCGATCCAAATGAACGAGAACTCGACGTCCTCGCCCATCATGCCGCTGCCGCTGCCGCAGTCGCCCCCAGGACCAGAGCCTGTGCCGGGGCCCACGTCGAGCTTCACGCCGTCGGCACTGCCGCCGTCGCCGATATCGTCACCTTCCTCCGCGACGTCACCGACGCCGCCGTCGCCGCTCGTCGGCTCGGTCGCGGAGCCAGTCCCATTCCCCGAAACGCCGCCAGGGCCGGAGTTCCGGACGTTGACGCCGCACGCGGGCCCAGCGAGCGCGGCGAACGCAACGAATGCTCGAACCGAGAGCTCCATCAGGTCTCCTCGACGCGGATCCGCGTCCGTTCGGGGAGTTGCCGCTCGCGCTCCCCTCGATCAGCCCCGACCGGCGATCAGTTGGGATCCGGATCGTCGGGCTTGCTGGTTACTTCGGGCTGTTGCTGCTGCGGGTCCTCGGTTTGCCCCGAGTGCGGCGCCAGATACGTAGTCCCGGTCGGGTCGTCACTGCAACGAACCGCCCACGCGCCTGGGATCCCTGCGACGGCACCGAGCCAGGCTCACAAGGACGAAGACAAGCAACGCCGACGGTGCGTCCGAGCGTGGACCCGCTTGGCAGGCGCAGCCGCTCG
>CADEGN010000605.1 GCA_902826865.1 uncultured Myxococcales bacterium
CTCCCTGGTCGGCCGCGACGAACATCCGAGGCGTGGGCCTGCTCGACTGGTTGCGTCCCAAACGACCGCGCGCGTCCAGCGACATCGCGCGTGATCTCGCTATTGTGATGTTCGACCTCCATTCATCCGCCGGCGACCGCATCGAGATCACGTTTGCCCAAGGTCGTATCGTCGCGATGGACGTGCCGGGCGGGGATCCGACCGTGGCTCTCGCCGCGACGGACGGTCCCGCCGCGGAGCGCGGCGCTGCGATCGCGAAGGCGTCTGCGATGCTTGGCGAGTTGCGGGTGAGGATGCCAGTCGCGGGCGATCAAGTGACGGTCATGCGCGATCGGCTGCTCTGGATGCCGGTGGTGATCGGGTTTCCGCTGATCGCACCTACAGCGTGATCACGCCGAGGTTGAAGACGCTGTCCATCTTGCACGCGGTCGCCGGATCGCGGATCGAGTCGCCGTATGCGGACCGAAGCAACGGCTCGCCCGCGCGCACGCCCGAGAAGCCATCCGCCGCGAGCGCGTCGGCCTCGTCGACGAGCGCGGCACGGGCTTCTCCGTCGCTGGTGGCCGTTCTTTTTCGCTCGTTGCATACTGAGCGTTGAGCGTTCAATATGCAAGGATGCTGGATCGGCCCTACGTGGCGCGGCAGATCGAGCTGCGCCTGCGCGAGGCCCCGGTCGTGACGCTGCTCGGGCCCCGCCAGTGCGGCAAGACCACGTTGGCGCGCGACCTGGCGTCGCGGCGCCGTTCGACGTACTTCGACCTCGAGGATCCACAGAGCGCCGCCCGTCTGCGGCAGCCGATGACCACGCTCGCGCCGCTACGTGGCCTGGTTGTGATCGACGAGATCCAGCGCGCGCCCGCGTTGTTCGAGATCCTCCGAGTGCTCGCCGATCGCCCTGCCCATCCGGCGAGGTTCCTCCTGCTCGGCAGCGCATCCCCCGAGCTCGTCGGCGAGTCCTCGGAGTCCCTCGCGGGTCGCGTCGCGTTCGTCGAGATGGCCGGCTTCGATATCGAGGAGGTCGGCGCCGACAAGCTGCGGCAGCTGTGGTTCCGTGGCGGGTTCCCGCGGTCGTTCCTCGCCAAGAGCCACGCGCAAAGCGAGCGCTGGCGCGAGGACTTCATCCGCACCTTCCTCGAGCGCGACCTGCCGCAGCTCGGCCTGCGCACCTCGGCCGCGACCTACCGCCGGTTCTGGACCATGCTCGCCCACACCCACGGCGGGGTCCTCAACGCATCGGCGATCGGGCAGTCGCTCGGCGAGGCACACACGACCGTGCGTCGGCACCTCGATCAACTCTGCGGCGCGCTCGTGCTGCGGCAGCTCGCGCCGTGGTTCGAGAACCTCGGCAAGCGCCAGGTGAAGTCGCCCAAGGTCTATGTGCGCGACACCGGGCTGCTGCACACGTTGCTCGGGGTGCGTTCGTTCGCGGCGCTGGAGGGGCACCCGAAGCTCGGCGCGTCGTTCGAGGGCCTCGTGGTCGAGCACGTGATCGCGGCCGTCGGCGAGCGCAACGCGTACTTCTGGGCGACGCCCGCGGGCGCCGAGCTCGACCTCTTCCTGACCTGGGGCGGCGCGCGCTATGGCGTCGAGGTCAAGTACGCCGACGCGCCCGCGATCACGAAGTCCATGCGGGTCGCGCAGCACGATCTCGGGCTCGAGCGCCTGTTCATCGTCGGTCCGGGGACCGACGCCTATCCGCTCGACGAGCGCATCGAGGTCTGCCCGCTGCCCGCGCTGGTG
>CADEGN010000606.1 GCA_902826865.1 uncultured Myxococcales bacterium
GAGCACCCGGCCCGGGGCAGCCGACGCGTCCTTCACTGCCGTCCTCACGGGCTCAGCCGGCGGTGACGCCCTGGTCGGCCTGCACGATCGAGCCGTGCATCGAGCCGGCCTCGTCGGAGGCGACGAACGCGATCACCGCGGCGATCTCGTCGGGCTGGCTCATGCCGCGGAAGCCCGAGTAGCGCATCATCAGTTGCGGATCGACATCGCTGGGGAACTTCGCGCTCGCGGTGAGCGCCGTCTGCGTGCCCGCGGGGCACACGCAGTTGATGCGGATGCCGCGCTTGACGTACTCCATGGCGAGCGACTTGGTCAGGCTGACGAGTCCCGCCTTGCTTGCGCAGTAGGCCGCCGTGTACGCCTGGCCCATCAGGCCCGCGTTCGAGGCGACGTTCACGATGTTGCCGCGCGACTCGAGCAGCCGGGGCAGGGCGGCCTGACTCATGAAGAAGGGGCCGGAGAGGTTCACGCCGATCACCTGGTCCCAGTCGCGCTGCGGCATCTCGTGCGCGTGCGCGACGCGCAGGATGCCCGCCACGTTGGCGAGCACGTCGAGCCTGCCGAACGCGGCGATGCACGCGTCGACCGCCGCGAAACAGTCGTCGCGCCGGCTCACGTCGCAAATCCCGGTCTGCATCGCGCCACCCGCTTCGGACACGCGCTTGGCTGTTCCGGCCAGACCGTCGACGCTCACGTCGATGCCGAAGACGCGCGCGCCTTCGCCCGCCAGGCGCAGGGCCACGGCGCGGCCCATGCCCGAACCCGCGCCCGTGATCAGTACGACCTTTCCGTCGAATCGCCCCATGCTCCCTCCGCTCGCAGGTCGCGCAGTCTCGCGGCCGCGGGGTCGAGGGTCAACCGCGCAAGCCGTTGAATCCGCGCGCGGAGCCGTGGGACACTCCGCGCCTTCCCGGAGGTCTCATGCCGCTCGAGCTGCGCGACGCCAAGATCCTCGTCACCGGCCCCACGGGGCAGGTCGCATTGCCGCTCTCGCTGTCGCTCGCGCGCCAGAACGAGGTCTGGGGCGTGGCGCGTTTCAGCGATGCCAGGCTCAAGCAGAAACTCGAAGAGGGCGGCGTGCGCTGTGTCGCGGCCGATCTGGGCACGGGCGATTTCGGCGCGCTGCCGCGCGACTTCGACTTCGTGCTCAACCTGGCGGTCGCGCGCAGTGCCAAGCCCGACTTCGACGGCGATCTGCGCTCGAACGCCGAGGCCGTTGGGCTGCTGCTCTCGCACTGCCGGCGCGCTCGGGCGTTCCTGCACTGCTCGACCACCGGCGTCTACGAGGCCGACGGCCACGCCGTGTTCCGCGAGGACTCGCCGCTGGGCGACAACCACCGCGTGATGTCGCCGACCTACAGCATCGCGAAGATCGCTGCGGAGGCGGTCGTGCGCTACGCGGCGCGCGAGTTCGGCGTGCCCACCGTGATCGCCCGGCTCGACACGCCCTACGGCGACAACGGCGGCTGGCCCTGGTACCACCTGCTGATGATGCGCGGCGGCGCGCCGATCCCCGTGCACGTCGATCGGCCCAGCCAGTACACACTGATCCACGACGACGACATCCTCGCGTCGCTGCCGCTGCTGCTCGGTGCGGCCTCGGTGCCGGCTTCGATCTTCAACCTGTGCGGGTCCGAGCACGTGAGCATCGAGGAGTGGACGGCGTACCTGGGCGAGCTGACCGGTCTCGAGCCCAAGCTGAACTACACGGACGCCACCCTCGA
>CADEGN010000607.1 GCA_902826865.1 uncultured Myxococcales bacterium
GCAGGGCGGACGCGGCCTGCCCGCGGCGCGCACTGTATCTACGTCCCCGACCCCGAAGTGCCCTTCTTCCGGGTCGGGGTGTACACCAACGCCCGCGCGGCGATGGCCCCGCCCGGGTGTTCGGGACTCTACGTCGAGCTAAGCGATCGCGATCGCGCGCCGGATTTTCCGGGGATCATGTCAAAGCTGGTGGATATGGGCGCGCTCACGAATGCGAGCGATGTGTTGTTTGCCGAACAACACGACATCGAGTACGCGTACGTGGTGTTCGACGAACACCACGCGAGGGCCACCGCCACGATCCACGCCTGGCTCGCCGGCCTCGGCATCCGTAGCTGCGGCCGTTACGGCGCATGGGTCTACAGCGCGATGGAAGACGCGCTGCTCGATGGTATGGCGGCGGCCGCTTGGGCGGCAGAAGAGCTCGCGTGATGAGTCCCGTCGCTGCGCCGCGTGTGCCCGCGCCGGAGATCAGCGTGGTGATCCCGGTCTACAACGAGCAGGCGATCTTGCGCGAAAGCGTGGTCGGCCTGTGCGAAGCCATGCGTGGTCGAGGTTGGGGTTTTGAGGTGCTCTTGGCCGAGAACGGCAGCAAAGACGATACGGTCGTCATTGCCGATGCTTTGGCGGGCGAGTACCCCGAGGTCGGTTGGTTTTCCCACCCCGAGCCCAACTACGGCGGCGCGCTTCGGGCTGGCATCCGGCGGGCGCGGGGACGGTTCGTGGTGTGTGAAGAGATCGATCTGTGCGACGTCGAGTTTCACGGCCGCGCCCTCGAGCTACTGCGCGCCGGAAGTGCCGATATGGTGATCGGCAGCAAAGCCATGCGCGGGGCTCGCGACACGCGCCCGCTCGGACGCCGGGTCGCGACGCGCATGTACAACGGCTTGCTACGGATCGCGGTCGGGTTCCCCGGAACCGACACCCACGGACTCAAGGCCTTCGCCCGTGCGCCGGTCGCCCCAATCGTCGACGCTTGCGTGGTGGAGCACGATGTGTTCGCTAGCGAGTTGGTCGTACGGGCGCACCGTGGCGGTCTACGCGTCCTCGAGATCCCGGTTGAAATCCGTGAGAAGCGCGCACCGTCGATCCACCTGCTGCGCCGCGTGCCCCGGGTGCTTCGCCACGTTGTCCGGCTCGTCGGCGCGGTCCATGGATCACACGGGGCGTGAGGTCGAAAAATGACGCGGGCCGCCGTTAGCGTCGATCTCGATCCGCTCCCCTGCTACCACGCCATCCATGGCCTGCCGGCACCGCCTCGGGGCCCTGATGTGGCGCTGACGCGCTGGCTGCCGCGCTTCACGGAGCTGTTCGCGGAGCTCGGCGTTCGTGCCACGTTCTTTGTGGTGGGCGAGGCGCTCCAAAACACGCCTGTAGGCGCTGCGCAACTGCGTGCCGCCCTCGCCGCTGGGCACGAGCTCGGCAACCACAGCTTCGCGCATCCCTACGATCTCGTGCGATTCGACAGCGATGCCGCGTTTGCTGATCTCGACCGATGCGATCGGGAGCTGCGGGCGCTCGGCGCCGACGTCGTCGGCTTTCGAGCCCCTGGATATACACACGATCGTCGCCTGCTGAGCACCGTGGTCCGGTTGGGTTACCGCTACGACAGTTCCGCGTTGCCGTCGCCCGCGTACTACGCGGCCAAGGTGGCGGCAATTTCGTGGCACTGTTTGCGCGGCCGTCGCTCCCAATCACTCGTCCGCGGTGTCGGTA
>CADEGN010000608.1 GCA_902826865.1 uncultured Myxococcales bacterium
CAGACGGAGCTCGATCTGCACCGTCGATTCCGATGGGATCCCAAATACGGAGATCTCGGCGGCGCGCAGGCCACCGGGGCGGTCCGGGTCGAACGTTCGCACCCACGCGGTGCCAGGCTCGCGGCGAACGCCATCGTCGGCGACGTCCGTCACGGTGCCGTCGCGCCAAACCGCGTCGCGCGCGATCGCGACGCCGACGAGCTCCGCACTCCGGGGCAGGGCCAGGGTGTGGACCGCGTCGCGATCGCTCCCGCCGCCGTTGTGGAGCGCGACCCGCAAACGAACGGACGCGTCATACGTCGCCTCGCGAGACGCGTCGACAAACACCTCGTAGGACAGCTCCTCGATCGGGTTGTAGGTCGACTCGCCGTCGTGGATCTCGCCGTCGAGCTGATCCGCAGCCGCCGGGCGTGCCCACAGCACCAGCGCCGCCAGGGCGGCGAGCGCAGAACGCCAGGCGCTCATCTTGCCAAGGCTAGCCGACCCACGGCGCGAATGCTCGGGACTCCCGTCAGAGCCCCCGCGATTGCGCTTGGCCATACCTACGGGTGAAACGGTGGATCCGCGCGGAAGTTTCCGAAAACGGGCCGCCGTCCCACCTTAACCCGCGCGCCCATCGACCCGTGCGGGATCGGCGTCGCGAGGAGGCAACCGTCAGCGCGGCTTGACGCAGATGGCCACCTGCGACTCCTTGGCCCGGCGCAGGGGCTTCTCCGCGAAATCGCCGGTCAGCGACGTTAGCTCGAGCCCGGCCACGGCCACTAGCATCCGTACCTCTTCGGGGAAGATCTGCCGGTGCGCCAGGTGGACGAGCCGGCGTGGCCGCGGCGGGGGGACAAACTTGCGGCCCTGGGGTGGCGCGTCGTCGTAGAAGATCCGAATGTGACAGATCTGCGTCTGCTGGTCGTAGGTGTGGTTGGTCGAGTAAATGAGCTTGTCGCCGGTTCGCGGATGGGCAAAACGCGTGATGGAGTGGCGAGCGTCGGGGTCCCACTGCAGCCAATCGAGGTCCGGGAGCTGCACATCAAACGCGAAGGTGCCTCCCGGACGGAGCACGCGCGCGACATCCGTGAAACACGCCAGCAGCTCTCGCCAGCTGTAGAGGTGCATGAGCGCGTTGAACGGGGCGAACACCGCGTCGAACGCTACGTCGGGCAGGGGGATCGCCCGCATGTCGGCCTCAAGGATCTCGAGGCGCGCGCGGGTGTCGTCGTCCAGCACGGCCTCCCGTAGGCTCGCGAGCATCGCGGGCATCGCATCAAGGGCGACCACGTGGTGGCCGTCGGCGAGAAGCGGTCGCGTGACTCGGCCGGTGCCGGCCCCCAGCTCGAGGATCTTGATCGGTGCCCCGACTTGGGCCCCGATTTGGGCGGCGACGGCCTGATAGAAACGGATGTCGTCGACGCGATCGCAGTACTCGAAATCGTAAAGGTCGGCGTCGAGGTAGTGATCAGTCGTGCCGGCTTCGAGCAGTCGGGCTTGGGTCTCGGCCTCGGCGCGGGGGCGCCGGGGCAGCCTGCGGCTCACGTCTCGCCCGCGTGGGCCGACTCGCCGCTGGCGTCGTCGCGCGCGTCGTCGCCGACCGAGCCTTGATCGTCGAGCTTGGCGCGACGCGCTCGCGGGCGTCGGCGTTTGCGTCGCGGCATCGTCATGACCTCGGTCTGTCCGCCTTCCGCCAAACCGCGCCAGCGCACGAGCTCGCTGCCGCCGTCG
>CADEGN010000609.1 GCA_902826865.1 uncultured Myxococcales bacterium
AAGCTGCGGGAATCGGGCCAAGCCGACTCGCCTTCGCCGCCGCACCGCAGGCGACGAACCCTCGACCCTGCGGGGGAGGGAATCGGCCTTGAACACACCGAAGAAACCCGGAACCGATCTCGCAGCCCTCAAGGCACTCCTCGCCAAGAAGACGAAGGATGGCGAAGAGCCGCCCGCGGCACCGATCGACTCGATCCCGCCGCCCGGCAGCGCGGCGCCCATCGCCTTCGAGCCCGAACCAATCGTCCAGGCGCCCCATGTGCCGATGGGGTTCGACGACGTGCCACCACCAGGCCACGTCGCGGCACCTGCCCCCATGGCGCACCCGGCCGCGGTCATTCCGACGCCGAGTTTCAGTCCGCCCGTGGCCGCCCCGGCCCCGGCCCCGGCCCGTGATGATCCGTTCGGTGGACCCGTCAACGCCCACTACGACCCATCGCCGTCCCTCGACAGCGGCGGCGACGTGCCCGGCCGCAGCAACGTCGGGATGGTGTTGTTCGTCGGCATGATCTTCCTCGGGGTCGGTCTCGCTGCCGGCTTCATCGGCAACAAGATCATGGGTGGCCGCGAGCGCAAGGCCGCCGCGAAGGAGAAGGGCCAGGTCATGATCGCCGAAGTGGAGAACGTGATCGGCACCCGCAAGCAGGTGGCCGTCGCCCTGCAGAGCATCTCCGACACCGTCATGAAGGACCCGAAGGCGGGTTCGGACGCCGTCGTGGCCCTGCTGGGGGAGTCGTTCGACAAGCACCCGCGCGTCGACTCGTTGTTCGGCTGGCAGCTCGGGGGGATCCACGCCAACGGGATCAAGAAGACCTTCGAGCTCTACGAGAGCGCCAACCGGCTGCAGTCGGATCTCCGTGACCTCGCTGGATTCTTGGCGGCGAACGCCGCAGCGCTCACGCCGGCGGGCGGCCCGGTGAGCTTCGGCGTGCTGTTCACCGCCGACGGCGCGCAGCTGGTCGAGATGGTCACGCCGATGTGCGGCGAGAACCTGACCGACATGGCCGCTCTCAAGCCCTGTGACGACCCGACCAAGGCGATCGCATTCAAGGTTCGCGTTGGGCTCGGCGGCGAGGAGAAGACCTACGCCAAGGGTGCCGGGGCCGATCAGGTCCAGTGGCTCAAGCCCGAGGGCGCGGTCTACAACTACGCGATCGGCCTCGAACCCAAGGAGAACGCGAATCGGGCCCGCACGATGCTCATGACGCGTGTGGGTGAGGCCGTGGAAGCCATGGCCAAAGCCGAGAGAATCGCGCTCGAGGCCCTGAAGGCCTACAGCGACAACCCCGACATCGATGGCTCGAACCCGCAGCCCGAACCCGCCGGGTGATCCGCCCGCGGGCGGTTCTGGTCGGCCGCCGTCCCCTCCTCCGAGCGCCCGGCCAGCCACGTCCGGCTCGTCGCCACCTGCGGCCCGCGCCGACGCTCCAGCACCGGGGACCCCCAGCGCCGACGCACCCGATCCGGCTCGGGTCGATCCCTTCGATGCACCCCGTGATTCGGGTGCCTACCGCGGGCTCGCCGACGAGCTCGAACCGGGCCCAGGTGACGTTGCCGATGGCGTAGACGCCGAGACGCGTATCTTCACGCGATCATCGGGCTCCATCGTCGCACCGCCCGCGCCGGCGGCCGTAACGATCACCTCGGCCACCACCACCGCCCTGCCCCCGCGCCCGGGCGAGTTCCCTCCCCCGACGCCGTCG
>CADEGN010000610.1 GCA_902826865.1 uncultured Myxococcales bacterium
CAGGACAAAGGAGGCGAGGCGCTTGGCCAGCCTGCGAGGAGGCAGTCCACCTGGGCACCGAGCACCTGGACCGCGCGCCTCGCCTCCGAGGAGGGCAAAGCGCAGCGCAACATCAACGGGGGACACCGCAGAGACCGGAGAGTTTCCAGTTGCATGCCGCGGCCACCAGAGCGCTCATGCGGCGCGAATACGAAGTGGGCCCGCGACGCGCCAACGTCCGGGCCCGCGGGCGAACCTTCCAAGAAAGGCTCACCGATGAAGAAGATATCGAAGCGCCGACACACATACCACCGAAAGCCGCCATCCGGAGCCGACAACCACTTCCAGCGCATGGAACGCGAGGCCGAGGAAGGCCATCCCATCGACCTCGTCGTCGAGAAGCGGGTCCAGCACCGCGCCGCGCGGAAGCGCCTGATCGATCTACAGAACAAGATCCTGGAGCGCCTCGGCGACGACAAGAAGCCGTTCTTCGCGCTCGAGGAGCTCCGCATGCACGTGAGCGCCGAGCGCGAGGAGGCGTACTTCGATGTCGGCTACGAGCACGGGCTCGCGGACGCGCTCGCGACCGAGTGCCGTGGCCGCGCGCGGTTGTCCGCCGAGGCGGGGCAGCTCGCGACCGAGTTTCGAGAGCGGATCGTCCAGTCGCAGGTGCCGACGCGCGACGCGCTGCTGGCGCTCCTCGAGTGCGTGTGGGCGGTGGCCGCGAAGGGCGAGTCGTCGGAAGCGAGATAGTCGACGGGCGGGGACTCGGCGCCCGCGCCAACAGTTCCGACGTCGGAACTGTCAGCTTAGAATGCGACGCAGCTCGGCAACACGCTTCTCGAGCGACCTCAGCGCGGCGTCGGCCTTGGCCTGCTGCTCGTCGGTCATCTCGGTCACGTCGCTCCGATGGAAGAGGAGCTTGCCGGTCTCCTCGTCCCGCAGCACTCGGAGGCATGCCTCGATGGCCTTCAGCACCTCGGGTGACCGCTTTCGCCCGCGTCCGGAGGCGTCCTTGCCCTTCTCCTGCTCCTTCTGCACGAGCGTCCGCAGCTTCTGCACGCTGAGCTTACCCTCGACGACCTTCGACGCGAGCCGCTCGAGCTTCTCGGGCGCACGCACGCGGAGCAACTCGACGCGATGGCTCGGCGGGAGCTTGTGGAAGGTGGCCGCGCGGGGCAGCTGCTTGGTGACGGCGGCCATGCGGAGCGCGTTGGCAAGGAAGGTGCGACTGACAGGCAGATCCAGGGACTCGCAGCGCTCGATCAGCATGCTGAGCGAGGCATGCTTGCTGGGACTCGCCGAGAGGTAGAGCGCCGGATCGTCGTCGTAGAACTCACGCAGCAAGTACGTGCCAACGTCATCGAGGCCGCGCGCCACGGTCTTCGAGACCACGTCGCGGATGTGCGAGACGGCGCGATCGACGAGCGCCTTGTCCACCTTTTCCGCGGACGCCGGCAGCACGACCAGCTCGGCAGATACGGATTCGGGTCTCTTCGCCAGTGCCGTCTTGCGGTTCGTCATGCCCGTTGCCTTCCCTGCCACCACCGCCACGAGCGGAGCGGGCCGCAGGGTAAGACGACGACGCTGATCTATCCAAGTACCCGCACGCCGATCTCTCCGACCCTCGGCTTGTCGGCCTGGCGTTCCCGCTGGCACGCGAGCGCCACCGCCCAGAACTTGTCGGCGTGGCCACGCGCGTTGCGCTCGGCGTCGAAGCT
>CADEGN010000611.1 GCA_902826865.1 uncultured Myxococcales bacterium
CTAGCGGCACAGCTGAAGCACCGATCGTGATCCGCGGCGAACAGGCGGCCGGCGTCGTGCTCGACGGCGAGGGTTGCGTCGGCTGCAACGTGCTCGAGGTCTATGGCAGCTTCGTCCACATCGAGGAGCTCACGATCGCGCACGCCGAGCGGGCTCTGCGGTTCCAGGGCGACGGCGCGAGCGCCAACGCCGTGCGCCGCGTGATCATCGACGATGTTGTGTACGGCATCGGATCCGGCCCGAACCAGACCGACTTCTACGTCTGCGACAACCAGATCCGCGGGCGGCTCGACTGGCCGTGGGTGTTCGCGGCCGACGCGGCCGATCACTGGGATGATCGCGGCGTTGACCTCAACGGCGATGGCCACGTGATCTGCCACAACCACATCGAGGGCTTCGGCGATCCCATCCTCAATCTCACCCAGGGCTTCCGCGCGTTCGATGTGTACGGCAACGACATCGTCGATTGCTTCGACGGAATCGAGACCGACCGCGGCACCGGCAACGTTCGGGTCTTCCGCAACCGTTGGACCAACGTCGACTCGGCGATCAGCATCCAGCCGATCAACGGCGGACCTCTGTATGTGCTGCGCAACGAGCTGATCAACGTCGTGTCCGAGCAGATCAAGATGAAGATGACCGGCGGCGAGCCTTCAGGCTCGATCATCGTGCACAACACATTCGTGAGCGGTGATCTTGCGCTCAACTTGCAGACGCCGATCACGGGGCACAACTTTCGCATCGAGAACAACCTCTTCGTCGGCCCGCAGACGCTCACCGGCGGGCGCACGGTCGAGTGGACGGCCCGTGTCGACGGCGGAGTGTTCGACGCCAACGGCTACTTCCCCGACGGCGGCTTTTGGTTTGGAGTCGTCGGCGGCACCAACCGCACCTACGACTCGTTCGCCGACGCAATGGCATCGGGTGAGGTCGAGGGTAACGGCGTCTTACTTGGCGTTCCGATCTTCGAAGCCGGCGTGTACGGAGCTACCGACGAGATGGTGGCTGCGACGCCGGTCGACCTCGAGCTAGACGCGGGCTCGAATGCGATCGATGCCGGTGCGCTGTGGCCCGGCATCGGCGGCGGCTTCACGGGTGCCGGACCGGATCTCGGCGCACGCGAGCGCGGCTGCGCAGCACCGTCGTTCGGCCCGCGACCCGCCGCGCAACAGGACGTCGTGTCGACCGTCGCGTGTCCGAGCGAGACGCCCGGCGGCGGCAACACAGGCGACAGCGGCACGAGCGCGGGTGGCGTCGACGACAGCGGCACGGCCGGCGGCTCGGTCAGCGCGAGCGTCAGTGCCAGCGCCGAGGACGGCTCACTGACCGGCGGCACGAACGATGGCGCGACCGACAGCGTCAGCGCCAGCGGTGGCGGCAGCGAGGGCGGCGGTGGTGGCTGTGGCTGCGGTACCACGCCGCGGGGTGGCTCGTGGCTTTTGCTGCTCGCGGTCGCTGCTGCGGGAAGTAGACGACGATGGAACTGACCGCGACGATCGGGAGCGTCGCTGTCGAGCAGCAAGCGGGATTCAGCCCGGATCACGTCGCCGACGATCCAGCCCCACCACGCCACTAGCACAGGCTTGCCGCGGCCTGCTAGTCTCGTGGGGTGATAGTGCGGGAGCTGCTCGGTGCATGGGTTGGACTGCAACTAGTC
>CADEGN010000612.1 GCA_902826865.1 uncultured Myxococcales bacterium
TGTTGCGACCACCATGACGACCCTGGACGAGTGGGCAGCGCAGATCCGCGAGCGCGCGTTATCGCCGTCGTCCAAGCCGTAGGCATTCAGTCCTGGTACACTGCAGCTTGCAGGCAATGCGTACGCTGCTGGTCGAAGACGAAGGGCTCCAGCGCGAGTCGATGCGCCGCGAACTCGAGGCCCTCGGCCTACGTGTGGTGGCGGTGCCAGACGCTGAGTCGGCGTTCGCCGCCCATGCAACCGAACCCTTTGATCTGCTGATCGTCGATTGGGTGCTGCCAGGCATCGACGGCCTGCGCTTCGTCAGTCGGCTGCGCGAGCTCCCGGGCGGCGCGACCCCGTTCGTGGTCGTCATCACGGCCCGCGATCGACCCGACGATCTCGCGCGGGTGCTCGACTCGGGGGCGGACGACTATCTGGCCAAGCCCATCGATCGGACGCTGCTGCAGACGCGGATCCGCATCGCCGCGCGCCGGGTCGCTTCGCGCCGCCTTCACGAGGCGGATCGCGAGGCGCTTGAGCGCGCGCAGGCCGACTTCCGCCGCCTGCTCGACCGCAGCCCGCTCGGGGTGATCGCCCGCAGCGACGAGGAGATCGTCTACGCCAATGCTGCCGCCTCACGAATCACGGGGTACACCTGCGATGAGTTGCTGCGCCGAAAGATCTACGAGGTATTCGCCACGGAGGATCACGAGGCGATGCGGCGGCGGATCGGTCGCTTCGATCGCACGGGGAATCCGCCGCCGCCGACCGAACTGACGATGGTGCGTCCCGACAAGCGTGCGCTTGTCGTGCGTCTGATCCCGTTTACGCGGGCGGTCTTCGACAACCGCGAAGTCGCGCTCGTGATGTTCGAGGATATCACGACGCGTACCCTTGCCGAGCGACGCTTGCGGATGACGCAGTTTGCGGTCGACCGTGCCCGCGAGGCAGTGCTGTGGCTCGATGCCCAGGGGACGATCAACTACGCCAACGCGGCGGCCGCCACCCTCTTGGAAACGGATTCGTCTGAGCTCGAAGGCCGGCGGTTCGAGGAGCTTGAGGCCAAGCGCCGGGGTGCGCGCTGGGAGCGTTGGATCGCCGAGCTCGAAGACCGGGGCAGCCTCGTGTTCGAGACCGAGCTGCGCCGGTCGTCCGGGGAGCTCGTCGCCGTCGAGGCGTCGGCGAGCGCGCTGCGGTTCGACGGAGCGCTGTTTGTGGTGATCGGTGCGCGCGACCTGACCGAGCGCGAGCGGCTGCGCGAGACCTTGGCGCAGGCGGAGAAAATGGCGTCTGTCGGTAGCCTGGCGGCCGGCGTTGCCCACGAGATCAACAACCCGCTTGCCTACGTGCTCGCCAATCTCGAGCTAATCGCCGAAGAAATCGCCGGCAAACCTGAGGGCGCCAACGAGCAGCTCGGCTCCCTCGTCGCAGCCGCGTTGGACGGCTCAGAACGCGTGCGGAGGATCGTCGGCGACCTGCGGGCGTTCGCGCGGCAGCGCGACGATCGCTTGGAGCCGGTCGATATTGAGGCGGTCCTCGACGGTGCGGTCAAGCTCGCCGACAACAACGTCCGCCACCGCGCGCGGCTTGTGCGTTCCAGCGATCAGGTTCCGCACGTGATCGGCAACGAGCAGCGGTTGACTCAGGTCTTTGTCAATCTCCTGCTCAAC
>CADEGN010000613.1 GCA_902826865.1 uncultured Myxococcales bacterium
GTCCGCGGACTGCGAGCGCTTCAGGCGATCGCAAATGTGCCGATCTTGACCGCGGAGATCGAAGGCATCTTGGGGTTGTGCGCCGCCGCTGGGGTGGCCGCGAAGCCGAGCGGCGCCGGTGGTGGCGACCTCGTCGTCCTAGTGGCGAGTGAACGCGCGGCGATCGATCGCTTGGCGGAGCCGTTGCGCGAGCGGTTGGGCCGGCCCCTGCTCGCCGAGCTCCGCCCCGATCCGGCCGGTCTGCGGGCCGAGGCGAGATTGCCCACGGTGTCGCGCTTGGGTGGCTTCTTCAGGCTCAGCATCCCCGAACGCCACAAGGCGGTGGCGGCAGCGACCGGCGTGTCGCTCGCGCGGCTCACCGAGCTCGGCACCGCCCGCCTCGACGCCGATCGTGCCAATCACATGAACGAAAACGTGGTCGGCACCTTCGACCTTCCGCTCGCGATCGCCACCAACTTCCGCATCAATGGTCGCGATGTGCTCGTGCCGATGTGTGTCGAGGAGGCGTCGGTTGTCGCCGCGGCATCGAATGCCGCGAAGATGATCCGCGACGGTGGAGGCTTTGCCGCCCACTCCGATCCGCCGTGGATGATCGCCCAGGTCCAACTGTGCCGCGCGGGCACGCGCAGCGTCACGGACGTGCTGACGATCGTACGCGAGCACGAAGCCGAGCTGCTCACGTTGGCCGACGCCACGCATCCGCGGTTGGTTGCCCGCGGCGGGGGTGCGAGGGCCATCGAATCCCGGGTGTTGGCCGACGACATGGCCGTCGTGCACGTGCTCGTCGACTGCCAAGACGCGATGGGCGCCAACCTACTCAACACGGTGGCCGAGGCCGTCGCGGTGCGTCTCGAGGCGCTGACCGGCTGGGCCCCCGGCCTGCGGATCCTGAGCAACCTCGCCGACCGTCGCTGCGCCCACGTGTCCGCGCGAGTACCGGCGGCTGCCCTGGCGGGCGCCGGCTTCACCGGTCCGGAGGTGGTCGCCCGCATCGCGTCGGCGTCCCGCTTCGCCGAGCTCGATCCTTACCGCGCCGCCACCCACAACAAGGGCATCATGAACGGTGTCGACGCGGTCGTGCTCGCGACCGGCAACGACTGGCGCGCGATGGAAGCCTCGGCGCATGCGTTTGCCGCCGCCGGCGGACGCTACGGGCCGCTGGCCCGTTGGGTGGTTGCCGACGACGGTTACCTCGAGGGCAAGATGAGCTTGCCCGCGGCGGTTGGGGTGGTCGGCGGGGCGACGCAAGTGCATCCAGTTGCGCGCATCGCCCTCGAGATCCTCGGTCACCCGCAGGGCGCGTTCTTGGGCCAGGTGATGGCCGCAACCGGCCTCGCCAGCAACCTCGCTGCACTGCGAGCCCTCGCCACCGAGGGCATTCAGCGCGGCCACATGTCTCTGCACGCGCGTTCCGTCGCCTTGGCCGCTGGTGCGGTGGGTGACGAGGTCGAACGCGTCGCCGCCTGCCTTGTGGAGGTCGGTGAGATCAAGGCCAACCGCGCCGTCACCCTCCTCGCTGAACTCCGCCGCGCCAATGCTTGACCCTTTCGCCCGATCGAAATGAACTCGCCATGGTCAACGCCACCGAACCACGCCTCTACTGCGTCCCGACCGCCCCCCTGCAAGACAACCAAAGCGACCGGTTCGCG
>CADEGN010000614.1 GCA_902826865.1 uncultured Myxococcales bacterium
CGGCTATTCACCTGACCTGATCCGCGTCACCGAAGGCGTCCCCGTCCGCCTGATCTTCGACCGGCAGGAGAACAGCGACTGCACATCGCGCGTCGTCTTTCCCGACCTCGGCGTGAGCCGGTCTCTCGCCGCCTTCGCGAAGACCACGCTCGAGTTCACACCGGACCGGGCGGGCGAGTTCGGATTCGCGTGTGGGATGAACATGATCCACGGCACGCTGCTGGTCGAGACGCCCGACGCGGTCACGCCAGTAGTCACTGAGCCAGCCGCTGCCGCGACCACTACTGGCGATTCCCACGCACACATGCACGGCGAGTTTCAGCACGAAGTGGCGGCCGCCGTCGGCGTCGGCCCTCGGCATGCGGTGAATGAGCCCACCCAGGCGGAGTTCGCAATCCTCGGTGGCGGCGTGAACTGCCCGACGTGCGTTCGCACCATCGAGCGCCGAGTGGGCGAGCTCCCCGGCATCGACGCCGTTCGCGTCAATTTCGTCGCCGAGCGCGTCACCGTGGACTACCTCCCCGCTGCCGTCAGCCTTGATGCGATCGAGGGTGCGATCACCGCCACCGGGTATCGCGTCGAGCGGCGTGTCGCGCCGGGGACGGATCGCACGGAAGACGCCGAAGCGGCCGCTCGCCGCGCGGAGGTGCAGGACCTGACGCGGCGTGTGATTGCGGGGGCAATCCTGACCACTCCCGTGCTCTACGCGGTCATGGTTGGCGACTTCGTCAGCATGGATCTCGTGCCGATGTTCCTGCACGACCGCTGGGTGCAGTTCGCGCTCATCGTACCGGTCATGCTGTACACGGGCTGGCCCATTCACCGCACCGGCTGGCTGACGGTCGCGCATCGCACAGCCGACATGAACACGCTCATCACCGTCGGAACGATCGCCGCGTTCATGTACAGCCTCGTCGCCACGGCCCGTCCGCAACTGCTGCCTGAACAGTCGAATGCGGTCTACTACGAGGCCGTCGGTGTGATCGTGACGCTGATCCTGCTGGGGCGACTGCTCGAGGCCCGCGCCAAGGCGGGAACTGGCGCAGCGATCCGCCGCTTGCTGGGCCTGCAGGCCCGCACCGCGCAGGTGCTGCGCGACGCCGCCGTCCTCGACATCCCGATCGACGAGGTCCTGGTGGGCGACCTCGTAATCGTGCGTCCCGGCGAGAAGATCCCAGTCGATGGTGAGATCGTCGACGGGAGATCATCGGTCGACGAGTCGATGGTCACTGGAGAGCCGATACCTGTGACAAAGGCGACCGGGGATCTGGTCATCGGCGCCACGATGAACCAGACCGGGGCGTTTCGATTCAGGGCGACTCGGGTGGGCGCAGACACGATGCTCGCCCAGATCGTGCGCCTCGTCGAACAGGCCCAGGGCTCGAAGGCGCCGATCCAGCGGCTTGCCGATGTGGTGTCGAGCTACTTCGTGCCGGCGGTGCTGTTCCTGGCGATCGCCACGTTCATCATCTGGTTCGACTTCGGGCCGGAGCCCGCGGCAACGCTGGCGCTCGTCAGCGCGGTGTCGGTCCTGATCATCGCCTGCCCGTGCGCGCTCGGTCTCGCCACCCCGATGTCGATCATGGTCGGGACGGGCAAGGGCGCCGAGCACGGCGTGCTGATCCGTTCGGCAGA
>CADEGN010000615.1 GCA_902826865.1 uncultured Myxococcales bacterium
CCGTTGGCGGAACAGCTCCCGCCTCGGGCTTCATCGGCGCGGCTGGCTTTGTGGCCGCGGCTAGTCTTATCGGCGCGGCTGGTTGTTCGGACGCGGCCGGATTCACCGGCGCGGCCGGCTTTGCCGGCGTGGGCTTTGCGGCCGACGCCGCACCGCTCGCGGAGGCGAGGGTGTTCGTGCTCTGCTCGCCTGCGAGCTCCGCCGCATAGGTGGGCCCCAGCTGCACAGTGAGCCAAGCCCAGCACCCAAAGGCCACTGACGAGCTGAGCCCGAGCAGGTTTTTGGCGGTTGCAGGATCTGAGGGCCAAGATGCGAACATGGGGTTCACCTGTGCGTGATGGCTAGAACGTGTCTAGGCGTTGGTTGGACCGCACGTGGCTGCGGATGTCGGCCATGAGTCGATCCATCTCGGCCTCGAGGGCCGGGGCCGGTTCCCCGAAGGGGGCGCCTGCGGGGGTCCCCGGAACGCCGGGCACTGCCGGGCCGTCCTCGTCCTCGGCGACGGCCGAGAGGCTGGCTCCGCGGATCTCCGCCATGGGGTCGACGCGGATCCCGACTGTCGCCCGCAGCACGCTGAAGGCGATGAATGAGACGGAAACCGTCCAGACAAAGCAGGCGAGAACGCCGCCGATCTGGACGATCAGCTGATGCATCATCGACACGCCCTCGGGCAGGTCGCCGAAGAACGCGACGCACAAGCAACCCCACACACCGCCGACCCCGTGCACCGGCACCGCGCCGACGACGTCGTCGAGTCGAAGCTTGTTAAGAATGAAGTCGTAGGCGAGGTTGTGAAGGACGGCTGCGACCGCGCCGATGAGCAACGCTTCTTCGGGCGAGACGATGTTGCACGGAGCCGTACTGGCGGCCAGACCCGCAAGGCACGAACCGAGGAACTTCTCTTCGATGTTGCGGCGACCCGGCGACATCGAGGCGTGGGCAAACCCGACCAGCGCAGCCGAGCAGCCGCACAAGTTCGTGACGTAGATGATGCGACCGACGTCCGCGTTGACGGCGAGCGCGCTGCCACCGTTGAACCCGAGCCAGCCGAACCAGAGGATCAAGGTGCCGAACGCGCTGTAGGCCAAGCTATTGGCCTCCATGCGGTTTGCCCGTCCGTTGCTCGCGTAGCGGCCAAGCCGGGGCCCGACCATCCAGACGCCGACCAGTGAGGCCCAAGCACCGACGCCGTGGACGACCGATGCGCCGGCGAAGTCGATGAACCCAAGCTTGCCGAGCCAACCGTGGTTCGACTCGCCGATCATCATGGAGCCCCACACCCAGTGCCCGAATACGGGGTAGATGATCGCGCCCATAACGACCACAAAGAACAGGTAGGCCTTGAAGCCGGTTCGCTCGGCCATGGCGCCCGAGACGATCGTCGCGGCCGTACCGCAGAACGCGATCTGGAACACGACGAACGCCCAGCCGAGGCGGCTGTTGCCCTGTCCGCCGAAGTGCTCGGTCAACGAGCCGCCGAACGAATCGGCGCCGAAAAACCCTGCGACGCTGTCGCCGAACATGACCCCGTAGCCGAGCAGGAAGAACACGATGCTGACCACGCACCAGTCGCCAATGCTCTTGAACGCCACCACCGTTGCTGTCTTTGCCCGCACGAGC
>CADEGN010000616.1 GCA_902826865.1 uncultured Myxococcales bacterium
CCACCGAGCGTGACGCGCGAGGGTTCGATGGCGACGTCGAAGACCGTGGCGCGGGTGAGCAGCGCAACCGTGAGGCTCTGCGGCTTGCCCTTGTCGCTCGTCGCCATCACCGCCACCTCGTCGCCGCGATGCATGCGCGCATAGACGGCGTCGGCCTGCACCGGCACGGTGACCGCGACCTGGTCTGGACTGATCACGGGGCCGGTGCCCACATCCGGTCGCACGACGAGTTCGCCCGCATGAATCGTTCCGGTGGCCATGCGTCCGATGACCACGCCGATCTCGGACTCGCCGATGGAGAGCGCTGCGAGGGGCCCTTCCAACCTGGCCTGCGACACGTCGAGGTCGGCGCGCTCGATGACATGGCCCGGCACGATGTCATGCACGGCGACGACCACCGGCACCGTGACCTGCGCCTGCCGCCAGAGCGTCATTCCTCCCACCACGGCGACGGCGACCAGCGCGAGGCCTGCGAGCAGCCGCACATCCACGCGTGGGAGCGCGATCGCTCGCAGCCGTCCTCGGGAGGTGCCCGCCGCCATCAGTCCGCCTCAGCTTTCCGCGGATCGCCAGTATCGTTGCCGCCCTCGTCCCCGCCCCAGCGCCGCTGCGTGGCGGTGCGCTCGCCGGCTTCCCAGCGATGGACGAGGTTCTGGAGCCAGCCGCGCACGAATGACGCGGCACGGTCAGCGTCCGCGAACGCCTCTTCTTGATCGGTCTCCCCGGGCCGCGCGATCACCACGCGGAGTTGCTGCTCGTGGTCGGGCTCGACCCACGCGCGTAACAGGAGCCAGTCGACGAGGGATCGCGAGCGCTGCGCCATGCGACGGACGGTAGGGAGGGACCGTTGCAGGTCGCGAAACGGATCGGCGTTGTGGGGGGCCTCTGCGTCGCTGAATTGCACCCTCGGGGCCGCCTCGCCACCTCCAGACAGTCTCAGACAGGTTCCAAGCGAGGGGCGTTCTTGTTTCGCGATTTGCTACGCGGACTGCAACGCTTGCCGCAACGCCGGCGCCTCACAATCACCGCGCTGGCATTCCGAGGACGCGTTGTGGTATCACGCGCGTCGATGGCCGTAAGAGGTCGCCTCCCAGCGGCGACCACGGCCCAGGCGGGGGATGGTCGTGGGCATGCAGGCCACGACAGGGAATGCACCCGGACGGGCTCGGAGCGGCCGCGGTCGACGCGATACGCCGCTGGTGAGCCTTACGCTGCTCGACGGCTTCGCGGTCAAACATGACCGCATCGAGGTACGGCTGAGCGCCGCTGAGCGGCGACTGGTGGCGCTCGTCGCCCTGCGCGCTCGCCCGCTGAGCCGGCAGCAGCTCAGTGCCTTCCTCTGGCCACACCTTGACGACGCGACCGCTGCGGCTAGCCTGCGCTCAACACTGTCTCGGTTGCGCGCTGCAAGCCCACACCTGCTGACCAGGGACGGCTCCTACGTTCGGCTCGGCACTGACGTTCGCGTCGACGCGTGGGAGCTGGAAGCACTCGCTGCTCGCATTGTCACCGGCAGTGGCGTGCCGGAAGACATCGCGCTCGACCGGCTCACCAGCGAGCTGATGCCGGACTGGGACGAAGACTGGGTGGCGTTCGAACGTGAACGGCTGCGGGATCT
>CADEGN010000617.1 GCA_902826865.1 uncultured Myxococcales bacterium
GCGCCGTGCTGCGCGTCTACTCACGAGGCAGGACGTCACGCGATCGCATTTCTGGCCGGGGTGTAGCTAGCGTGGCGGCGGCGTCAACCAACAGCGCAGATCGACACGCGTTGGACCTAGCGCCATCGCGGTGTGGTGCCACATGCAACCCATGAGTTCGGCATGGTGGTGACGATCACTATCGCTGCCTACGCGCGACGGAAGCCGCTCCTCGAGCCACGCCGCGCAGGTGCGCATCACGGGCCGCAGCACCTGTTCGCACTCGTCTCGGGTCGTGTCCGAGCAGCGACGCAATCCGCCGCCACTGCTGCAGTTCTCGTTTTGCAGCGCGCGGGCGTGGACACCAAGCCAACCACTGCGCGCGACTTCAGCAACCGGCGGTGGGGGTTCGCCGCAGCCAGCCATCCCGACAAGGATGAGCGATCCGAGATGCGTCCACGAGATCACGGATCGCACTTCGGCAATGCGGCGCCGTACAGCCTCGCAACGTCTTCGTCGGTAAGCGCGCCGTCATAGAGCGCGAGCTCGTCGACGCGGCCATAAAACAACGCCTCGTGGACCAGTCCCATCGCCGGCTCGGCCGTGGAGGCGCCGATCACCAACGGCCCGGCCCCAGTGATCTGCCCCACGGTGTCAAGCTCGGAGATTTGACCGTCGACGAACAGCCGGATCTGCATCGGAGTGCGGACGACCACCACGTGCGTCCAAGCGAGCGCCGTCGCGACCCCCTCGGCCTCGACGAAAGCCATGGCGGGCTGGCAACCGTTATCAAGGCGGCCGAGGCAAAACGACCAGTGGTCGTCAGGCGCGACGAACACCCGCCAGCCGTCGCCATTGGGCTGCTGGTCCATGCTGGGCACCATGCGGCCGAGCAGGTTGAGGTCCGGCACCATCGATGGCGACTTGGCGGGCCGGTCGAGTGCCTCGAGGTACACCCACGCTTCGACAGAAAATGGGGCGCCATCTTGGCCCAGGATCGGTCCCGCCGCGTTCTCGACCCAGGCGTCGATCCCGTTGAGGAGCAATGCGTCGTCGAAATGCCCCTCGGCATAGTCGACGCCGCCATGCGGCACGAGCTCGACGCGAGCGATCCGATCGATAGCATCGCCGTCGAAGTGCCAAAGGCCCACGATCCCGCTAGGCGGCGGCGTGCAGTCGGTCGGCCCACCGGTCGTCACTTGCTCCGTACCTACTCCGGTCAGCCCATCGAGCGAGCCGACCTCAACTTCGGCGGACTCGGGTCCAACGCTCGTCGCTGGCGAAGACAAGGATCCGCCTGTACTGCCCGCGGTGCTGTCGCCGGCCACCGTGGTGTCAGGGCCCGCGCCGTCCAGCGCCGGCGGCTCGCCGAAGCAGGCCGCGACCAACGTCGTGGCTATCGAAAGAACTGCGATGGGGCGCATCCCCATCATGATGCCAGAGCAGCCCGCCGGGCGTCGCGTGAGCGGATCCGAGTCGGACCCATGGCCCACCCGTGGACGATCGGCCACCTGGTCCTTTCGCCGGCGCGGTGAACTGGCTGAGCGGCACGGCGATCGATCGTAACTGTTCACCGGGGCGGTTGAGGGTGAGATCGCGGGCTGGCATTCCCC
>CADEGN010000618.1 GCA_902826865.1 uncultured Myxococcales bacterium
TGCGCGCGTGCATGGTACGACCCGTCGTCGCCCGCTCGAGGTCTTCGAGTGCGAGGAGCGGCCTTGCCTTCGTCCGATCGCGAGCGAGCGCTTCGATACGCCGCAATGGGCCCGCTGCAAGGTCCATGGTGATCACCACATCGTCTTCGGCAAGGCGCTCTACTCTGTGCCGACGCGCTGGACGGGCACCGAGGTCGAGGCGCGCGGCGACCGGGGACTCGTGCGGATCTACGCCCGCGGAGCGCTGATCAAGACGCATCCGCGCAAGCCTGCGGGCGGGCGAGCGACCGACTACGATGACTATCCCAAGGAGCTCGCGCCGTACGCAATGCGCGACCCCGACCGGATGATCGCGGACGCGGCCGTGCTCGGCTCGAGCGTCGAGCGTTTCATGCGCGAGCTCCTCGCGGGTCCATTTCCATGGGCACGGCTGCGGCAGGCGCAGAAGCTCCTTCGTCTGGCGACGCGCCACGGACGCGAGACCGTCGAGCGCGCATGCGCTCGCGCGCTCGCCTTCTGCCTGATCGACGTGCGTCGCGTCGAGCGGATCGTCCTGCAAGGACTCGATCGCACCGGCGTCCCGCGCGAGCCGGGGCGCTCCGCAGACGTCGTACCGATGTCCCCCCGCTTCCTGCGTCCCGCCGAAAGCTTCAGCTGCAAGACCAACCCCAACACCCTCACGAAGGACGACGACAACGATGGAGATCAAGCAGTCACTCACCGCCGTGCTCAAGCGGCTTCGCCTGTCGGGGATCCTCCCGACGCTTCCCGACCGGGTCGCGCACGCTCGCAAGACCAAGATGACTGAGCTCGACCTGCTCGAGCTCGTGCTCTCCGACGAGATCGCTCGCCGCGACCAACAGTCCTTGAAGCTGCGCGTCGATGCGGCAGGCTTCGAGGACCAGCGCACGCTCGAGGACTTCGACTGGGAAGTCCCCGTCACCTTCGATCGCAACACCGTCCGCGATCTCTTCAGCCTTGGCTTCATCGAGCGCAGCGAGGACGTCGCCTTCCTCGGGCCCGTCGGCGTCGGCAAGACACTGCTCGCCTCCGCGCTCGGTCACGCCGCATGCCGCTCGGGTCGCAGCGTGGTCTTCCTCCGCGCCGACGTCATGCTCAGGCTCCTGCACCAGTCACGTGCCGACCACTCGACCGACCGCCTGATCCGTAGCTGTCTCGCGCCGGATCTCCTCGTCGTCGACGACTTCGGGCTGCGAGCACTCGACCGCCAGCAGTCCAACGACATCTACGAGATCCTCCGCGAACGACATCGACGAGCGTCGACGATCATCACCAGCAACCGCGATACCCAAGAATGGCTCGCGCTCTTCGATGACCCCGTCCTCGCCCAGAGCGCCCTGGATCGCTTCAAGCACAACGCCCACCACGTGGTCATGGATGGGCCCAGCTACCGCCCGCGCCAGCAGCCCGGCGGCGACCGCTCAGACCCCACCCCGCGCCCGCACACGCGCCGACGCCGAACTCGCTCGTGATCACCTCCTCGATTTGTGCTACCACCACCGAGTGCTCCGGGCACCCTGGATCATGATTCCGAGAATACGTGGATCATGGTCGTGGGAAGTGACA
>CADEGN010000619.1 GCA_902826865.1 uncultured Myxococcales bacterium
GATGGGCGCACCTCCATCCGAATGTCGTCTTTGTCGGCGGGCTCATCGTCGCCAGCGATGCCGGCCAGTGGGTGGTCGACCCCGACTTCACGACCGACGACTTCACGATTCCACAGATCACCAAGACCGACTCAGAGGTGGTCATCGGGCGCACCGTGGGCGAGATTGCGATCGCCGGGCGTTCGCTGGTTGACCTGACGGTGCTGGGCGACCTCGACAGCCCGACGACGCGTCCGGCCCGCGATGTGCTCCGGTACACGGAGCGTGAACTGGTGTACGCGATCGATGAAAGCGCGCAGTTCTCTGAGGCCGCCTACGTCAACCTGCTGGTCACGACGGTGGGGGGCACGGCCAACCCCGAGACCGGCGCGGGCATGTGGTTCGGCACGAGCAGTTGGCGCAACGACGGCATTCTGAGCGCCGAGTGGGTGAGTTCGTCGAGCACGGCGGTGGTCATCACCGGCGAAGTCGGCTTCGGCGACCCGACGGTGAACACGCTCGAGGACGGCGGCGACACCTTCGCCTTTGCGGCCGAGGCCGGCAAGGCGATCGAGGTGCAGACGAGCGGCCTGGTGGGCCTGCGCATCGTGGATCAGGACGGGCGGACGATGGGCGCCATCGAGCAACTCTCGGCGGCGCGCAACAGCCAGACGCTTCGGGTCACGCCTGACGCTGACGGCGTGTACTACCTGATCGTCACGTACTTCACGGGCTTTGACGGGGACACCGACCGCACCGGCACGACCTACGACGTGCTGCTCTCGGGCATCGCGCCCACCACCCTGGGCAGCTACCGCACGGGCGGCGGCAACGGCGGTCTGCAGGCGAACACGGCCAACGCCATCAACGTGCTCGGCGGCAACGTCGGCGCGGTGCGCATCGGCACGGCCTTCCTCGACGGTGCGGGCGCCGATGTCGACCCGAGCGAAGTCTTCAACACCGCGACCCCCGACCCCGATGACCTGCTGCGATTCAGCGCCGGCTCGGTGGCAATCGCGGGCAACTTGTACGCCCTGATCGCCGGCGGCGACATCGAGGGCGACACGACCGTCACCGTGAACGTGAACATCGGCGGGAACCTCGGTGCGCTCTACACCGGGCTTTCTCCCATCGCCGGCGTCGGCCCCACCGAGGGCGATATCGGCTACTTCGATCTGCGCGTCGGCGGGCGCGTGGGCAAACTCGATGTCCGCGGCGCAATCGGCGTGGACCAGGACGGCGGCGGTTTCTTCCAGGCGCTGGGCGGCTTGAATCTTGTCACCGGCCTCTCCGGCGGCAACGGCGACATCGGCATGATCCGCGTCGGGTCGCACGTGCAGGGCGGCTCGCTTCGCGTGGACACGCCCGACGGCGCGGTCATCGGCGCGCTGCTCATCAGCCAGGACATCGGCACCGCAGACGGCGCCGCGAACTCGGGCATCTATGGCGGCAGCATCTTCACCAGCCGCATGATCTCCACCGGCCTCGGTGCTGATGTGCGGTTCGTGAACTTCCCGCGCATCGATCTGCCCAACACCGTCAACAGCGTCATCAACATCTTCGTGGGCACCACGGGCGATAGCACCGACCACTCCGGCCC
>CADEGN010000620.1 GCA_902826865.1 uncultured Myxococcales bacterium
GCCATCGTGAAGGCGCTCCAGGACGTGCGCGGCGCCATCCCGGTGCCGTGAGGAGAACGCCATGAGCCGTGAAGCCCAGAACCTCCTCATCCCGTTTCGGCGCGATAAGAAGCGCGACTTCGCGGTCGGCAGCGGCGAGGCGCTGCTGGCCTCGAAGGTCCGCCAAGCCCTGCTCACGGAGGGCGCCACGGCGCGCTCGTCGGGCGAGCTGCCCTGGCGCACCAACTTCGGTGCGGGACTGGCCCTCCTGCGCCACCAGCGCAACGACGCCGCCCTGAAGGAGCTGGCCCGCGTCTACGTGCGGGACGCCCTCAAGCGCTGGGTCCCCGGCGCCACCCTCGTGAACCTCGCTGTTGAGCAGGACGGTCCGGCCCTCACGCTGCGGGTGCGCGTCCGCGAGCGCGAGACAAGCGCGGTGGTGGACGTGTCGCTCGAGCGCTGAGGCGTCCCCGAGCACAACCTCGGATCATGCGTACCTGCGTTCCCTCTGAACCTTCTTGTCACACTCGTTGCAGATCAGCCTGGTGTTCTCGGGCGTGTAACCGTCGACGGCCTGAAGGCGATCCAGCACGTTGTAGCTCTCAGGCAGCTTCATCGAGCAGATCGGACAGAGCCCCCCTTGCTCTTCGAGCTTGAGCTTCTTCAGCCGCTTACGCTCCATCGGCTTGCTCCGCTCGTCGTAGGTGAGCTCCTTGGAAATCTTCCTGCGGTACGCGAACAGGAGGGCGCGGTCGCCATCGCTCAGTGTCTCGAGGCGCTCTCGAATCAGATCGAGAAGCTCGTTCGCCTTCGCCAGTTCCTCAGGGGTGAGCGTTCGGTTCGCCACGCTTGGACCTCGCACCGCTATGACCGCATGCGGCCCCTAGATTGAAACCCAAACGAGGGGCACGCGCACGCACTCGTTGCCGTCCCCTGATGCGCCACGTGACCGGCTTTGCCTCCCCGGAGGCATCCCGCCGTGGCCACGCTGCCCGAGTCCGTCGACTACACCGACAAAGACTTCGACGCCCTTCGGGCGCGGCTGATCGCGCTCATCAAGAGCGTGTTCCCGGACTGGACTGACTTCGACGTCGCCAGCTTCGGGAACCTGCTCGTCGAGCTCTATGCCTACGTCGGCGACGTCCTGACCTTCTACCAGGACAACCTCGCCCGCGAGTCGCGCCTCGTCACGGCCACGCAGCGCAAGAGCGTGATGGCGCTGGCGAAGATGCTCGGCTACCGGCTCCACGGCGCGCAGGCGGCAACTGCTGAGGTCTGGCTCCAGCTCGCGCGTGTGCCCGTGGCTAGCGTGACCTTCCCGGCCGGAACGGTGCTGCGCACGAAGGAGGTCACCGAGCCAGTGCGCTTCCAGCTCCTCGCGCCCGCCGTCATCGCGGCCGCCGCGGATCCTCCGCGCGTCCTCGCGCTGGTGGAGAACTCGAAGGCCCACACGCAGCTCTTCGACGCGAGCGGGCTCGCTGACCTCGAGCTGCACCTCGACTTCGCGCCGTACCTCGATGACTCGGCCATCGTCTCGACGCCGCAGGGTGCGTTCACCGAGGTCGACAGCTTCCTGGACTCGCGCCCGA
>CADEGN010000621.1 GCA_902826865.1 uncultured Myxococcales bacterium
GTATCGGTATACGACTGCGACAGGACGCGCTGCATGCCCACGATGCCGCGCGCCGCGTTGCGGCGGCCAACGATGAGCTCGCCTTCGACACGTCGGACTTCGGCGCGAATGTGCTCACGCAGCGCGACATCGGAGAGTTCGGGCATCACTCCGGGGCGAATCAGCGTGAACTCGACGGTCTCGGGCAACTTCGTGCGGCCGGCGTGACGAAGTCGAGCTTCGCTCGCGCGCACCGTGCTCCTCGGCTTGCGCTCCAGGTCAGCCAGCGCGTCGGCGACGGACTTCCACAGCCCATCGCCTGGCCGCCGCAGCGTCACGCTGCGCCCATACTCGAGTTCGAGCGAGTTCACCCCCCGCCATTGCGCCGCACGCTTTACCAGATGAGCGTTGCACGGATTGGTCAGCGTGTAGACGGCGTGTTCGACGACCTTGGCTCCGTCCGCCGGGGCTACGACGCTGTACCCCTTCTCGACGTTCGAACCCGTGGAGCCGCGAAGAGCGTTGAGCCCGCGCGACAGGAGCGAGTTCAAGTCACGCATGAAGTCGGGCAACACGCCGTCGCGATCGGTCAACAGCATGTGGAAGTGATTGCTCATGAACAGCACCTCGTGGACCTGGATGCCGGACCGTTGGGCCATCACCGCGAGGACATACCAGAGAAGCTCGACGACGCGGCGCGTAGGCAGGAAGCGAAAACTCCGACCGATGGCCCCGCAGGTCACAAACGAGAGCTGGTTCTGCACGATGTACCGCGGCGGCGTCATGGCTTGCGCAAGGGTCGGCCGCGGGCGAGCTACCGTTGCAGCGGCAAAACCAGCCGCGTTGCGTCCTGCATTACTGTCCCGGGTGACTCGCGATCCACGCGTCTAGCGTCCCTTCCGCGTGTGCCTTGGCAAGTTCGGCCGCGCCAGCGACGCTCACCCCCTCGCGGGCGAGGAGCTCGTAGACCTCCACCACGGCGACGAGTCCGGCGTTCTTGGCGTCACCTTTCGTGCCCGTAGTGAGTTGTTCCCTCATGTTCCCGGCCCAGAACGCGGCGAGGAGCAGGGGAGCGACATCTTCCGGGACGCCGTCCCCAACCGCCACACCCTGGAGGCTCTGGTCCACTACGACCAGAACGCTCGCGTCGTTGGTGCCGAAGTCGAGGATCGGTGCGGGGTCGACCGAGCGCGGGTTGGCGAGGAATCGGTCGATCAGATCGATCATGTCTGCGTGCTTGGGCGCCGCGGCTGGCGCCCCCTTCGCCGAGCTCGCGGGTTCGGCGGGTTGTTGGGTCGGACTCGAGGTGCGGCACGCGGCGGAGGCAAGAAGTAGGACCAGTAGCGGGGTAGGGCGCTTCATCGTTGGATTCTCGCCCGCGGAAACGCCGGCCGAAGACTGCGTCTTACAGTGTGCCGACGTCGGCCTGTACCTCGCGGACGTCGGCGAGTAGACGCGCGAGCTGCTCGTGCGCAGCGATCCGCATCGCGGCGCGCTAGGAGCGTGACCCCGTAAGGGGTCACGCTCCTCCGTGCCCGTGCCCGTGCCCGTGCCCGTGCCCGTGCCCGTGCCCGAGCGGCAACC
>CADEGN010000622.1 GCA_902826865.1 uncultured Myxococcales bacterium
GACCCGGTCACCGACGACGAACTGGACGCCATCGCCCGCGAGCTCAGGACCGCGGCCGCTCCTGCTGGGTCCACGGCGTTGGCCCGGCGCGATCCCCTCGCTGCGTACATGGGCGAGGTCCGTCGCCACCCGCTGCTCACCCGTGACGAGGAGTACGACCTCGCAGTGCGCTGGGTCGAGCACGGCGATCGAGAAGCTGGACGCAAGCTCGTGACCTCGAACCTGCGGCTGGTGGTGAAGATCGCCCACGAGTATCGCCGCGCCTTCCAAAACCTGCTCGATCTCGTGCAGGAGGGCAACGTTGGGTTGGTCAAGGCGGTCCAGAAGTTCGACCCGTACCGCGGCGTGAAGCTCTCGACCTACTCGGGTTGGTGGATCCGCGCGTACATCCTCAAGTACATCCTCAACAACTGGCGCCTCGTCAAGATCGGGACGACCCAGAATCAGCGCAAGTTGTTTTTCAACCTCCGCAAACAACGTGATGCGCTTGTCGCAGCCGGCGTCGATCCTACGCCCGAGAAAATCGCGGAGGCGCTCGATGTGTCTCCGCGTGAAGTAGTGGAGATGGAGCGGCGTATGGCTGCGCCCGACGTGTCCCTCGATGCTCCGCTCGGCTCAGACGAAGGGGACGGACGGACCCGCCTCGACCTCATTGAGGACGACCTGGCCGATCCCGAGGACCGAGTCGACAGCGCGGAGTTCAAGGACCTCCTGCAGGAGAAACTGCGCAGGTTCGGCGCCGATCTCGAGGGGCGGGAGCTCGAGATTTTCCGTGATCGCTTGGTCGCCGATGATCCCATTACGCTCCAAGATCTGGGCGACCGCTGGGGTGTTAGCCGGGAACGCGCGCGCCAGGTCGAGAAGCGTCTGGTCACCCGTCTACGGGAATACCTGCAGGCCGAGCTGGGCGACGCGGTTCAGATCGCGCTGGGCCTGGAGTAAGTCGCGATGGCTCCCGTCGACCGTGGGACGCTCGTGCTCGTAGGCACTCCGCTTGGCAACCGTGAGGATCTATCACCGCGGGCCAGGAAGGCCGTGCTTGGGGCCAACTTGTTGCTGTGCGAGGACACGCGCTCACCGGTGCGGCTGCTTGGCGACCGCGTCGAGCTTCCACCTCGGCGTTCGTGCTTCGTTGGAAACGAGCACGAACGCGTGGCGGAGATGCTGACGGTGCTCGAGGCCGGCGGCACGGTCGCGTTTGTTAGCGAGGCCGGGATGCCGTGTTGGAGCGACCCCGGGGCCATCTTGGTCCGGGCTGCGCTGGCGGCAGGGTTCGTCGTGGATGTCGTCCCGGGGCCGACCGCGGTGGCGACGGCGTTGTGCCACAGTGGTTTGTCCGCAGATGACGTTCGCTTCCGCGGGTTCGTGCCTCGCGGCGGGCAGGAGCGCCGGGAGTGGGTGGCCGATGTCGTGTGGGAGAAGTCCACGCTGGTCTGCTACGAGGCGGGCAATCGCGTACCCGCGCTTCTCGCCGATCTGGCGGCGGGGCTGCCTGATGCGGCCACGCGGAGGATGTGCATCGCGCGCGAGTTGACCAAGCTCCACCA
>CADEGN010000623.1 GCA_902826865.1 uncultured Myxococcales bacterium
CTCCGTGCCCGACTATGAAGTGGATCCTCCGTCAAGGCACGGGCGCCCCGTCCCCGCGTCTGAGCGACGGAGGTTTCGCACGATCTGATCGCGAAGGCTGAAGAGCGAGCTGTCCCGAATCGACTATTCGCGGTCACGGGCCGCATGATGGAGAGTCCGTAGGACGGGCCGCCAGATCTTGCCCACGTGATCACCCGACGAAGTCGGGGTCGAAGGGCACGGCACGCGGTCACCGCCTTTGGACAGTCGTTCTTCGATCGCGAGAGGTCGTGCGCATGGCGCTGCTCGTTGAGCGCGGCGCCCGAAGGCGTCGCGCCTCCTAGCGTTGCGCCGCCTGCGATCGTGGAGGTCAAGGAGCGGCGAAGCCGACGAGCGGAGCGAGCTCGTCCTTGACCTCCACGATCGCAGGTGGCATCGGGATGTGATTGGGCTCGTACGTCGAGCCGTCGCGCCAGATCGCATACAAGACGCCCGCGAGCTTGCGGGCGAGCGCGACCACGGCGACGCGGTGCCCGCGACGATCGGCGACAGCGTTCGCCCACTGGACGATCGGGTCGTTGGGTCGTGTGCGGATCAGCGTCCACGACGCCTGCACGAGCACTCGACGGACCTGCGGCGGGCCGGCCTTGGTCAGCCTGGTTCGGCGCACCCGCATCGAGCTCGAGTCCTCGCCGGGCGTCAGGCCGAGATACGCGCCCACCGCATGGGCACCGTCGAAGCGAGCGATGTCGTCGAGCGCGGCACGGAATCGCAGCGACGTGATCGGACCGACGCCGGGCACCGTCATGAGTCGCTTGCAGACCTCGTCGTGCTTGGCGGCGTCCTCGATCTCCTTGTCGTAGATCGCGATCTGCACGTTCATCGCCTCGATCACCTCGAGCTGCCCGTCGATGAAGCGAGGCATCCCCGCCGGATCTTTCAGGAGCTTGTCGCGAACGCGATCCGGAAAGCGCTTGCTCTGCCCACTGCGTACGTTCGTGAGCTGCGTTCGCATCCACGAGTGCACACCGTTGATGCACTTCGTGCGCGTCTCGACGAGCGTGTCCCGGGCGCCGCACAAGGCCTTGTAGTGCCGCGACAGCTGCGTCGGCAGATGCACCGAAGGCAAGTTGATTCGGCACGAGACCTCGCTCAGCGCCCTCGCGTCTCGCTTGTCGGTCTTGATCCCGCGCGCTCCGACGCCGAGCGTCCGCACCAGATGCGCCGGCACGATCCGCACCTCGTGTCCCGCGGCTACGGCGGCATCGGCGATCCCGAAGGCCTCCGCCGAGGTCTCGACGATCACCCGGCTCTTCGGCCGCCGGCCCAGCCACACGGGCAAGTTCCTCGTCGCGTAGCGCAGTTCCTCGGTGATCTCTCCGTCTTCGCGGCGTACGCAGATCTGGGATTCCCGTCCGCCGAGATCGATTGCAACATGGTCCATGGCTGTTCTTCCCCTCCCGTGCCTCGAGCACGGATTGTGTTTGGCGCGATTCAACGACGCCGCCCGAGGGGAAGCCAGCCACTTCATTCCATCTTGCCCGTGCCCGTGCCCGTGCCCG
>CADEGN010000624.1 GCA_902826865.1 uncultured Myxococcales bacterium
CTCGACTTTGGCGGTTTTCTAGTGCGACTTCGCGGCGCGTGGTTGGCGCAGCGTGGTTGCCGCGCGTGGTTCGGGTGCGATCACGGGAACGCATCGGTTGAGGCGACGAGAGCGTAGACGGGCGCCCTCCGAGGGGATCAGAGTCGCAGTTGCGACACAAACAACACCGGTCCCGCCCGAGGAAGCCCGCGATCGATGCTACCCGAGTCGATGCTCCGCTGTCTTGCGCTGTTTGAAAACTGCTTCACGTCGCCGAGCTACCGGCGCTTCTTGACGCTCATTACCGGGTGGCTCTTGTGCGTCGGCAAGCACACGGTGACTGGAGTCATGCGCGCCGCCGGCGTGGTCGGCGTCCGCGAGCACAGCGGCTTTCACCGTTTCTTCAGCCGAGGCGCCTGGGAACCGGACGCACTCGGGCTCGTGATGCTCCGTCTGGTGCTGTCGCTCGTCCGTGTCGAGTCGCGTGTCGTTCTCGCGCTCGACGACACGCTCGCCCGCCACACGGGCAAGCACATCTCGTCGGCGGGGATGCATCGCGACGCGCTGCTCTCGTGCCAGGGCCGGCCCTTCTGGCACTTCGGGCACAACTGGATTGTGCTTGCAGTGGTCATCGAGTTTCCGCGCTGGAAGAAGCACTTCGCGCTGCCGGTGCTCGCACGGCTCTACCGCACGGAGAAGGTCAACAAGAAGCTCGGCGAACCGCACAGAAAGCTCACTGAGATGGCCTGCGAGCTGATCCGACTCGTCAGCGAGCACTTCCCCGAGAGGCGGTTCCTGCTCGTTGCGGACAACAACTACGTAAACCGCTCGGTGGTGCGCCCGCTGCCGAGCAACATCGATCTCGTCGGTCGCGGCCGCATGGACGCAGCCTTGTACGCACCTGCCCCCGAGTACAGCGGGCGAGGACGACCCCGTGTGCGTGGGCGCAAGCTCGCGTCGCCAAAGGATCGCCGCGGCCCATGGCGCCGGCTCGAGGTCCAGATCTACGGCCGGAAAACCAAGGTGCAGGTTCGCGTCTTCGATGCCGTCTGGTACGTCGTGAGCCACAGCCGCGTGCTGCGCTTCGTCGTTATCCGCGGCTGGCCCGGCCACGATAACGACGACGTCCTCATGAGCACCGACCTCGAGCTCGATGCCGCCGAGGTCATCGCGGACTACTGCAGGCGATGGTCCATCGAGGAGACCTTCGGCTGGATCAAGAGCCGGCTCGGCTTCGAGGACCCGCACAACCGCACCGAGCGGGCCGTCCAGCGGACCGCTCCCATGGCCCTGTGGACCTACTCGCTGACCATCCTTTGGTACGCCCGCTGGGCTCGCGCTCGGGAACGACTGCCGATGAGGCTCGCGCCCTGGTACACGACCAAGACGGCCCCGAGCTTCTCGGACATGCTCGCGACCCTCCGCCGGCAGGCCTGGACCCTCTGGCTTTCTGATCAAGCACGTCAGGACCGCCTCGATCAGAAAGAACTCGAGCCCCTCCTCGACGCGGTCGGCTACGGATGACGCGATGGACGACCGCCAAAGTCGAGGCTAG
>CADEGN010000625.1 GCA_902826865.1 uncultured Myxococcales bacterium
TGTTGATGATCTTGATCAGCGGGTTGACGGCCGGGCCGGCGGTGTCCTTGTAGGGATCGCCCACCGTGTCGCCGGTCACGGCCGCTTTGTGGGCGTCCGAGCCTTTGCCGCCGTAATTGCCGTCCTCGATGTACTTCTTGGCGTTGTCCCAGGCGCCGCCGCCCGAGGTCATCTGGATGGCGACGAAGAGGCCGGTCACGATCGTGCCGAGCAGCATCGCGCCCAGCGCCGTGAAGGCCTCGGCCTGGCCCGCGATCGCGTCGATCACGAAATAGAGCACGATCGGCGCCAGCACCGGCAGCAGCGACGGGATGATCATCTCCTTGATCGCCGCCTTGGTCAGCATGTCCACCGCACGGCTGTAGTCGGGCTTCCCCGTGCCTTCCATGATGCCCGGGATCTCCTTGAACTGACGGCGCACCTCGATCACCACGGCGCCGGCCGCGCGGCCGACCGCCATCATGCCGAGTGCCCCGAACAGGAAGGGCAGCGCGCCGCCGATGAAGAGGCCGATGACGACGAACGGATCCTGCAGCCGGAACTCGACCACGAGGTTCGGGAAGTAGTGCCGGAGATCCTCCGTATAGGCGGTGAACAGCACCAGTGCCGCGAGCGCCGCCGAGCCGATCGCGTAGCCCTTGGTCACGGCCTTGGTGGTGTTGCCGACCGCGTCGAGCGCGTCGGTGGTCTTGCGCACGTCCTTCGGCAGGTCCGCCATCTCCGCGATGCCGCCCGCATTGTCGGTGACCGGCCCGTAGGCGTCGAGCGCCACCACCATGCCGGCCAGCGCCAGCATCGTGGTCGCGGCGACCGAGATGCCGAAGAGCCCGGCGAAGGAGAAGGCCACGATAATGCCGGCACAGATCACGATCACCGGGGCGGCGCAGGCTTCCATGGAAACCGCGAGACCCTGGATGATGTTGGTGGCGTGACCGGTGATGGAGGCCTTGGCCACGCTGCGCACCGGACGGTAGGCCGTCGAGGTGTAGTACTCGGTGATCCAGACGAGCAGCCCGGTCACGCCGAGCCCGACCAGCGCGCAATAGAAGATCGCGCTGCCGGCAACCGCACGGTCGCCGATCTGGAAGATCGTGTTCCAGCCGAGCCACTGGTTGATCACGAGGAAGATCAGCCCCGCCGAGATGACCGCGGCGACGAGGAAGCCCTTGTAGAGGGCATTCATGATGTTGTTCGAGCTGCCGAGCCGCACGAAGAAGGTGCCGATCACGGAGCCGACGATGCAGACGCCGCCGACCAGCAGCGGGAACATCATGAGCTGGCTCTGCTGCAGCGGATCGAGCACGAAGATCGCGGCAAGCAGCATGGTGGCGACGACGGTGACCGCATAGGTCTCGAAGAGATCGGCGGCCATGCCGGCGCAGTCGCCGACATTGTCGCCGACATTGTCGGCGATCACGGCCGGGTTGCGCGGATCGTCCTCGGGGATGCCGGCTTCGACCTTGCCGACGAGGTCGGCGCCGACGTCGGCGCCCTTGGTGAAGATGCCGCCGCCGAGACGGGCGAAGATGGA
>CADEGN010000626.1 GCA_902826865.1 uncultured Myxococcales bacterium
CCGTTGACGGGCGCCTCGCCCGCCGCGCCGTTCACCGCGGCGATGGAATCGGCGGCTTCCTCCGCCTCGTCCGGCACCGCGCGCAGCTCCATCGCCTCGCGCACCAGGCTGGTTATCTCGGCGAGCACCGCCGGATCGTCGGCCTTGCCGTCGCGCGCGAACGGCGACACGCCGCTCGCCTGCCGGTCGGCGATCACGCGCAGCACGACGTCAAGGTCGACCTCGGTCTTGTTGTCGGCGAGCGCATAGACCATCGCCATGTCGCAGATCGCGTTGATGACGCGCGGCACGCCGCCGGAGAAGTACTGCACCGCGCCGATCGCCGTATCGCTGAAGATCGAGCGCGCGGCCCCGGCGACCTGCAGGCGGTGGCGGATGTAGCGCCGGGTGTCGGCGTAGCCGAGCGGCGTCAGGTGGTACGAGATGCTGATGCGCTGGGCGAACTGCGCCAGCTCCGGGCTCTTCAGCTTGACCAGCAGTTCCGGCTGCCCGACCAGGATGATCTGCAGCAGCAGATCCTTGTCCGAGTTGATGTTGGACAGCAGGCGCAGCTCCTCCAGCGCCTCCACCGTCAGGTTCTGCGCCTCGTCGACGATGAGGATGCAGCGCCGCCCGGCGCCGTACTCGGCGATCAGGAAATGCATCAGCTCCTGGTAGATCTCGGCGTCGCTCTGCGCGGTGGTGCCGCGCCCGAACGCCGCCAGCGCCCAGGCGGTGATGTCGGTGAGGCCGCTGTGGGTGTTGGAGATGAGGCCGAGCGTGACGTCGCGGCCGATCCGCCGCAGCAGGGTGCGGATCAGCGTGGTCTTGCCGGAGCCGATGTCGCCGGTGATGGCGCAGAAGCCGGCCTGCCCCGCGAGGCTGTATTCGAGGATGCTGAGGGCAAGCGAGTGCTTGCTGCTCAGGAACAGGAAATCCGGATCCGGCAGCAGCGAGAACGGTTTTTCTTTCAGCCCGAAGAAGGATTCGTACATGCAACCTACCTGGCGGTCTTCCGGGGTCGCTGGAGCGGCCCTAGTGGGCGTTCAACAGCGTACCGACGATGGCCTTGTTGCCCAAGAGATGGGCCGATTTCTCCAACTCGGCCTTGGTGGTGCGGCCGCTGCGCGCCACCAGCAGCACGGCGTCGACATTCGGCAGGAAGCCGAGCGTGTCGCTCGAGGTCAGCAGCGGCGGCGTGTCGTAGATGATGATGCGGTCGGCGTAGCGGTTCTGCAGCTCCTTGGCCAGCGCGGTCATGCGCGGCGAACTGATGATCTCCGCCGCCGCCTCGCCCTTGGCCTCGCGCGCCGGCAACACGACCAGGCGCGTGATGCCCGGGCACACCAGGCAGTCCTTCAGCTGCGCCTCGCCGCGCAGGTAGTCGTCGATGCCGACGCGCGGCTGGAAGCCGAACTTGTCGTGGATTCCCGGCTGGCGCAGGTTGAGATCGACCAGCAGGACGGTCTGGTTGACGTCGAGCGCGATGGCGATGGCGAGATTGGCCGCGGTGGTGGTGACGCCGCTGCCGTGCTCCGG
>CADEGN010000627.1 GCA_902826865.1 uncultured Myxococcales bacterium
GCCCATATGCGCCTGATGAACGAAAAGGCCGAGTTCGACCCGGAGGGAACCATCGCCGAAATCGAGGGTTCGTTCTCGTCGGCTGTCGACAAAGTCACCGGAACGCACGTCTATGCGCGAACCCGAGAGATACCAGCAGACCGAACAACGGGTTCTAAGCGCGTGGGGCCTATCGAGCAGGACTGGGAGATACGGAAGCCGGAGGCCATCTTCCGAGCGTTCGAATCGTTAGGGCTAGCGCTCACACAAGCTGCTGAGCGGTCGCGAATCTACAAGGAGCAGCGTGAGGAGCAGCGCGACAGGCTCCGCAAGGAATGACGCCCCCCGGACGACCGAAGTCGCTTGCCTTGCTCGGCACGCGTGCTTGCGCCAGCCAGAACAGAAGTTCTGATAACTACCCTTGACTCAGACAGCGGTCCCGATGAGGACGCCCGCTGGCGTGGCTCCTAGCGGCGCTGGGCGGCTCTCCGACGGCCACCCCGGGCGAGCGTCCACGCCCAATTGATGCGTGGTATTCGTCCCAGCAGCGAACATCGTCGGGCTCCCTGACACCGCCGTGCAGGAGGCCCGCGAGCGCGTCCGCGCCGCGATTCGCAATGCCGGGTTCGAGTTCCCGCTGCGCCGGATCACTGTGAACCTTGCGCCCGCGGACGTCCGCAAGGAGGGGCCCATCTACGACCTCCCGATCGCCGTGGGCGTGCTGGTCGCGTCCGGGCAGATCGAGGAGCGCTGGGCGGATGCCGTGCTCCTCGGGGAGCTGTCGCTCGATGGCGGCCTGCGGCACGTCAACGGCGTGCTGCCGCTGGTCGCGATGTGCGCCGAGCGCGGCATCGCCGAGGCCGTGGTCCCGGCGGACGACCTTGTGGAGGCGGCGATGGTGGACGGCGTGCGCGCCGTCGGGCTGCCCGCACTCGCCGACCTGCGCAAGGACCCCGCCGAGTGGGAGCCACCCTCGAGTGGCGCTTCCGGCCGCGACCACACGCCCGAGCCGGTCCACGACATCGCTGTGGTCCAGGGCCAGGAGCACGTCAAGCGCGCCTTCGAGGTGGCAGCTGCGGGCGGGCACAACGTCCTCATGCAGGGCCCGCCCGGATCCGGCAAGACGCTCCTCGCGAGGGCCATGCCCGGGCTGCTGCCCCCACTCACTCCCGCCGAGGCCCTGGAGGTGACCAAGATCTACTCGGTCGCGGGGATGGTGGCGCGAGACCAGCCGCTCATCGAAGCGCGGCCGTTCCGAGCGCCGCACCACACCGTCTCGCACGCCGGACTCGTCGGTGGCGGCTCGCGGATCCGCCCTGGCGAGGTGTCGCTGGCGCATCGAGGCGTGCTCTTCCTCGACGAGTTTCCCGAGTTCTCAGCCGTCGCCCTCGAGTCGTTGCGTGAACCGCTCGAGTCCGGCGTCGTTACCATCACCCGCGTCCGGGGCTCCGTTGCGTTCCCGGCCGTCCTGCTGCTCATCGCCGCGATGAACCCCTGCCCCTGCGGCTACTACGGCGATAGCCGCCGCGCGTGCACCTG
>CADEGN010000628.1 GCA_902826865.1 uncultured Myxococcales bacterium
CGTCTGATCAGCCGTGGTCGCGGCGAAGTGAGCCGTATAAGCCGAAGGTGAAAGCGGTAGCCGATCAGCGGGAGTCCGAGGGGGCAGTAGTACCGCGATGAGGGTCGTGCAACACAACACGACCTCAGGGAAGGGCCCCTGCGAAGGGAATGTCGGAAGCGGAGGTACGTGCGAGGGCATGGCCGGGAAGAACCGGTCCAACTCCCCTCGGGGTCGTAGGACGCCGGACAAAGTACGCCAACTCCAACGCCGACTATGGGCCGCAGCCAAGCGGTCTTCGGAGAGGCGCTTTCACGCTCTATACGATCGCATCCACCGGAGTGACGTCCTGTGGGAGGCGTGGAAGCGAGTCAAGCACAACAAGGGCGCAGCGGGAGTCGATGGTCAGACGCTCGCTGATATCGAGCAGCAAGGTGTGCAGGTCTTCCTGGAGGAGCTGCAGGCGGAGCTGAGAGATGGGACGTACCGACCGGCGGCGGTGAAGCGGCAGTACATTCCGAAGGCCGATGGAAAACAGCGACCGTTGGGCATTCCGACGGTGCGAGACCGGGTGGTCCAGATGGCGACGAAGCTGGTCGTGGAGCCGATTTTCGAGGCGGATTTTCGTCCGTGCTCGTACGGCTTTCGGCCGCGGAAGAGCGCGACCGAGGCGTTGGAGACGCTGAGGAAGCAGGCGGCCAAGGGCGAGAATCTCGTCCTGGACGCCGACATCGAGGATTTCTTCGGGAGCATCGACCACGAGCGACTGATGAAGCTCGTGGCTCGGCGCATCTCGGACCGCAGGGTGCTCAGGCTGTTGCGGCAGTGGCTGAAGGTCGGCGTGCTCGAAGATGGAGTGGTGCGCAGCGCCGTGGCGGGGACACCCCAAGGTGGGGTGATCTCGCCGCTGCTCGCCAACATCTACCTGCACGTGCTCGACGAGACGTGGTCGCGCAAGTATGCCCACTTGGGCACGCTCGTGCGCTACGCCGACGACCTCGTGATCCTGTGCCGGTCACGAAGAGATCGCGACGAGGCCGAGAGATTGGTCCGGCGCGTGTTCGAGTACCTGAAGCTGCGGCTGCACCCGGAGAAGACGAAGCGGCTGGACCTCTCGTGGGGAAAGAACGGCTTCGACTTCTTGGGCTGTCATCTGCGTAAGCAGTTGTCGGGGGCGATCTGGGAGAAGAAGCGCAAGCGCCTCTACTTCCTGCATCGATGGCCCTCGACGCGAGCGATGAAGTCGCTGCGGCAGCGCGTCCGGGAGCTGACCTCGTCGAAGTGGAATTGGGTGAAGGACGTTCGCGTCCTCATCACCAAGCTCAACCCGATTCTTCGGGGTTGGGCGAACTACTTCCGCACGGGGAACGCCGCGAACAAGTTCCGGCAGGTCGACGTGTACGTCTGGCGACGGTTGCGACGCTTCCTCTGGAAGCGCAAGCGCCGTCATCTCCGCCCGGGCGAGTCACGCACGTGGACCGAGGACTTCTTCGTCGAACATCACGGCCTTCATCGCCTGCTCGGCACGGTGTGCTATC